>JASJBC010000059.1 GCA_030066715.1 Acidimicrobiia bacterium
CCAGCCTACGCCACCCAGCTCGTCACCCGTCGAGCCGTCGCACCGCGCCCAAAACACTACTTGACACCCAAACAGGCATCGATCTGGCTCAGTCTCGGGGTTCGATGCGATGGTTCCACCCGGCGCAACAGCCCGATACCTCAACGGTCCGAATCGAGAAGCTGTCCTGCGTCAGAATCGTCGTTGACTCGCCGACGAAGGTGATGGTGAACTGTGGCATCGGTGGTGTCGTTTCCGACGCTTCAATCTCTTTGAAGGTGAGAATCTGCTGATGGTTGGGGACGTCGGTGTAGGTGCGGCATGGATTGTCACCGACGCAGATTTCGACGTCCATCGGGAATGGGTCCGGCACTAGTCGATCGATGTCAGCCAGCGGCATGTAGGTCTCACCGGGTTGCGAGCAGTCACAGGCCTCGCATCCGCTGGATAGAACCGCCAGCGCCGACAGCAATACAACAATCAAGCACGTCGAGCGGCGCGTTCTCATGCTTCCCCTTGGCTACCGGGTTCGGTGACGCAATTATCCGCCATCGGCTACCGAATCCCAATTCCGGGAATCAGGCGACCCTTCGGGAGTGTCATCCCCGACGCTGCAGCGTCGAGAGCAAAGCGGACCGCCCATATCCCTCACATTCGGAGCGACCCCGAGCGCCCTAACTCGTCCGATAACCGGCACTCGGCGCTAGCCATCCGTTATCTGGGAACAACGTTCGGTGGTCGAGCAGGAAGGCCGTGGCAGTGCTTGTACTTGAGACCCGACTCACACGGACAACGCTCATTCCGTCCGACCTTCGGAGGGGTGTCCCGCTGGCGGCGTAGCGACTTAGATGCGTCATCTACCCGCACCTCCCTGGTTTCGAGGTCATCCTCCCACTCCCGAAGACGCTCACCCCAAGCCCGCTGCCTCTCCCCGACCGCCTTGACATTGCGTTCCCGAACCGTGAGTTCAGCGTCACGGGCAGCCAACTGCTCGGCAGCGCGAATGGTCAACACTGCTGCACTCCCGTCACCGGCCTCATCGACAACGGTGGCCAGTTCACAGTTGATGAGCACCGCTATCGCCTCCCCCATGGTCAGCCCGAGCACTTCGCAGTAGCGTCGCCACGTTGACCATGCTGCAGCGGATACGGGGACCTTCACCATCTGTGGACCGGCGTCATGGCTCAACTCCGAGAACAGTCTCCGGTCTATGTTCGCCAATCTGCCACGCTCCAATCCCATCACCACCACCTCCCGGTCAACCAGTTGACCAGCAGCAACTTGTTGCAGGTGCGTGTGGTATTGAGAGGGTTTCGGCGCGAATCGCGGTTGCGATCTCATGGACGCTGTCGGTAGGCATGCTTGCGGATCGCTGCTCTGTCATCGGGTTGCTCCTTCTGAGGCTTCTCCTCTATGAACTCATCGTGCTGGCATACCCTCTCAGTGGAGTCTCACGTGCGAAGAGATCCCGCGTTTCCGCAACCCTTGGCACTATCCAGATGCGTGCCGGCCGTAAACCGTGCAAACCACCTCCGCCGGACAGCCTCCGCCGCGCACCACGGCGCTTATCGCCGACCCAAGCACCGAGACAAGGCCGATGAGACTCTGATCAGAGGGTTGGTGAGACTCTGGTCGAAGGGTCACTGGGCACGATCGGGCCAGAACCGACCAATAGGAACGAGTGTCATGGCTTCGATTACCAAGGTGATCCACAAGTCCGGTCGCACGTCGTGGCAGGCCCGCTGGCGTGACCCGGCCGGTGCGCAGCGCTCCAAGAACTTCGACCGCAGGGTTGACGCCGAACGACACTTGACCACCGTCGAGGCACGGAAGCTCGCCGGCACCTATGTTGACCCTCGCGCCGGCAAGCTCAAGCTGGGCGACTTCTCCAAACAGACCACGGCCGGGTGGCTGAACCGGCGCGCATCCACCAAAGCCCGAGACGATTCCTATCTCAACAGCCTGATCCTCCCCGCCTTTGCCAACATGTCGCTCGGTGCCGTCCTGCCGACCGACATCCAACATTGGGTCGCTCAACTCGACGCCGACGGCTATGCGCCCGCGACCATCCGCAAGGCATATCAACTCCTAGGCCGCATCTTCTCTGATGCTGTCCAGGCCGGGCTGATCGTCCGCTCGCCGTGCCGCAATATCACCCTGCCCCGAGTGGAAGGCTCGGAGATGCGGTTCCTATCCCCCAACGAGATCGGCGACCTGGCCGATACCATCGATCCCCGCTACCGGGCCATGGTCCTCACTGCGGCATACACCGGCTGCCGGTTCGGCGAGATCAGCGCCCTCGACCTCGAGCACTACGACCCGGACCGCCGCCTCATCCGAATCGAACGCTCCCTGAGCGAAGTCCGCGGCTACCTCCGCATCTCAGAACCAAAGACCCCAGCCGCACGTCGAGCCATCACCATCCCCACCTGGCTCCCCCAGCTCCTCGAC
Source organism: Acidimicrobiia bacterium (assembly GCA_030066715.1). Classification (GTDB taxonomy): domain Bacteria; phylum Actinomycetota; class Acidimicrobiia; order Spongiisociales; family UBA5794; genus JAAETI01. The sequence goes on from JASJBC010000059.1 coordinate 2,431, forward strand.
GAGCACCTCACCACCTACCAGGCCGGCACGGATGGGTTGATCTTCACCGCACCAGAAGGTGGACCCATCCGCCGCAACACGTTCCGCAGCCGCTTCTGGATCCCCGCCGTCGCTGACTCAGTAGGCCCGCCAATGCGATTCCACGACCTTCGCCACAGCCACGTGGCCCTCCTCATCCGACAGGGCACACACCCGGCCGTCATCGCTGCTCGCCTCGGACACACGAGCGTCAAGACCGTCCTCGACGTCTACGGCCACCTTTCCGAAGGCCTCGACCGGGACGCCGCCGACAACCTCGAGCCGCCGTGGACCGATTCTGACGTGCACGCGTTGTGCACGCGGCACCGAGAAAGGAGAAACACAGAAAGAGGCCTGACATAGAAAAACCCCCGCTGACCGGGGGTTTCTCTGAGTGGGCGCTACTGGGATTGAACCAGTGACCTCTGCCGTGTCGAGGCAGCGCTCTTCCGCTGAGCTAAGCGCCCGTTGTTGGCCATTCTATCGCCGGAGGCGACGTCGGGAATCGAACCCGAGTTCAGGGTTTTGCAGACCCTTGCCTAACCACTCGGCCACGTCGCCGAAAGTCGAGGGCGGCCTGCTTGACCGCCCTCAGCGAGCGGACGACCGGGCTCGAACCGGCGACCTCAACCTTGGCAAGGTTGCGCTCTACCAACTGAGCTACGTCCGCAAGTGTCGGCGATGTTACCACTTTGCCGGATCGGTGAAAGCTGGCGACACGGCGCCGCAAGGGCTATTTCCCGGTAGAACCGAATCCTCCTGCGCCCCGCTCTGAATCGGGAAGCTGTTCCACCTCCGTGAGCTCGACTGAGGCAACCGGCACCACCACGAGCTGCGCAATGCGGTCTCCGCGGCGCAGGGCCACACTGGCGTCGCCGTGGTTGATCAGGATGACATTGATCTCGCCGCGGTAGCCGGCATCGACCACCCCGGGCCCGTTCACGACGCTGATCGCATACTTGGCGGCAAGACCGCTGCGCGGTGCAACCAACCCTGCGTGCCCGACAGGAATGGCGACCGCGATCCCGGTCGGGATCATGGCCCACTCCCCTGGGCTGAGGTCGGCATCGATGCGGGCGTAGAGGTCGATGCCGGCGTCGTCCTGGTGAGCGGAGACGGGCGTGGATAGTTCGGGATCGAGCCGCAATACGGGTATCTTCATCTCGACAGATTGTCGTCGGGCACGCATTCGACAGCAAGGGCGCACTTTGGAGACAGTGGAAAGACGGGACCTACCGGGAAACGATGCATCGTGGTATCGGGCGCTCCTGGAAGACCCCGCCAAGACCGAGACTCTCAATCCGCCAGTCCAGCAAACACTGCTCCCGCCGGCCGAAGAGGAGGCCGAGCTCGAGCCGCCACCGGCACTTGAAGAGGACGAGACCCGCACCCCGGAACCGGAACCAGAGCTCGAAGCAGACGACGCCGATCCGGAAGCCGCTGCCGATGATTCCCCACCTGCTGCGACGCCGCCGGACCTCGTAGTCCAGCCACCTCGGATGACCGGAGAGACCGAGCCGGTCCACTTCCCCGAAGAACCCGAAACCGAGAGCCCAGTCGAAACGACCGGGGAACGTCCCCACATCGTCCCGCCCCCCGATGACGACGGACCGATAGACAACACATCCGAGATGGTCGGTCAGCTATGGACCGCCCAGGATCCCGACAGCCCCTTTGACGGGTGGGAACCGGACGACATGGATCGCACGATCAAATCCTCCCGCCCCTTCCGGTGGACGTCCGTGATTGCTGCTCTGGCAGTGATTGCGTTGATCGTGGTAGGGCTCGTCCTTCTTCCTTCGATCACACGGAGCCGTGCCGATGCCCATATGGAGATGATGACATCGGCGCTTTGGGAGCTCCGCGCCGAGCTCCCGGATACCCAGGCATCACTCCAGGTTGCCACCGAGCCGACTGCGTCGACCTCCGCCCTCAATGACCTTTCCACTCAACTCACCGTGCTGGCCGCCAAGGCATCTGCCGTCGACGCCGCCGGACGAGCCGAATTGCCATCGGCGCCGCCCTTCACCTCTTCGGAGCCGATCGACGAGCTCGTCCCCGTCCAGCAACGTCTCGAACCTCTGGCCACGGCCGCACAGAACATCCAGCGGCGGATCAGCAATCTCGTCGAGTACCGCTCCCTGATGGCCGGGTTCATGGTTCTCCCCGAACTTCCTATCGAGGCGGATGCTGCGACGCAGGCTGATCTTCGGGTGGCGCTCGCCTCAGCCCAGGCCGAATCCGCATCGATACTCGCCGACCTGCCGACCGACGTATCGCTGTCCGCACATCAGGATCTGGCTCGCTCCATCAACGAGCAGTTCGCCACTTGGCAGATCGACTATCTCGAAGCGCTGCGCACCCAGGATTCGGTTGCCGCCGAGGCGTTGGTGACCGAACTGGAGGAGCAGTTGGTCGAACTCGATGCGGCGCTCATCACACCGCTCGCCCAAATCCGCCGCCAGACGGATACCGACCTGATCGACCTGGCGCGGGCAATCGATGAGGTCATCGATCTCGCCAACGGCGAGACGCCGACCGCGCTCTAGTGACTTGCGTTAGGAGCGATCCTCCAGGGCGGCCATTTCCCGCTCGAAGTCGATTGCCCCGGTGAACTCCTTGTAGACGGAGGCGAACCGAAGATAAGCCACCTCGTCTGCCGCACGCAGACCAGCTAGCAGAGCATCCCCGATTGCAGCCGCAGACACCACCGTCGTTTCTGGGCTGAACAGGCTCTCGGTTTCTGCGACCAACGCCTCAACGGTGCCGGCCGGCACGGGACGATCCGCAAAGGCCTGTTCGATCCCGTGGCGTACCTTGTCGGCGGAGAAAGGCTCGAGGTTGCCGTTGCGCTTGCGCACCAATGGCTGATACGCAGCCCTCTCGAAGGTGGTGAAGCGGTGGTTGCAGGCAAGACACTCGCGCCGCCGGCGGATTGCCCTGCCCTCCTCGGCGGAGCGGCTGTCGATCACCCTGGTGTCGACGGATTGGCACATCTGGCAACGCATTAGCTGGCCAGCGTACCAGGGCGTCTGCCACCGCCCTACCGCGGCGACGAAGCGGCAATCACCCGACCGGGACAACCAGTGTCTGCCCGGGGACTATCAGGCTCGACTCGAGATCGTTCAGGTCTCGAATCTCGGCGATGATGTCCCGGATGTCGCCGCCCGACGAAGTCTCCTCGGCGATCGTCCACAGAGTGTCACCCGAGCGGACCCGATAATCCACGGTCTCCGACTCCGGCCCCGCCGCCATGACCGAGGAAGCGAGAAGGAGGACGAGCGCCACCACGAATGTGGAGATGATGACCAAGAACCGTGATGGAGCGGTCAAATATCGTGGCATCGCCTGGCTCCTTTCTCTTCCCCGATCACGACCCCAGCCGGTGCCGTTGACCGTCGGCCCGCAGCTCGGGCCTGCCAACAGAACGTATCGTGCGGGTGTGACACGTTTCCGCTGTGTCCGTCCGAAACCCCGTTGCGGTGCTCCGTGTCCCCATTCAGTCGAACGTTTGTTCGCATGTTTAGTACGATAAGCGAACGCCTGTTCGATTGTCAAGTCGAACATATGTTTGGCTTCTCGCGAAATCGGGGCTAATCTCATCCGAACACGAGAAAGGCAGCCGAAATGGATCGCAAACAGCTCTCGGCCCGACAAAGGGAAATTCTCGACCTGATCCTGGAGACCGTCGCCGATCGTGGCTATCCCCCGTCTGTTCGTGAGATCGGTGAGTCGGTGGGGCTCAGCTCACCTTCCACCGTGCACAGCCACCTGTCCGCACTGGTCAAAGCGGGCTACCTCCGGCGCGATCCGAGCAAGCCGCGGGCCATCGAGGTGATCGATCCGGGTGAGGACGCCCGGTCGTTGCATCGCGCCCCGGTCCGTGACGTCCCCAAGGTGGGTCGCATCGCCGCCGGGTCGCCGCTTCTCGCTGAGGAGGACATCGACGAGATCTATCCGCTGCCGGTGGAGTTGGTCGGTGACGATCCGGTGTTCATGTTGGAGGTCAAGGGCGACTCGATGATCGACGTCGGGATCTTCGACGGGGATTACGTCGTCGTGCGTCGCCAGAGTCACGCCGGCGACGGCACCATCGTTGCCGCACTCATCAACGGCGAAGAGGCCACGGTGAAGCGTCTCCGCAGGCTCGATGGCCGTGTGGTGCTCAAGGCGGAGAATCCGGCGTATCCACCGATGGTGTTCAGCGAGGGCGTCGAAATCCTCGGGGTCGTTGTCGCCCTCATGCGCAGAGTTCAGTAGAGCGAACCGCTGAAGACGTAGTCGGCCGGGCCTTCGATCCAGGCGCCGTCGTCCTCCAGGCTCACCAGCAGCGTCCCGCCTCGTAGGCGCATGGTCACCTTTTCCCCAACCCGGCCCTGCTCGTGGGCGAGGTAGGCCGTAGCCGCAGCTCCGGTACCGCAGGCGAGGGTCTCCCCGACCCCGCGTTCCCAGACACGAACCTCGATCTCATCCCTACCGGTCACTGCGGCAAACTCGGCGTTGGTCCCGTCGGGGAATGTTGTCGCCTCCTCGATCAGCGGCCCCTGCGTTGTCACTGCGGCCTCCTCGGGAGCGGAGACCCACTGGATCGCGTGGGGATTGCCCATGTCAACGGTGTGCAGGTGAATCCCGTCCATGTGGACGTCGGCTCCCAGCCTCGGGTCGCCGAGCAGCACACGAACACTCCCGTTCTCCCTGACCAGGACGGGTCGAGGCCCGACCGGCGTCACCACGATGAACTCGTTGTCGTCCACCCAGCCGCGGTCGAACGCAAACCGAGCCACACACCTCAGTCCGTTGCCGCACATCTCGGCCGGTCCGCCGTCCGCATTCCAATACCGCATCCGGACGGCCGTTCGATCTATCGGGGTGACCTCGAGAACGCCATCGGCCCCGACGCCGCGACGGCGGTCACACCACGCCGAGATGGTGGCCGCATCGACCTCCACAGGTCCGGCGACGACGACAAAGTCGTTGCCCAGGCCCTGCATCTTCACGAAGTCCATGACACCTGCTCGTCGAGGCGGTCCAATGCGGTGCTGATCCGCACTGCTGCGTCCGGATGCCAGGGTACCCACGATATGCGCGGATCCCGTCGAAAGAAGGTTCGTTGGCGACGCGCCAGAGCGCGAGTCGCTTGCACAGCCGCCAGCCGGCCCGCAGCGAGTGAGGTCTCGCCGGCGACAACGGGCAGCAGCTCCTTGTAGCCGACAGCCTGCGCCGCCAGCTTCCCGAGCCGCGGCTGCAGGGTTGCGACCTCCTCGAGAAGACCCGATGCCAGCATGGCGTCGAAGCGGCTTTCAACCCGGTCGGCGAGTTCGGCATCCGCGTCGAGGCCGATCGCGACGAACTCCATACGTGGCCGGTAATCACGCACCGCGGCAGCGTCTGCCGAGCGGGCGCGAACGGACGGCAGGAGCCCGGTCACCAGGGCGATCTCGAGCGCCCGCACCACCCGGCGGGGGTTGGCGAGATCAACGTGTTCTCCCGCCGCCGGATCGAGCTGTAGCAGACGATCTCTGGCCTCTCCAGGATCCATCGCCTCGACCTCGGCCCGGACCTTCTCATCGCTGGGAGGAAAGTGAAGCGGGTCGACGAGGGAGCGGAAGTGGAGACCGGACCCACCGCAGATCACCGGCGTGACTCCAGCAGCGGCCAACTGCTCGAGCACAGCTCGCCCCTCGGCCTGGAACTCGGCTACCGCTAGGTCGTCCTCGGGGTCTCTGATGTCCACCATGTGGTGCGGCACTCGCGCCTGCATCGCAGGCGACGCCTTCGCCGTCCCGATGTCCATTCCCCGGTACACCTGCATCGAATCCACCGATACGACCTCGCCTCCGACGCGCTCGGCAATCTGAAGCGCTACCTCCGACTTGCCCGATGCGGTGGGCCCGACAACGGCGATCGCAGTCAGGAGATCACTCTCCCGAGTAGGTGGTGGGGAGCAGCCTGGGTGATCTCGGCCCGGAGATAGGTCCCCGGCTCATAGCGACCCGGAGCATGCACCGGCTTGTTGCCCCGGGTGCGGGCGGTCATGACCGTTGGATCCTTCTTGGAAGGGCCCTCGACCAACACCTCTTCGACACCCCCGACGGCAGCCTCGTTCTTCTCCAACGAGATCTGATTCTGCAACGTCACCAGACGGTCGAACCTGTCCTGCACGATCTCCTTTGGGATCTGACCGCCCATCGTTGCGGCCGGTGTGCCGGGACGAGGCGAGTACTGGAAGGTGAAGGCTTGATCGAACCGTGCTGCGGCAACAACGTCCATCGTCGCCGCAAAATCGTCCTCCGTCTCCCCGGGGAAGCCGACGATGATGTCCGTCGAGACTGCAAGATTGGGAACGATGTCCCGCGCCATCTCGAGTCGGGAGAGGAACCGAGAGGCGTTGTAGCCGCGATGCATCGCCGCCAGGATGCGGTCGCTGCCCGATTGCAGGGGCAAGTGCAGCTGCTCGCAGACGGACTTCGTCTTGGCCATCGCCAGCGCTACATCCTCCTTGAAATCCTTTGGGTGTGGGCTGGTGTAGCGCACCCGCCGGATGCCTTCCACAGCCCCCACCTGACGGAGCAGGTCGGCAAAGACCGGTCTGCGACCGTTGAGCTCGAGGTCGCGTCCGTAGGAGTTCACGTTCTGCCCCAGCAGCGTGATCTCGGTGACCCCATCGGCGGCAAGGGAACGGACCTCCCCGATCACGTCACCGACACGGCGGCTTATCTCACGACCCCGCACAGTGGGCACGATGCAGAAGGTGCACGAGTTATCGCAACCGATGGCGATCGTGACCCATGCCGAGTGCGGCGTTTCTCTCTGTGCCGGTAGGTACGAGGGGAAGTCGTCGGTCGAGGTGGTTTCTTCCCAGATCTCTGTGACGGGCCCCCATTCGTCCACGTGGTCGAGCAGGTCGACGACACGATGAACGTTGTGGGTGCCGAAGACCGCGTCGACCCACCGCGCTCTCTCCATGACGAGGTCGCCGTCCTTCTGTGCCGAGCAGCCGCCGACGAGGATCTTCATCCCCGGACGCCGGTTCTTCACGGCCCGCAGGGCACCGAGGAAGCCGTAGAGCTTGTTGTCGGCGTTCTCACGAATGGTGCAGGTGTTGAGGACGACGACATCCGCCTCTTCTAGCGTCGGGGTTGCCACCATGCCGTCGGCCGTCAACAGTCCGCCGATCCGTTCCGAATCGTGCTCGTTCATCTGACAGCCGAATGTCCGGATGTGATAGCTCTGTCCGATGCGCTGCGGCGCCCGCGGCGTGCGGACGCTTGGCATCCCGAGGGCTGTTGCGTCGGCCATCTCAGCGGGCGAAGTCGGTGGCCCGGAACTCGCGGATGACCGTGACCTCGATCTGGCCGGGGTAGTTCAGATCCTCTTCGAGACGCCGTGCGATGCGGCGCGCGAGATCGCTCGCTGCAAGATCGTCAACCACGGTCGGCGATACTGCGATCCGCACCTCCCGGCCGGCCTGCATTGCGAACACCCGCTCCACCCCGTCGAACGAGGCAGCGATCTCCTCCAGCCGCTCGAGACGACGCACGTAGGATTCCAGCGCTTCGCGCCGCGCCCCGGGACGGGCTGCCGACACTGCATCTGCAGCCTGCACGAGAACGGCGGTGAGAGTGCGCGGCTCCACCTCGTTGTGATGAGACTCGATGGCGTGCACGATCGAGGCATCCTCACCGAAGCGGCGTGCGATCTCGGCACCGATCATGGCGTGCGAGCCCCCGACCTCGTGAGACACGGCCTTGCCGATGTCGTGGAGGAAGGCAGCGCGTCTCGCCTCGACGTCGTCGATGCCGAGTTCCGACGCCAGCATCCCGGCCACGTTGGCGGCTTCGACCAGATGATTGAGCACATTCTGACCGTACGACGTGCGGTACTTGAGACGCCCCAGCAGAGTCACCAACTCCGGATGGAGACGGGTGACACCGACCTCCAACATGGCCCACTCACCGGCATCGCGCACGGACTGCTCGACTTCGGCGCGGGACTTCTCATAGGCCTCCTCGATGGAGGCCGGATGGATCCGCCCGTCCTCGACGAGACGATGTAGGGCGAGCCGAGCCGTCTCACGACGTACAGGGTCGAACGTCGAAATCGAAACTGCCTCGGGCGTGTCATCGACAATCAGGTTGACTCCGGTAACGGCCTCGAACGTCCGGATGTTGCGCCCGTCCCGGCCGATGATTCGGCCCTTCATGTCGTCCGACGGCAGCGGGACGACAGACACGGTGGACTCGGACACAACCTCTGCGGCGAGTCGCTGCACCGCCGTTGCCAGGATGCGCCGACCGCGTCGATCGGCCTCCTCGCGGGCCTTCATCTCGAGATCGCGCACCAGGACCATCGCCTCACGCCGCGCCTCGTCTTCGACCTTCATCAGCAGTTCTTCCTTGGCGGCGCGGGAGTCGAATCCGGCGATGCGTTCCAGGTGTCCCCTGGCCTCCTCTCGCTGCGACTCGGCTTCGGCGCGAGCATCGCTGAGCGACCGCTCCTTCTCGATGAGCATCTCCTCGCGTTGCGCCAGGTTCGTTGCGCGCTGCTCCAGCGTTGCCTCCCGCTGCGCCAGTCGGTCTTCGAGCGCCTCGGCCTCGACGACACGGTGAGCGAGGGCGGCTTCCTCGCGCTCGCGGTAGCTCTCGGCCAATGCACGTGATTCCTCTTCGGCGCGAGACAGGATGCGTTGCGCATCCAGGCGCGCCTGACGGAGTGCGTCTACCGCCGAAGCGCCGGTGCGCGACGTGTGGCGGCGTTGGATCTCTCGTCCTCCGAGGAAAGCGAGCAATGCAGCCGGTACCGCGACCGCTATTGCGATCAGCCACGGATCCATGCTGTCCCCGTTTCCCGGTCCAAAGAATGCATGAGGCCGAGCCACAATGGCTCGGCACACGCATGCCAAGTGAGCGAAATCCCGAGGAAGGACAGCTAATCAGCCGTCTGTCCGCTGCACCTCCGTGCGATTCTGCTCACTGTTTACCTTTGGTTTCCGTGTTTCAAGTAGTGATTGCGTGTGTCTTCAACCGATGGTACAGCACGTGTCAACCAAGCGGAACCGCGAAAACGAGATTATTCGGCGGTGGGGATGAGGAGGGACAGCGGGGCGACATCCTTGAAGCCACGAGTCGCATAAAACCGGTCCTCGCGGGTCTGTCGCGACGGCACGAGGATCATCTCCCGGCACCCGGAGCGACGGGCAAGCTCACCCGCACATTGGAGGAGCAGTGTCCCCAGCCCCTGCCGTCTCGCCCACGTTGCGGTGAACATGTCCGACAGGTATGCCGGGACATCGGGCAGGGCAACCACCTGTGCCTATGCTGCGATGCGGCCCTCGCCGCGAGCAACGAGATCCGTCACGTGCGGGTCGCCGATAGCGGTGGCATGGCAGAGGTTGTCCGGCTCGATCGCGTTTGCGCTCGCTACCTCGTTCTCGTCGCTGATCGTGGTCACTGCGGCCGGCCAAGCGACCAGCTCTTCCGCAATGGGGGCTGCCATGATGACGTTGGTCCATGCATGGGTGTACCCGCGGGTCAGAAAGCCCTCGAGATCGTCCGGCTCCGCCATCACGTTGAGCACGTGGTCGCGGTCGCCCACGACCTCGTGCGCCCTAGAGACGACGTCGCTTGGGCTCGCCGCACCCGCAAACAGCTCCGTTGCGTAGAGGAAGCTGCGCGGCCAGGGATGCTCGAGCGGCTCGGGGTAGGTCACGGCGGTAAGCACGGGAGTGTCGCTGACCACGGCGCCGACCTCGACCGCAAACTTGTGAGCGACCGACCTAACGAACGCTTCCGCGTACATGTGGCGCACCTGGGTCAGCTGTCGGCGTCGCCCTTGCCCAGGATCTCTCCGGTCTCTTCGTCGACACGGAGTGCCTCGTCCTCCTCGTCCTCGGTGAGACCGACGGAACGGAAGACCTTGTCCTGGAGTTGCATTGCGATCTCGGGATTCTCCCGCAGGAACAGCTTTGCCTTCTCCCGACCCTGACCGAGCTGATCGCCGTCGTAGGTGAACCAAGCACCCGCCTTGCGGACGATTCCGTGTTCAACAGCAACGTCCAGGAGGCTTCCCTCCCGGGAGATGCCCTCGCCGAACATGATGTCGAACTCGGCAACACGGAACGGCGGAGCGACCTTGTTCTTGACGATCTTGGCCCGGACCCGGTTGCCGACGTTGTCCGTGCCCTGCTTGATGGCTTCGATCCTCCGCACGTCGATACGCACGCTCGAGTAGAACTTGAGGGCACGACCACCCGGGGTAGTCTCCGGTGAGCCGAACATCACGCCGATCTTCTCGCGCAGCTGGTTGATGAACACCGCAGTCGTGTCGGAGCGATTGATGGTTCCGGCGAGCTTGCGCAGCGCCTGCGACATCAGCCTTGCCTGGAGGCCAACATGCGTGTCCCCCATGTCTCCCTCCAGCTCGGCGCGGGGGACGAGTGCCGCAACGGAATCGACGACGACCACATCGAGGGCGCCGGAGCGAATGAGCATGTCGGTGATCTCGAGAGCCTGCTCTCCGGTGTCCGGCTGGGATATCAGCAGCTCGTCGACATCGACCCCGAGTGCCTTCGCATACACCGGGTCGAGGGCGTGCTCGGCATCGATGAAGGCGGCGACGCCCCCGTTGCGCTGCGCCTCGGCGACGACATGTAGGGCGAGCGTCGTCTTCCCGGACGACTCCGGACCGTAGATCTCGACGATTCTGCCTCGCGGCACACCGCCGATGCCGAGGGCGAGATCGAGCGCCAGAGCACCAGTCGGGATGGCGCCGATGTTCTTCACGGCGCTATCGCTGAGTTTCATGATGGCGCCCTTGCCAAACTGCCGCTCGATCTGCGACATCGCCATTTCGAGGTTCTTTTCCGACTCCACTGGTGCTCCCTTCGGCTGGCCGTCGATCTCAGGTGACGTGTCAGCTTTGCTGATATGGGCCAACCTATTTCCGACCTGTGACATAACTACATCGGTGTAATCAATTGTACGCCGCAAGCCTAGGCGAACAGGTGTTCGATGTCTAGGAATTCCTCACAATGCAACCGTGTCGACGACCTCGTAGCGGGCAGGGCCGGAACCGAGCAGCGAGCGATACAAGGTCACTGCGCCCACATCGATCGGGATTCCCGAATCCGGGACCAGATCGACCAGCCGGCGCACATCGGTGGGCGGGCGGATGCGGCTGAGGGTCACGTGAGGATGAAAGGGGCGACCTTCCGGCTCGAACCCAGCGCGCTGGGCCGCCGTCTCACATTCCGCGGCCAAGGCATGCAACGGGTCGAGATCGCCGACGGCGCCGATCCACAGCACCGATGCCTTCTTCTCGCGGGGGAAGCCACCGAGACCGGCCAGCTTCACCCGAAACGGGTCGACCATGAGATGCTCGTCGAGGTGGGCCAGGATCGCATCGGCCTGCTGCGCCGTCGTGTCCCCGAGGAACCGGAGGGTGATGTGCCAGCTCTCGGGGCGGGCCGGACGGCCCGGGAGCATACGTTCGCCCAGCGCGGCGCCCAGATGTGCGGCAACGGCATGACGACACTCGTCATCGAGCGCCACAGCGAGGAACATGCGCTCGCCCATCAGACCCAGCGTCCGCTCCGCGGATTCCCGTGCCACCACTTCCCCGACATCCCCAATCGGGCGAGGTGCAGGGCACCGGTGGTCGTGTAGGTGCGCACTCTCTCCCGATCGCCGGGGAGGGAGACAGTGCGGGCCTGGGTGCGCTCGGGAGTGCGCACCGCGATGACCATCGTCCCGACCGGCCGCTCGTGGGGGTCGGGTCCGGCGGATCCCGTGACGGCAATCACCACATCGGCTCCAAGCACCTCCGCCGCTCCGTCCGCCATTGCCATTGCGACCGGTTCGCTGACTACGCCGTGCGCAGCGATCAGTTCATGAGGCACACCGAGGACGCCGCTCTTGATGTC
>JASJBC010000055.1 GCA_030066715.1 Acidimicrobiia bacterium
CTGCGCAACGTTGTGGCCGAGGTTGAACTCGCCGAGCGGGTGGGGCTCGACGTCTACGGGCTAGGCGAGCATCACCGCATCGACATGGCCGCGTCGGCCGTTGCCGTAACGCTTGGCGCGGCCGCAGCTCGCACAAGCCGCATCCGGCTCAGCTCGGCGGTGATCGTCCTCAGCTCCGCCGACCCGGTGCGGACCTATCAGGACTTTGCCACTCTCGACCTGATCTCACAGGGCCGCGCAGAACTGATGGTGGGAAGGGGATCCTTCATCGAGTCGTTCCCCCTCTTTGGCTACTCCCTATCCGACTACGACGCGCTCTTTGCCGAGAAGCTGGACTTGCTGCTGGCGATCCGGGACAACGAACTGGTCACCTGGGAAGGAAGGTTCCGCCCGGCTCTCGCCGATCAGGCGGTCTATCCACGGGCCCAGCAGCAGCCGCTCCCGGTCTGGATCGCCGTGGGCGGCACTCCCGCCTCCGTGGTTCGGGCGGGCCGCCTCGGACTGCCGGTTGCGCTGGCGATAATCGGCGGCGCCCCGGAGAGATTCCGCCCGCTCGTAGACCTGTACCGGCGATCACTCGTGGAATCCGGCCACGACCCGGCCGACTTCCCGCTGGCCGTGCACGGACTAGGCCATATTGGAGACGATCACAGCGAGGCAGTTGAGCTCATCCGGCCGGGCTTCACGGAAACCATGAACAAGATCGGCCGGGAACGGGGATGGCCGCCGCTCACGCGGGACCAGTACGACTGGATGGCGAGCCCGGAAGGCTCGCTCGTAGTTGGCGATGCCGAGGCGGTCGCAGCCAAGATCCTGAGATGGCGGGAGCTGCTCGACGTTGAGCGCTTCATGTTGCACTCGACTGCGGGAACCATCCCGCACGAACTGACGATGCGATCGATCGAACTGCTCGGCTCCGACGTGTCCAAGCTCGTGCGCGGCAAGTAGCCCTGTGGGCCGCGGAGCGGCCCGCACTAGGGTGCGGGCATGGACGTTCTGCGGCTACACGGCGCTGGAGACATTCGGCTGCACACCGAAGCGGAGCCGGTTCCCGGGCCCAACGAGGAACTGGTGCGGATGACGGCAGTGGGCCTTTGCGGTTCCGATCTGCACTGGTTCGAAGATGGTGGCATCGGAGCCGATCGGGTTCAGGAACCGTTTGTGCTCGGACACGAGATGGGCGGAGTGATCGCCGGCGGCGATCGTGACGGCGAGAGGGTCGTGGTCGAACCGGCCAACCCGTGTGGGGATTGTGACGCCTGCATGGGTGGGAACAACAACCTCTGTCAGCGCGTCGAGTTCTGCGGCCACTACCCCACGGCAGGAGGATTGTCGACGCTCATCGCCTGGCCGCGCCATCTGCTCCTCCCGGTCCCCGACTCAATCACCGGCGACGAAGTCGCATTGCTGGAGCCGCTGGGGATCGCCCTGCATGCGATCGACTTGAGCAAGTTCGAGGTCGGGATGACAGCAGGAGTGTACGGCTGCGGCCCGATCGGCCTCTTCCTGATCCGGGTGCTGCGGGCGGCGGGCGCCGGCCGCATCCACGCAACCGATCCCCTGCCCCACCGCCGCAAAGCTGCCTCGGCCTCGGGGGCAGATGAGGTTCGCCACACCGACACCGGCGGTCAGCCCGAGGGTGTCGACTCCTGGGGGCCCGTCGATGTCGCATTCGACGCATCAGGCGAGGATGCCGCGATCGAGACCGCACTGCGTACGGTCCGCACCGGAGGCCGGGTAGTCATCGTGGGGATCCCACCGGGTGACCGCAGTTCCTTCCCGGCGAGCCTGGCCCGCGAGCGCGGCCTCACCATCGTGCTGTCGCGCCGGATGAAGGCGCACCACATGCACCGGGCGATAGAGCTGGTCGATCGAGGCACAGTCGATCTCGACGAACTGATCACTGCGCGCTTCCCGATCAGCGAGGGCCCGAGGGCATTCGATCAGCTCGTCGTTCGTGCGGGATTGAAGATCGTCATCAACCCTTCTGCCTGATTGCCTCGCCGGATGGCGTGCGGGCATCCGTTGGCTGCTAATCGCCGCTCCGTGGCTCCCATGTGAAGAGGCGGAGGGCCAGCAGGAGGGAGACCACACCCCACAGCGCCATGTACCCGAGTGCGAACCAGTCGAATTGAGCGCCGGTCGTGTTGGGCAAGAAGGTTGCCTGGAAAGCGTCGTTGAAGTGCTTGAGAGGGAAGATGTCGCCCACCGTCACCAACCACTGCGGTGTCTCGCTCGTGGTCGGGAAAAACAGGCCCGACAGGAACGCAAGAGGCAGAAGAGTGGCGTTTGCGATGGCAGTCGCCGCGTTACCCGTGGGCGAGACCGCCGCCACGAGAAGGCCCATGCACGCAAAGCACGCTGCGCCAACCAGGAAGGTGAGGATGGCTGCAGGCAGCGTTCGCGGGAAGATGGTCACGCCGTAGGCGAGAACGCCCACGCTCATCATGATGAGCATCGCCACGGCCGCAACGATTGTCGCCGAGCCCACCTTGCCCGCAAAGAACAACCAGGGCGGCAATGGTGAGCCCTTGATCCGCTTCAGGATTCCCATGTCGCGCTGAAAGGCAGTGCCCACCGAGATATTCGTATATGTGGCGCTGGCGGCGGAGAACACTGCCAGCGCAGGGGCGAAGTACTGCGCAACTGTGACGCCGAGCTCGTTGATCCGCTCACTCCCGAACAGTGCGCCAAAGAGGACGAGGAGCATGAGCGGAAAGACCAGCGTGAAGAACGCCGAGATGGGCGTCCGGTAGAACATCTTGTTCTGATATCCGATTTGCTGAACCAGCAGGCCCGACTGCGATAGACCGTTCATGGCTGTCACTGGTCCTCGGTGAGGGCGAGATAGATGTCCTCTAGCGATGGGCGGCTCACCGACAATTCCTCGAGCTCGAGTCCTTGTTCGAGGGCCCATGACGTGATGCGATGAACATCGACGGTTGGCGCAGCGGCTTCGACGACGACCATGTCACCCTCCACGCGCGCTGCGAAAGGCATGGATACGTCGCCGGGTCGGCGAAACGAGATCCTGGTGGTCGCATGCTCGCGGCCTCCGATCGACTCCGGGGTGCCTGCAGCAACGATCCTGCCGTCGGCCATGACCGCGACGCGGTCGGAGAGGTTCTGGGCCTCGTCCATGTAGTGCGTGGTGAGCAGAATCGTCTTGCCAAGGGCGCGAAGGTTGTCGATCGCAGACCAGGCCTCGCGGCGAGCCGAGGGGTCGAACCCCGTCGTCGGCTCGTCCAGGAAGATCAAGTCCGGCTCCCCGACTATCCCCATCGCAAGCTCGAGACGACGCTTCTGCCCGCCGCTGAGAGTCCCCACCCGGGCGTTGGCCTTGGTCTCCAGGCCGACGATCTCGACCAGCTCATCGGTGTTGCGCCGGCGCGAGTACGCACCCCCGTGGATGTTGATGGCCTCTCTGACGGTGAGCTCGTCCTCGACCGAGCCCTCCTGGAGAACGATGCCGATGCGATCCTTGAACGAGCGCTCGGCCTTTGCCGGATCATGGCCGAGGACGGAGACCGTGCCTGCAGTCGCGTGGCGATGGCCCTCCATGATCTCCACGGTTGTGGTCTTACCGGCACCATTCGGACCGAGCAAGGCAAAGACCTCGCCCTCCTCGATGGTCAGATCGACGCCACGCACGGCCTCGAAATCGCCGTAACGTTTGACCAGGCCCGCTACCTCGATTGCGCTCATCCGGAGACTCTACCTATGGCAGGAACACCCAATCGCCGATCCATGGCGAGCGCCGCTCTGATCCTCAGGTATGAGCAGCCCTCACGCGCTGCGTCCCTGCCAGGCGAGCTGTCGCTCGTAGGGCTCGAGCCGGAATCGTACGTAGAAGAGAAGAAAGAAGATGACCCCGGCCATGATCGGCCAGGCAACCACCGCCCGGCCAACAACGAACTCGGACCCGGTCGACTGGCTGAGATGCCAGGCCTCCCACCCGGTGATGGCTAGCTCCGCAACAGCCCACAGGAAGGTGATCTGCGCCGCCACTCGTCGATAGACGGGGTGATCCTGAGTCACGTGCCGGAACCTCACGAACAACGGGAGCACCAGCAGGGCGAAGGGACGGCGGGTGAAGGCGGATGCGCCCACCACGATTGCCGCCAACGCACCGAGCGCAATGCCGAAGCCAAAGAACACATTTTCGGACTCGGTAAGTACTGCGGCGATTCCTCTAACCAGGACGTAGGCCAGCGACAGGGGCAGAAGAAGCCCCACGGAGCGACCCTGGCTGCGTCGGCCCACGATCAACACAACGGAGGCGGCTGTGGCGATGAGCATCGCAGGGACCAGACCGAACCAGCGATCTGCCGCCAGGAATGCGAGGGTCGGCACCAACGAGGCCACAATCGCACCGGGATTGGCGTTGACTTGTGAGGACACGAGAGCCTTGGCCCTCTCCTCGATTGCGTCGCTCTCCGCCATGCAGTGGCAAACAGACTGACCGAAGCCGGTATTCCGGACGACCGGCGAATGGGCGAGACCGACACTTGACTCTACGATGACGCTGTGACCTATCCACCGGTCTTCACGGTCGAAAAGGGCGAGCGGGCCCAGGCGGGGGCCGTACTGGGGCGGGCCTTCTACGACGACCCCCAGTGGTCGCGCATGATGCCCGACGATGACGTGCGTCGCGTCAGGCTTCCGATGATGTTCGAGGGCGCGGCCCAAATGACCATTGCCGCGAAAGGAGTGCCGCAGCGAACCGCCGGCTTCGAAGCGGTGGCCCTCTGGCTGGCGCCGGGCCGGGACGTCGGGTTCCGCGCCATGCTGGGCTCCGGGTTCGCCTCTGCCCGCTGGGCGTTCAAGCCGCCACGCCAGGACTTCCGCCTGATGATGCGGGTCATGCGGCAGTTCGACCGCAAGAAGAAGCAACTGATGACCGAACCACACTGGTACCTGATGGCGCTCGGTGTCGATCCCGACCATCAGGGCCGGGGGCACGGCTCAACGCTCGTCAGGCATGGGATCGAGCGCGCCGACCGCGACGGCAGGATGATCTATCTGGAAACTGAGACGGAGCAGAACCTCGACTTCTACACCCGCCTAGGTTTTGACGTCATCGACGAGATGACGATCGCCGAGCTCGACCTTCCCTTCTCGCTTCTGGTTCGCCACCCACGGGGCTAGCCACGCTTCTGGCGCACCTCATGCCGCCCCGAGATATCGGCACCAGATCCGCCAGAACGGGAAGGACCTCTAGGTCGGGCGGGCGAATGCCCTGCGAGCCGCAGCGACGGGCGCCCAGGACTCACACTCGCGAAGGTGGTCGTTGACTATGCCCATCGCCTGCATGAATGCGTAGGCGGTGGTGGGGCCGACAAAGCTGAACCCCCGCTTCTTCAGATCCTTGGCCAACGCCTTCGACTCGGCGGTGGTTGCGTCCCGGATCGAAGTCGGTTTCGCCGGCTCATACGACCAGACCAGCGCCCCAAGCGACCCCATCTCGGCAATGACCTCCTGCGCTCGCCGGGCGTTGTTGATGGTGGACTCGATCTTGCCTCGGTGCCTGATGATCCCGGTGTCCTGCAACAGGCGCGCAACGTCCCTGTCATCCATCGCTGCTACCCGGCCGATCTCAAAGCGGTGGAAGGCATCCCGGAAGCCCTCTCGTCGCTTGAGGATCGTCAGCCAGCTCAGTCCCGACTGGAATCCCTCGAGACAGAGCTTCTCGAACAGCAGCCTGTCGTCGTCAACCGGCCGGCCCCACTCGTCGTCGTGATAGGCCCTGTATATCTCGGGACTGTCACCCCACCAGCAGCGAGGCACGCCGTCATCTCCAACAACGATCTCAAACACGGCGCCAGCGTAGAACACCACACGGACCCGACGCTCCCGTCTCCCGGGCGCAGATAGCCACCTTCCTGGCCCGCGCACTCGGAATCGGTAGCTAGGTCAATCAAGTCACGGTGGGGGACGGGCTGAGCCCGTCCCCCACTTTGCTTTTCCGGCCGCCCCTACCCGACGTCCTCGCCGCCTATCGAGAGGACGGCCCCGTTCCATGTGCCGCGGCCGTGAAGGGTCCGCCACCAGCCTTCCCCTTCGACTTCGACGACACCCTGTCCGTGCCCGCGAAACTTCATCCTCCCTTCCGCCTCGATGCGGAAGTCGGAACCGATCACGTAGAGACGGCCCCGGAAGTTGTCGAAGGTGTATGTGGTCGTGGGGTCCACATCCTCGAGCTGCGCCGCGGCGCCGTCCGGCTCGTCTTCGGGCACTGCGCCGATCTTGACCACGGCATCACCGGCGTAGTCATAGATGACAACATCGCCGTCGATTGCCATCTGGACCTTGCCCCTGCCGTCGAGGATGGCCACACCGGTCCCTTTGGCCCACACCCAGCCACGGCCCTCAGCCGATCCTTCACCGTCGGTCTCCTCGGCATTGGCGGCAACCGCCACAGCCATCAGAACCGCCACCAGCGCCAGCAGCGCTACAACTCGCCTGTACACGATGTACTCCTTGTGTTGCGTGAGTACATCGTCCGGCTTGACAGTTAGGGGTCTGTAAGACCCGTGCAAGAAGTCAGTCGAGGGCGCGCCTCTGTGCGGCCCGGCTGTGCTCCAACACCGTCGTCATCAGGTCCTCGATGTAGTCCCGATCGACGCCGAGGGCGGCACCGTCCACCACGGCTTCCTCGATCAGCTCCGCCTCTCGATCCGGAGAACGCATCTCCAGCCCCTTGACCTGCTTGATCTTTGCGATCTCCACGGAGCTGTGCAGGCGACGGGCGACGAGCTTGATCAACTCACGGTCGACCCGGTCGATCTCGTCCCGCAGAGAGGGAATGCCGAGCTGGTCCATCAGCCGTGCGAACTCATCGAGGTCGAGCTGGCTCCCGTTCCCCGCCCGTGATGACGAAGGATCAAGATGCGACGCCACAACCAGGCCATCGGCGCCGACCGACCGGCCGGCGAGCGCCAACGGCGCCAGGATGTCGGCCTCCCCATTGGCGGGGGCCGGATCGATGACGACGGGCAAGTGAGACAGCCTCTGCACGACAGGTATCGCGGAGATATCGATCGTGTCCGACGTGCGCGGGTCGAAGCCTCTGCTCCCCCGCTCGCAGAGCACGACGCTGTTGTTGCCCTCGGCCAGGATGTACTCGGCGGCCATTAGCCATTCGTCGATCGTCGCCGAGGGCCCGCGATGCAACATCACCGGCTTCATCGTCTTGCCCGCGTCGCGGAGGAGGACGAAGTTCTGCATGTTGTCGGGGCCGATCTCGAGCATATCGGCGTGGTCGGCGGCCAATTCGACGTGCCCGGGCTCGATCACCTCGGTGACGGTGGGCAGCCCCGCCTCGAAGCCGGCCTTCTCCAGATGCCAGAGACCTTCCTGCCCGAGACCCTTGAAGGTGTACGGCGAGTTCTCCGCACGATACGTGCCGGAGCGGAGCATGGATGCACCCGACTCGGCGAGCGACATCGCCGTCGTGATGATCTGTTCTTCGCTCTCCACGGCCGCGGGGCCTGCGATCACCGGATAGGACCCATCACCAAACCTGACGTTGCCGACCGCGATGATGCTCGTCTCGACGTCGGGACGCCGATGGCTCTTGAGAATCGGTTTGTTGCTCATGATGTCTCCTGTGCGGAGGCTCCAGGAATGCAAAACCCGAAGCCTCTCTCGGCTTCGGGCGGTGGGGTTGGTGTTTCGGCTTGCTTCTAGCGCGCACCCTCTGCCCGGGCCGAGAGCCCGGAAAAGAAGTACGCAAAATAGAAGCTATGCCTGTTCATTAGCGGGCACCATAACCATGGTCCCGGCAACGGGCAAGCCCTCGGGAACCGGCGGCGGGTTCCGGACGTTTGTCAGACGGCGCAGGAAGCCTCACAATTAGCGGATGGATAGAGGGGACGGAATGCGAAATGGTGACGCGAACTCCGCGGTTCGCATCCTCCCCGCCGACGGTTCGGCACCGGTTGATCCGAGCGCACCGCCCGAACCGCACCAGCGCCGCTGGTTTTTGCCAATCCTCGCCGTCATCGCCGTCGTAGCCGTGTTTTTTCTTGCGACACGACCAAACCAGCCCGATCCGTCCACAGAGACCGCACCGCCGGTGCCCATCGCCGCGATTGATGCCGAACTACTCGACCTCCGCAGCGAGGCGAAGGTCATGACGACACGGGAGTGGGATCAGATCGACCTCGAACAGGATGCCACGATCACCGACGTCCTTCGTACCGGGGCCTCCTTCGTAGCGGTCGGATTCACCCCGGACCAGGCTCGGGTGTGGACATCAGGGACCGGAAGCACGTGGCGAGAGGCGGGCCGAGTTGGTCTGCCGGAGAACGCACGAACCAGCATCGATCAGGTTGCGCTGTGGGACGGCAACATCGTCGCTCTGGGAAGCGTCGACGACGGGGTGGGGCTGTGGACTGCGGAGTTCGTATCGACGTGGCTCTACGCAGGCCGCATCGACGCAATGGGGTCGGCACGAATAGCCGACTTGATTGCGGGGCCCAAGCTGCTCGCCGTCGCTCGCGACGAGATGGGCATACAGGGGTGGACTTCCGGCGATGGCCTGACGTGGGATTCCGTCGGCCGTCTGGCTCAGCTCGACGGCCACTTCATCCACGGGTTTGCCGCCAACGAGAATGAGTTCCTCGCATTCGGCGGCGGCGAGTGCGGCCAAGAGTCCTGCCCGGCCGTCATCTACAGGTCCGATGACGGGATCGACTGGGAACCCGCGGCAGTGGAACAGGGCGACATGGGTGCGTTCGTCACCGACGTCGACACCTCTGGCGGCAACCTCGTAGCGGTCGGGTGGGACCGGAGCGACCTGCGGCAGGACATCGCAGTATGGACGTCGCAAGACGGCGCGGTGTGGGCTCGGGTGGGGTCCGAACTCGATGTGCTGGGTGCAGATCACGTCACGGTCGGGGCCACCGACATGAGGTCCGGCGGCAACCCCTGGGTCGAGCTGACCTTCGACGGCCGTTCCGTGGAGGGCACCGTTGGCACCGTCGTAGACACCGACGCCGGAGAGGTCAGGATCAGTAGGGTCGACGAGCAAGCAGTCACGCTGAACGATGCTCTGACGCTGTCCCGCGGGGAGGTCATGGGCGTGGATGCGGAAGCGCTGGCGCTTGGGGTGCGGACCGAGGGTCCGCGCATTCTCGTCCACGGTCGCGTCAACTGGTTCAACGACACTCGCCTCGCCGTCTGGGCATCCCACGACGGCGGCGAGAGCTGGTCGCGGCGAATCCTCGACACACCGGGCGACCTCGGATCGGAAGCGATGACGGTGGGAGCCAACATCCTGCTATTCGACGACACGCCCGACGGTCCGACCGTGTGGCGGTCGACCTGGAACACGCGACTCGTGGCGGAAGCAGCAACGGAGACCGTCAGGAGTTTCCTCACGGCTCTAGCCGAGTACGACACCGCAACTGTGCTCAGTCTCCTTCCGCCGACAGACGACGGTTTCGCTCCTCCGCAGTTCGTAATCCCCTCCCTGGGCAATCGCCTTCAGGAGTGGTGGGATGACGACACCGGACAGCTCGACCCCGCTGCGGTCGCCGATACCCTCGGGTACCTCGAGGCGACACAGGCGAGAATCGGCATCGGGGACTGCGCGTCGGGGGTGTCGCTCGGCTCGATCGATCGAGTCAATGTCCGCTGCGACGTCATCGTCGATTCCGCGCTGCTCTCGCTATTCGGTTTCGACGGTGAGGCTGGAGACGCGCTGGGTCTGCTGCGTGATGGGCAGCTGGCAGCTCTCGAGCTCGAAGACCTTCCTTCAGCGAGCATGTGGCGTGTGCTCGAGCCCCACGTGGATACCGAGCAGGGGTTCACCGCTGCCATGGCCGGCGATCACCTGGCTGCGGCCGAGCGGTACCTCGGCACGATCCTCCGCCCCGGCGCCACCCGCACGGTGTCGACCGAGTTCGGCACCATGGAATGGACATGGCTGGACGAGCCCCTCGTAGACGTTGACTACCTCGGCCCGGTCATCTGGAGCGATCTCGGGTTCATCGCAGTGGGCCGGGATGAGAGCGGCAGCGAACCCACAGTCTCTGTGTGGCAGTCCTTTGACGGTCGGGAGTGGGGACAGATCCCGGCTCCAGATGGGGCCATGGGGATATGGAGGTTGCAGCCATTCGCCGGCGGCGTGGTCGGCGAGTCCTGGCTCGGCGACGGGTTGAGGCTGGTGCACTACGACGGGGCCGAGTGGAGCGAAGTCGAGCTCGAAATCCCCCATCCCGAGCACCTCGACACCGTTTCCCTTGCGGTATCGGGCGATCGGATGATGGTCGTCACCAGTTCGTGGTCGGAGAGCGACGGTTCCCGCAGCGTGCAGGCAGCCGTGTTGGGACCCGACTTCTCGCCCCGTCCCGTGAATCTCCCCCCGCGCAATTCGTGGGAGGAGACGAACATCGAGGTTGCCGGTTCCGACGACGGGTTTCTTCTCACGGCGTCCAGCTGGCACGGCGTGCGCACCAACCTGAACATCTGGCACACGACCAACGGGGCGGACTGGCGGCTGCTGGCCGAATCGCAAGCTCTCGATGACGCCCAGTACGTGTGGAACCTCCAGGAGCATCGCTCGCGATACTTCGTTGTCGGGGACACCGCCGAGTTGCGCTGCTCCGCCGACGACGAGGAAAGCTGGTGCATGAACCTGATGGGTCTGTGGAGTTCGCCGGACGGGGTGGATTGGGACCGTGCCTTCACCGAGGACGGAGAACCGGTGGCGGCTCGGGCTGTCGGTTCCGGGCCTCTAGGTCTCGTTGCGGTTGGCCAGGAAGGCTACGAGACCACCATCCCCCGCGAGGTGTATGCGTCGATCGACGGCTCATCGTGGTCGCGGATGGGTGGCCTGTCGTTGCTCAACTCCGACGCCGAATGGTGGTGGATCGACGCACCAGCCGTGGGCGCAGACAGCATCGTCATGGTGGGAACCGATTTCGGCGGCACTGCGCTCAACCCGAACGAGACCATCATCATCGTCGGTCACCTGCTGGACAACTAGCTCAACACCTCGAGCGCGGCGTGCGCCAGCACGGGAGCGATGGGCGCAAAGCGAGCGAAGCGGTCATCTGCGGTCTGACCCCGCACATAGCGAGCGTAGATCTGTTCGATGATCACAGCGATGCGGAAGAGAGCCAGGCCCTCGTAGAAGGAGATGCGACTGACATCAAAGCCGGTTGCAGCGGCGTAGCGCTCGACGACCTCGCTCTTCGCCATCACCGGCGACAGCGCCACGGAGAACTCGCCGAAGATCGGGAAGGTGGGTGCAGAAGCATCGGGCCAGTACGCGAGCAGCGTTCCCAGATCGACGAGCGAGTCGCCTTGTGTCGCCATATCCCAATCAAGTACTGCGACGACGCAGCCGGAGTCTGACGACATTGTGTTGTCGAGCTTGTAGTCGTTGTGCAGCAGCGACGTGGCACCCGGGTCCGGGATGCCCTCGGCAAGTGCGACGGCCGCAGCCTCCATGTCGGGGACATCGCGCGTCTTGGCGGCCCGCCATCGGCGCGACCAGCCTTCGACCTGGCGCAGCACGAACCCCTCGGGTCGGCCCAGATCACTGAGCCCGACGGCGGCCGCATCCACAAGATGCAGCTCGGCGAGGGCAGCCACGAGTGACTCCGCCAGCTTGCGCTGCACGGCGGGATCGCGCAGCGGCAGTGGCCACTCCGCACGCACCACCCAGCCGCGCCTGCGCTCCATGACGAGAAACGGCTTCCCCATGACCTCCGGATCGGCGCAGAAGTGGAACGAACGTGGCGCCTTCGGATAGGCCTGCCACAGCTTGGATAGGACGCGATGCTCCCGCTCCATGTCGTGGCCACCGCTCGCCACCGGACCATGGGGGGCCCGGCGCAGCACAAGCTCGGTGCGACCCGCACGGGCTCGGTACGTGAGGTTGGCGGCCCCACCGGGAAACTGGTCGAAGAGGATCGGCTCGCCGCCGATCAGATCGGCCAGGTGCTCATGGAGGTAGGCGGCCACACGTTCCTCGTCGAAACGCTCGTCGGGGCGTATTGGGGCTGTGTCTCGTTCCATGGCTCCCTCGGTAGCCAAGCTAGCCATGCTGCCGTCTACTCTGCGCCGGAGTGAACGAGACCCTGATCGAGATCATTGGCTACACCGGCTCCGGTCTGGTGATCCTCTCGCTGCTGCAGAGATCGATCCTGCGGCTGCGGACGATCGGCTTCGTGGCCTCGACCACCTTCCTCGTCTACTCGATCGCAATTCAGGCCTACCCGATAGCGGTCGTGAACGTTGTCGCCGCTTCGATTCACGCCTACTACCTCCGGCAGCTCGTACGACGCAAGAGCGAGGTATTCACGATTCTGCGCATGCGCCCGGAGTCGCGCTATCTCCAGTACTTCCTCGACTTCTACAAGGAGGACATCGCCACGCGCTACCAGCCGGACTTCGTCTATGAGCCGGCGCCGAACACGCTCGCCGTCTTCCTCCTGCGCGACATGGTCCCGGCCGGGCTGCTGGTCGCCAAGGTGCACGGCGATAGCTCGTTCGAGATCTTGCTGGACTACGTGATCCCGCAGTACCGCGACTTCAAGCTGGCTAACTGGCTCTACTCCGACGAGTCCGGGATATGGGACGAAGCCAACTGCCGTTGTGCTTGGACGCGGGTCACGACGCCAGAGCAAGAGGAGTACTTCACCAAGGTGGGTTTCCAACCCGATCGCACTCCCGAGGTCCCGGAGCGTTACTCATTCATCCTGCGGGAGGGCGGCAGCTAGGCAACCCAGACCCAGGCGACGAGTGCGACGGTCGCCACGACCGGCAGCAGCACCTCGAATGTGTCGCGCAGCGGGCCGACCTTGCGCCGCTCCGCAGCACTGGCCAGCTCTCGCCACAGGATCAGGATGAGCCCCAGGCCGACCAGTGCGGTGCCGATTATCAGAACTGCGTCTCTCATGCCAGCACCAGGACGTCAACCGCCACCGCGATGAAGATGACGCTCAGATAGACGTTGGAGTACGTGAAGTACTTCATGGCGGCCTCGGGATGACTCCGCAGCCGCCACGTACTCACCAGGAAAGCGGCTCCGGAGACCGCTGCCACCACGAGGTAGATCCAATCCACCGGGCCGGTGGCGTAGAGCAGGAGCGTCATGCCGATGAGGACAACCGTGTACGCCACCATGTGATCCATCGCACGCCGCTCCCCTACCACGACGGGCAGCATCGGTACCCCGGCCCGTTCGTAGTCGCGGCGGTACCGCACGGCTAGAGCCCAGAAGTGAGGTGGGGTCCAGAAGAACACGATGGCAAACATGATCCACGCCGGCAGTTCCACCGTCCCCGTCACCGCCGCCCAGCCGACCAGGACCGGTACTGCACCGGCGGCGCCCCCGATCACGATGTTCTGCGTCGTTGTCCGCTTCAGCAACATTGAGTAAATGAACACGTAGCCGAGCAGGCCTACCGTCGAAAGCGTTGCGGCCAGCAGGTTGGTGGTTGCCCATAGCCAGAAGAATCCGGCTACGCCGAGCGATACGCCGAAGACCACCACCGCTGCCGGCGACACACGCCCAGTTGGCAGCGGCCTACCGCGCGTGCGGGCCATCTGCCCGTCGATGTCCGCATCGATTGCCTGGTTGATCGCATTCGCCCCGGCCGATGACATCGTGCCGCCGAGCAGTGTGGCGAAGACCAGCCACCAGCCGGGCCATCCCTCGGCCGCCGCGACCATCGCCGGAAGGGTTGTGATGAGGAGCAGTTCGATGATGCGGAGCTTCATCAACTCCGCATAGGTCTTCAGCACCGACGTATCGGTGTGCGGGTGGGTGATCCGGACCGCGGGACTCGTCATGCCGCCTCGGTGATCGGTTCAGCTTCTCGGGGTGATCGCTCGCTGAGGAGATGGAATGAGATCAGCACGAACGAGATCCACAGCACGTCGGCGACAAACAAGTGGATCAGCTGGATCTCGAGGGGAACGTCGAGAGCGATGTTGAGCAACCCGACTACGAACTGAAGCCAGATGATCCCTTGGACACCGAGTGCGAGCAGCCGGACGCGGCGGTCGGCTCCAGTCGCCAGGAACCGGACCAGCATGTAGAGGGCGAGCCCGCCGATGATGGCGGTGAATGGGTGGATGGTCCGTATCTGTCGCAATACCGATTCTGTTACCAATACCTCGCCGGCGGCCGCAGTGCGCAGGGTGTTCGACTTGATGAGGGTGTCGGCGAGGGCGTTCAACGCTCCGGTGGCCCCGATGATGAGGATGATCCCCAGGCCGGCGATGATCACTTTGTCCTGCGCCCGGCTCAGGTCGACGCGGAATGCTCTGCCGCCACTCGCAAAGAACGCCACGAGAGCCATTGCCCCGATGAGCAGGAACGTGTTGACGAGGTGAATGGGGACCACGATCAGGCGAGCAATCGACGCATCGAACTCCACCCAGCCGAACAGTACGAGGGAAGCTCCCAGCAGGGATTCGATGATGAGGAGCACACCGGCGGCGAACACGGCGCGGCGGAGACGGTGGGTCTTGTCGTAGTTGCGTCGCACGAGAAGGAACACTGCGATCAGCACAAACCCGAGCAGACCGGTCATCAGCCGATGGCTGACCTCGATGGCGGTGTGGTAGTTGCCGATCTCCGGGATGATCTGCCCGCCGCAGATCGGCCAGGACTCACCGCAACCGGCGCCCGAATCGGTGGCACGCACGAGCGCCCCGCCGATGACCACGGCCACCGTGAGCCACAGCATCGTCCACGAGAGGATGCGAATACGGCTGTCAGAGCCGGAGTTGGGAGAGACCATGGCCAAATCGTAACTGAAACAGGAATCGTGCCGAGCAAGGGAACGTATGTGCCGCAATACTGTCCGCCAAGCGATCCCGGAGCGCAGAATCGAAGCGGCGGCAA
>JASJBC010000054.1 GCA_030066715.1 Acidimicrobiia bacterium
GCATGCAAGCCAAAAAACTGATGGCTATGGCGTTCGAAGGTATAGGCGGTGGTCAGGGCAGCAGTTCAGGCGGTGGAGGCGGTGGTCTGTTCGGTATGCTTAGCGGTTTCGCTAGCAGCCTATTCGGTGGGTTTGGGGGAAGTGCAGCCACAGCGCACACAGGAGGCATTGTAGGCACTTCACCTATGTCCACTCGATCGGTTGCGCCGGGCACGTTCTCAAACGCTCGACGCTTTCACAACGGAGGAACGATCGGGTCGGACGAGGTTCCCATAATCGCTCGCAGAGGAGAGCGCATCCAGACCCCTGAGCAAATGCGCATGGAAAAGCAGCAAAACAAGATGGTAACTAATAACATCTATAACCAGATAACCCTGTCTCTTCCGGGTGTTACGGATTCGGAATCGTTTGAGCGCAACAAGCCCCAGATGGGCGAGTTGATGCAGCAGGGGTTGAACGAAGCACAGAGGAATATGTAAATGCCACTTCCGTTCCTAGACGCAACCCTACCGGAAAAGATCAGTTATGGATCTAAGTTCACAATCGGATACGCCAATCGATCCGTTGAGTCGGCATCAGGGTGGAGGCAGGTCAACATAGACTGGCAGCAGAATCGCACTTTTGCCGATTGCAAGTACGCGGTAAATGATCAAGCGGTGTTGGACGAGCTGGGTAACTTTTTCAACTCGGTGATAGGCAGCGCTTACAGCTTTCGAGTCCGTAATTATACCGACTACAAAAGCAACAAGATAAGCGAGGACGACCCCACGTTCCTCGATCAGATCATTGTTACCGCAGCGACAGCGGGGCAAACGACAGCGCAGTTAATCAAGAACTACGTATTGGCGGGACAGACGGTTCCCAAGGATATCGTTAAACCGATGACGGGGTCGGTGATTCTCGGCAAGAACGGAAGCGCTTTCCTGTCTGGGTGGTCGATCAACTACGACACCGGCTTGATAACATTCAGCCCGGGCCTTGCCGAAAACGATCAAATCACGGCAGGTTTTCTGTACTGGACCCCGATGAACTTCCAGACCGATAAGCTTCCCGTAACTCTGACAGCGTTCAAATCAGGGGACGTGAACGCTGTCCTTGAGGAGACTCGACTGGTCAACGGCGGAGTTTAACCCATGCCACTAGACATCACCACAACGCTGAAGGACCACCTCGCCGAGCCCATCACCACGCTCGGCGATTTGATGTATATCAAGTCGGTCGATGGAAGCGGACTGGAACTGTACATGACAAGTGCAGACAGGGCGATCCCTTTTGGTGGTCAAGTGTACGAGCCGACAGCAGGCTTTGTGCCTAGCACTTCGGAGAGCAAGATAGATCTGGCAGTGGATAATATGTCCATCGTCGGAGTGATGGACGAGATCAACCTCAAGCGCTCCGACGTGCTCGCAGGGCGATTAGACTACGCGGATATCCGAGTCGCATCCGTAAACTACAGAGCAGCGGATCTGATGGGAGATCTCCCGTTTGCTGCAGGCAAGCTGGGGCGGGTGCAGGTGCGAGGGCAGAAGTTTGTGGCGGAAGTGCGTGGACTGACCCAATACTTTCAGCAGCAGATGGGAAGCGTTTACACGGTGGATTGTCGAGTGACAAGGTTCGGCAATTCGGTGTGCGGTGTTGATCTCGGACCTTTAACCAAAACGTTCACCGTTGTTACCCCGGCGCCCAGCGCCCCTAGTCGAATATTCAGCACAACATTGACGGATGCGGATGGACATTTTGACTTGGGGCTGGTGATGTGGACAGTAGGTGATAATCAATTCTTTAAGGCGGATGTCAAGGTGTATCTGAACACGAACGGGGAGGTGGAGCTGTACGAGCCACTACCCTTTGAAGTGAAAACAGGAGACGCCGGAGATATCGTTGTAGGGTGCAATAGATCATGGACCAGGTGCAAGTTTTTCAACAACGAAAACAACTACCGCGGGTTTCGGTTTCTACCTGGGACGCTTCCCCTCCTACGATAGAGGAGTTCCTCGCGGAGATCATGCGCTGGGAACATACGCCCTTTGTGCATCAGGCGAGGGTGTGTGGAATAGGAGCAGACTGTATCGGAGTTCCGATCGGAGTTGCTCGGACTTTCGGGTACGACAAAGCAGTAGGGTTCGGCGATCACCGCAATTACCAGCGCTCTCCTAACACGGAGGAGATGCAAACGCTGTTAACGCGATATCTCGACCCGATCAACAAGAAACAAGCGCTTCCAGGGGATCTCCTGCACTTGTGGTTTTTGCAACGCCCGCAGCATGTCGGGTTCCTTCTGCCTGACAACATGATCCTGCACGCGAAGGAGGAACGTGACGGATCAGGCAAGGTTGTGGTGCATAGGATAGACGACTGGTGGTGGGATAGGGTTGTCTCGGCTTATAGATTTAGAGGGCTTCGCTGATGGCACAATTAGCATTCGGCGCCGGTGGGGCTGTTCTCGGTTCGTTCGTCGGACAGCCGGGGCTTGGGTTCACTGCTGGCAATCTGCTTTACTCTGTGGTAGGGGGAGGGGCAGAGGACACGGTAACGGAAGGCCCGCGCATAAGTCGCCAAATCAACACCACGAGCGCTTTCGGTGTTATGCGCCCCATCGTGTATGGAACGTTCCCGACGCAGGGAAACGTTATCGACTCCAGCCCCAAGCGTGAAATCAAGCACGAACAGAAACAAGATGCAGGGGGCAAGGGATTCCTCAGCGGCGGTCCGTCCGCGGTTTCTATTTACTACACTGCGCAGATTGATCTGGCGATAGGGTTGGGCGAGGGTCCCCGTGATGGTCTTGTACGAGTGTACGCGGGACAGACAACGATAATCGAGATGGTTAATGGGGCTGTCAAAACACAGATCCCGGGACTTAACTGGAAATTCTACAAGGGCACGGATACGCAGCTCCCCGACCCCACACTGCAACGCATACATGGAGTAGGAGAAACGCCTGCCTACCGCGATGAGTGCTACCTTGTTCTTACCGACTTCGACCTCGAGCCGTTCGGAAACAACGTCCCTCCGTTTCGAGCTATCACCACGTCCTCCGGAACCGAAAGCAATAGCATCATTACCAAGGACTTCGGTGGTGAGGGTAATATCACAGGGCTGTGGCAGGATCGCAGGCGTGCAATGATCTACCACGCTGGCAACTCCCCTCCGCTTGGTAAGACGGTTGACGTTTACGACGCTATAACGCGGAACCTAATGTTCTCCATGCCTTGGGTTGACCCGCCCATGAGAAACTGGGATGAGGGAGGCGGGTGCGGGCTGTTCAGTTTGCCAGTTCTTGTTGGAGGGGAAACGATATCGCCCGGCCCGAACTCCCACTTTTTCGTCAACATAGAGGAGACCGGAACAGGGTTCGGGCAGATAGCTATATTTGACGCCCTCACAGGTGCGTACGTCAACACCGCTTTTATTGATCAAGCGGCGGCGGGCAACAATCCCAACATAGCCGTAAACGAGAACAGCGCCACCACTTACCTAGTTACATCGGGGCAGTTTATCCAACGCTTGCGCTTTTATGATCTTTTGAACGCAGGAGGGATAACGGGTATATCTATCCTCACCGAATACGTACAGCTCCCCTTTGTTCGAGCGCAAGGCGAAGAACAGTGGAGCTGGGATATATTCAGAGAGGGCACAAACAGGCAGGGCAGGCTCGCAGCACTAGGAACGGATGCGGCAGACTCGAACAGACAATATATTATTTTCTACAGGGAGCGGAAACTCTACTCCGACGCATACGCAGAGGTAACTGGTTTCGCCGGTGTGTCACTGATTGTCTGGGACTCGATTCAGGATCTGTATTGGTGCATGGGGGAATCTGCCTCCAGCAACAGCATAACCCGTTTTGCTGCGTTCAACTTTGACGGAAACGAAATAGCCACCGCGGAGATAGCAGGGGCGGATTACTTAGCACGTCTTACCATGACCTTCGCGCCCGATCTGAACGGGATAATCTGGATCACTGGCGGCAACATTAAGCTATTCAACACCAGCACACTTGAACTTGAGCAGCTTGGAACAGGGGCAGGAGGAGGGAGTGGGTACGATCAAGCGACATATAACAAGGAGACGGCTTCCTTCTGGTGTACAAGCGGACATGAGGTTAACATAAATTCGATCGGGCGCATTGATCCCAATTCACTGACTCTGGATGTTCCAGTCGCAGACATCTGCAGACGCGCAGGGCTTGCACCGTCTCAATACAATGTCACCGACTTGGCAAGCGTCCCCTTCTACGGCATGGGGGTTGATCAAGATCAACCGTTCCGTTCCGTCCTGCGAGTGCTGCAGGAGGGTTACATATTCGACGGAGTGGATAAGGCAGATTACATTGATTTTCTGCTGAGGGGCAGGGATCCTGAAGTGATCATACCGAAAGAGCACCTCGGATGTTTCAATTCGAAAAACGGCAGGAGAAGCGACGAACCCTTGGTGGATATCGACAACCGCATGGACCTCGAGCTGCCCGGGTTTACGGAGATCACATACTACAGCGAGGCACTTGAATATGAACAACAGACAAAGGTTGCACACAGGTGGGCGTCGGCGCTTGAGGAGAACAAGGCGGCAATGTCGCTCCCTCTTGTTCTGGATGATGATTACGCGGCAAAGCTAGTAGACATCAAGGAGCATCTATCGCATATTGGGCGCGTTCAATACAAAGTCAAAGCGCTGCCAATGTACCGCTACCTGTGCCCAGGGGATGTCGTAGGCGTTACGGATGAGGATGACAAGGTTTATATCGGGCAGGTGATACGGAAAAGCTTCAATCAGGGCTTTGTGGAAATGACTCTTGTCCGTGATGACAAGTCCGCGTTCCAAAGCTTCCGCAGTTCGCAGCCTCCGCAACCTCGAACCACAAGCGTAAAGAACAACCCCCTCACCTTCTCGCAGTTCATCGATGGACCCCTGTTCTTTACCTCTCACAACAACATGGGCTTTCCTGTTGCTAACTGTGGATTCTCTGATGGGTGGAGGGGCGGCAATCTATATCGGTCGTTTGATGTTGGAGCATCGTTCAGTCTGCTAGGGACGTTCTTTAGCGAGGCAGTGATAGGGAACATCCCGCAAGTTATTCCGGAGATGGAGCCCTACAACTATGATCAGCTTACCTCCTTTAACGTCAATGTAAAGGGAGCCGGATCGATCCCCTCCGCAACTTTGGAGGACGTTCTGAAGGGAGCTAATCATGCTCTGGTAGGAAACAACGGCAGGTGGGAGGTTATAGGGGTTGTTAACTCGACGCTGCAACCGGATGGATCGTACTTGATTGAGCCTCCCCTGTTGCGCGGTCGCTTGGGCACGAGCCCCTTTGCGGGATCGCACCAGCAGGGTGACGTTTTTGTATTGCTCGAACCGGAGAAGCTGGACTATATCCAAGACAGCATAAGCAACCTCAATCGAGACCTCACCTTCCGTTCCGCCAGTATCGGCGTTAATCTGTTCACTGGGCAGGTGGTGGATCAGATCTTTCGGAACACGGGCGAGTGCTTGCGCCCCTACCCGCCAGCCCTTTTCCGTGCGACGAGGAACGAGGGCAATCAGGATATCAACTTCACTTGGGACCCGCGTACAAGATTCCGCCCCGAAGACTTCTGGACAACGCTGGAGAGCGACGCTCCCTTGTTCAAGCTAGTGATTAGCAAAGTATCGGATGGAACAGTGCTGAGGACGGAGGAGGACTTCACCGACCCCTTCTTCCTGTATACTCGAACACAGCAGGAAACGGATGGACTTGTCGCTGGTGAAAACGACACATTGTTGGCAGAGCTGCAGCACAAAACAACAGCCCTCCCAGCAGGGTCAAACCTCAGTCAGATAACAAGCGTGGAAGTGCTAGCCGGACCGCCTATTCCGAAGATCATCCAATACGCAGTTGACACTGGGATGGTGGTTATGTGGGAGTTCGCTGATAACATAACGAATCCCGCACCCGATTTCACCGACGTGGTGGATTACTTCGGCAATCATCCAATGCGCACTCAGTTTGCAAATAATCTATTGGTATTTGGTGAACCGGGACTGCTACCCGGACCTTACAAGACCAGCGTAAAACTAGACGAGTACGGCAGGATATCTATCGATCCGCTGCCAACAGCGTCAACGGGAATAGACCTCTACAACTTTACCTTCTCCGTTGTGTTCGAAGCGCTGGAGGTGAGAACAACAAGCGAGGATATCGAGCTACTGGATTTGGATAATGATTGCAGAATAATCTGGTGCGGCACGTCGGGCGACTACGGCGCAACAGGAGAGATTGCATTGTGGAAGAAGGGCGTGTTCGCTGCGGATTCTATCAACATACAGACCGGATTTATCCCTGCAGTTAATGACAAGCTGATTATCACGATTGCTTATTGGAACGACACAAGCGCGGCGCCGGGGCAGCCTGTTACTATGTTTGTGAACGGGCAGGAGTTTATATCCCCGAACAACAGGGCGCGGAACGAAACGGATTTTTATGTGCAATGTGGTTACACCCCGCGAGCACGCGCCGCTATGCGGTTGCAGATGGTGATGGGATGGCCCAGAAAACTGACGTCCGGCGAGATATCCAACTTGCATAAGCTTTCAGGATTGTTCTAGGAGACAAGACATGGCGATAACGACAAACACTGGCATCCCTCTCCTCGAGCAAGGGATGCAGAACGGGGATGCCGCGTACAACGAGGGCGGGTGGATAACAGACTTTCACAACCAGCCCGTGATCTTAGGCATATTAGCGACCCCTCCTGCTACGGGCGACGGCAAGGCGTACATAGTCGGAGCAAGTGCGACAGGTGACTGGGCGGGGCAGGATGGCAATCTAACTATTTCATTCAACGGGGCATGGAGTTTCTACGCTCCGAAAGAAGGCTGGTGGGTTTACAACAAAGCCGACGCCCATTTTTACTATTACGATGGAGTGAGCTGGAACAAGCGATTGACGCACCCCTGCGATGGGGAAGTGGAAACGCTAGCAGGACCGGTAGCGCAAGCGCTTCCTCTTGCTACCACAGTTCCGATCGATGGGTTTGCGGCTGTCAAGTACAACACCAACATGACCGTGACCCTGACCCCTTCTGGGGCGGCAAATACAGCGCAGTTTGCGCCCGCTTCAAACTATGACGGGTGGTTCGTTTGCAAGCTGCATGTATTCGGACTGACGGTGACAAATCCCACTGTGGACTTTCTGTTCTTTGTGAACGACGGAGTGGCGGACATACAGATGGGAGGGCCGTACCGTTCGCAAACAAACCTCCTAGCTTGCGAGCCTGAGCGTACCATACAACTGTTGCCCGGCAACTCCGCACAGTTCCGAATACAAGCGAGTCTGGCGGATACGCTTAACTATTCACTGCTGTACGCTACGCTGCGGAGGGTGAAGGTGTAATGGAAGCGCTTGAACTGTTGCACGATGAGGAATCGGAGGAAGTTATGGAATCAAGATTGAAGGTGCTGGAAACTCGTTGCAAGGAGCATGCGGAAAAGATCTCCGACCAACAACAGCAACTCCATTCCCACAGCGTTCAACTCGCACGCATGCAGGCGCTGCAGGAGGCTTTAAGGGAGCAGGAAGATAAGAACTTCGAAGCAAACAACGAACAGCACAAGCAATTGAGCGGTAAGCTGGATGATCTGATAACGGCGGTGGCGGAGAAGCGAGGACTGGTAAGGGGATTCATTGCAAAGCTGTTCGGAATAAGTGCGGTGGTGTTCATAATCGCTGCCATGTCTTACTACTTTCCTACCGTGCGTGCAATGATCCGCGCACTGTTTGAAATCTTGCAAGGACCGCACCCATGATCGCAAGGAGGAACTGTTCTGCAGGTCTCGTGGAAGATTAGTAGAGAACTACTAAAAGAGCATCCTGCGCTTTGCCTCCGTGTTCTCCTTAGCTGGTAGTTAGGGAGAGGCGGAGGCTTTTTTTCGGTTGGTCGCGTGCGCATTATGCGCGTACACGCGCGGGCATGCACGGCTACGCGCAGGCGCAACTATTATCTTTTATTTAGTATTCCTTCCGTTCCGTCAGGAAGGACAGTATCCTTCCGTTCCGTCAGGACACCGTCCTATCCTCCTGTTCCAGAAGGAAGAGGAATGAAACTTTCTGCACGCATGCGCACGCACGCGCGAGGCAGGAGGTGGAGGTATAGCTGTGATTGCCACACAACACAATCTGGGGAGATATGGAATGGAACAAGAGGAGTTGGTTGAACTGACGAGGGAGAGGTTATCGCAGATAGCAGGAAGAGGAGGGATCAATGTGGTGCAAGCTGCATTGTTGGGGCTGGAGGTGCCCATGCGGAAAGGATCGTCGCAGCAGTTGCTATGGAGGCAGATACCGCGCTCGCTGTTTCTCCGAGTGCTGTATTACACCGACGTTGCAAGACCCAACAAAGTGCTGCGACAGTTGCAGAAGGACGAGCGTGTATAGTTGCGAGTGACAGACAACGGGAGAAACGCGTATGGCTTTTGGTGACGAACGGTACGGGCGCAAGCACGAGGAGTGGGTTAGGATTGATGTCGAGGAGGTGCTGGATGATGATGACAGCCGCAGCGCCATACTCGTTAGCACTTGCGAGATAAGCGAAGGGGTGTGGATACCTCGCTCGCTTATGCGTAACGAGGAGAGGAACAAGCAGGACGAACTGGTGTCGGTAGAGATCCCCGAGTGGGTCGCAGTCGAACGCGGACTGGTGTAGGTTTCAACGGGGTACACATATGGCGAAACAGACTAAGAACTTTGCGTTGGTGAAAGCGCTTATTCCTAAACTCAGTCCTACCGAGCGGAAGGAACTGGTGGTGCTTATCACTGCAGGGGAGGAAGCAAACACAAACGCAAGGGACGAACTGTCCAGCCAGCTGTACCCCGTCATCCAGCGACACCTGCACAAGCTGCAAGGCAAGAAGCCCATGCCGTTCAACTTGCTTCCCTACAAAACACGGGCAAAGGTTCGAACGCTGCAGGAACAACTGGACGCAGATCTGCGGCGCATGATGAAGGGATCTGGTGCGCGGATGTCTCGAGGGATGAAGGTTAAGTTTTACATGATGTATTGCGAGATAACGTCGGAGGCAATAATCAAAAACCCCGACGTGCCGCTATCGCTTTCCACACTGCTTAACTGGCGGGATAGGTTTCTGGGGTTGCTGGATGATGCCTACCCGGGTTATACGTCTGTGGGGTTGATTCACGTGGTTATGGAATCGATCAACAAGCGGTAACGGCTGCACTATTTTCCACTTCCTGTCAACCTGCCGCACCACCTCAACCGATTCAACAACTTACCACCAGTCATAAACACCATTTGGGGAAACCATAAGAAACTCGAATGGTGGTGGTGAGGAATTCACGCGCAGCACTTGCAATCCTCGTATAAACTACATAGTGCAGTATTCCATTTTCACAACATGAACGAGGTTCACAATGAAAGCGCAGATTAGAGCAATCAAACAGAAATCCACTCCGACATTGATTGGAGTGTTCGGCATCATTCGCAAGACTAGCGGCAAGGTTATCGGCCTCAACGGTTCAGCCCATTCCGTGTTCCTGTATCTTGAGTGCTTGCACGAGATTGAGGCGCTGTTGTCAACCGATCCGAACACCAAGCCCCATTTGATTCTCGAATTCTCGGACGGGAAGCAAACCCGCGTGGAGTTCGACCCCGCCGCAAAGCAGTTCCGCAAAGTCACTCACTGACGTGGAACGCCGGAGCAAAAAACGCCGGAGCAAAGCTGCCCAAAAGCAGAAGATCCGCCGCGATCATATGCGGCGGTACGGCGTTATCGAGATAACCGTTATCATGCTTGAAACAGACAAGGACTATATCCGGGGACTGGCAATGGATCGCGTGCTTGCGGAAGTCGGCGAGTCGTACAAGTGCCGACGCCCGCCAGGCAGATTGTGGCCCGGTGAAACTAGAGCATGGAAAGGGAGGCGTTATGTCAGCAAGACGAGTAAAGATTGAACCCTCTGTGGAGCTGCGCTGGACGTACAGGGGACGCACAGACACCTGGTGCTTGGATCTCAGGTGGTGGAAGGTAACTGTGTATCGTGATCGAGCGGGGTGGAAGTGGCTGTGGTCTCACAGCTCCGACCCGTTTGAAAGCAGAAAGGAAGCGCAAGCGGCAGCGGAGAAGGAAGTGGTGCGAAAGTTCCGCGACATTGAAAAACGCATGAAGGAAGTGGATCTAATCTAGCTGCGCGTATAGCTTACACATAGCGCAGTGATTTTGGAGAAACATATGACAAAGCGAAAACGAGTTAGACTACCTGTAGGGGTGCAGGTGGGCGGTGATGATCTAAAGCCCGTCTATGTCACTGTGAGTGGATACGGTGATTTTCTAGGCAAGTATTCGGTTGGGCGCGTCGAGCTGCGCACCAGCCGAATTGTGCTTGTGACGGTGAAATTCGGCACAGGGAAGAAAGCAGTGGAGCGCACAGAAACGTTCCGCGTATCAGACGGAATGATGCTTCCCTATGACAAGCGGAGCAAGACCGGTTGGAAGATCAACACCAACGATCTGGACACAGAGTATTGTCCGTTCCCGGATGCAGAGTCGGAGACAACCTCCGCCCCTTCCGGCTTCTCAATCATCAACACTGAGACATTGCACGTATACGGGCACGAAAAGCTTGTGGCGGAGATCTGGAGGGGCCCGAACGAGGAGTTATACGTTAAGACGTACCGCATTAACACCGACCCCGAAGCAAAGAGGGCACGGCAGCTTCCTGCTATCGTCCCCTTTAATCAACTGGCTGCGCTTGTCGCAGAGTACAGCAGTATTTAACACAGACTAGGAGAATATCATGACTGAACTTTATGACAGCTTATCGAAACTCGACACCGGCACCGCCATAAACATTATGCGCAAGTCGGGGAAGATCGTATCCGGCACCCTTGAGAAAGTTACCACCAAAGCTGCCGTTCTGAAAGTAGACGGCAAGCGTTATCCTCCGATACAGCTTGCGCAGGTTTCAGAGTTCGAGCTGGACAGTGACAAGGGCAACGGTGACGCACAAGCCCAAGACATCGCAGACGGCAAGCAACCGGTAAAAGCCCCTCCGAAAAAGAAAGCAGCAAGCAAAGCAAAACCGAAAGCTGACGAGAAGCCGACCGGAAAGGCTATCGTCGGCACTTTTGCCGCGCACAAGGTAGACCCCAGACATATCTCGATCCGCGAGGGCTGGAATCCGCGCGTCGATATGGGCGACATCAAGGAGCTGGCTGCAAGCATACAATCGCAGGGTGTGCGTGAACCCCTCCTGCTTCGCAGAACAAAGCAGGGGCTGGAAGTGGTAGAGGGTCACAGACGGATGGAAGCTGTCAATATACTGCTAAGCAAGGGGATAGAAGTTCCGTGGGTTCCTGCGATCATGGAGGAGCGTGGAGCAGACGAGGCAACGTTACTTGTCCACAGCTTAGTGAACAACAGCGGCAAGCCCCTGATGCCGCTCGAGGAGTGCGATGCATTCAAGCGCTTGCAGGAGGAGGGGTATGACGTTAAGCGGATCAGTGCAGAAACCGGAAAGAGCGCCGCATACATACGTTCCCGGCTTGTGCTGGAGGACGCAGGACCGGCCCTCCAGAAAGCGATCCGCGATGGGTTGAACGTCAAGACTGCCTCACACATAGCGAAGCAGGAGAAAGATCCTGACAAGCAGGCGAAGATGGTTGAGGACGTTGCGGTGGATCGCAAGGAAGCGAAGCAGAAGCGACAGCAGCTTGCACGCGACAACCGAGAGCAAAAGAAGCAGGAGAAGGAGCGCGAACGGGAGGAGCGCGTGCGCAAGTCTGGGAAGTTTGATTTCAGCGCTGCAAAGGTGCTGCTTGGTGATGTCGCGTCGGCTTACATGAAATGGACGCGGGCAGAGGAAGGCACTGAGGAAGAGGAACAGCTTTACACAGAGTTCCACGAGATCATCCTCAAAGTGCGACAGCACAAGCGCAATGGTGACTTGAAGGTTAAGGCTCGCCGCTAGTCTGCGCCGTATAATTCAATTGTAAGCACGAGGGGCGTTCTGCCCCTCGTCTAACCTCGAGGAATTGTTATGTCTATGCAACCGATTATATTCGATGGTGCGGGTGGTAAGGAGGCTTTCAGTCTGGACACTCATTTGCGCGTGCTGTCTGTGTTCCGGACGTTCGATGGTGAACAGAACTATTATGGTATGGGCTGGCCCTCTATCTTCGTTCGCTTGTCTGGGTGTGTCGGTATTTACTGCAAATACTGCGACACCTCCTATAGTTGGGACCCTCGTCGTGGGCGGGATCTAACGCCGGAGGATTTGCTTGTTCTTGTAAAACAAGCGCAGAACACGGATGGACGGTATCAGTCGGACAAGGTGACTATCACTGGCGGCGAACCGCTGCAGCAGGACGGTCCGGCGTTCCGCAAGTTCGTGGAACTGTTGTTGGACGAGGAACGCGCGGTGACTGTGGAGACTGCAGGGACGGAGGATATAGGATGGTTGCTGGACGCTGGTGTCTGTGTTGTTGCAGATGTGAAGCTGCCGTCCAGCAAAGCCCGCAAGCCCATGTACTTCGAAAACTTGAGTAGGATGGGCCCCTACCATACAATCAAGATGGTGGCATCGGATACGAAGGATCTGGAATCAGCGATTGATCACATTATGCTGTTGCGGGACATGGGATGCGGTGCGCGTATATGCATAGGGCCGGTGCAGGGTTCAGACATGACGTTGGGCAGAGTGACAGCGTTTATCAACGATAACCAGATCCTGCAGCATTATGGGGTCGGGCTTAACGTGCAATTGCATAAGCTTATGTTTCCCGATCAGTTCAGGGACGAGGAGCAGACGGATGGCGCGCAGGACTTCACAAGCGAAAAGAACAAAGGAGCGTAAACCGTGCGAGCTAGCAATCTAAAGCCTACCCTGTTGCTGATCGATTACAATAACCTGTTTTATCGCGGGTCGAACGTGCATCCGGATCTTGAGCACAATGGACAGTTTACAGGAGGCTTTTATGGTTTCGTGCAGCAGCTTGCCTCCACTGCGAACGAAACCGCCGCCCAGATGATTGTAGCGTGCAAAGATACTCCTCCCTACTTCCGCACAACAGACTTTCCGGCGTTCAAGAAGGGTCGGAGTAAAGTTGATCCGGAGTGGGCAGCAGAGCTGCAGAAAAATAAGGTTATGTGCGATAAATTCCTGCAAGCTGCCGGCATACCGATCGCAGCGGAAAAGGGGCTGGAAGCGGATGACTTGATGGCGATACTAGCTTCCAACTGCGCAGATCATAGGGTGGTGATTGCTAGCAATGATTCGGACATGTACCAGATACTACAGGACGGAGTGTGCATGTACAGAGGCAAGGATCGCGGGTACTACACAAGGAAGGATTTTGTTGAGCAGTACGGGGAAGAGGTAGCAAGCAACTGGGTGGAAGTGCTTGCGCTATCGGGAGGGCATAACGGGGTTCCTAGTATCAAGTTCCCCGGCACGGTGAAGGGGATAGGTGAAACGACAGCCCTGCAGATTGTACGTGGGGATATGCGCAAGGAGCGCGTGCAATCACTTTACAAGCACAAACGGAAACGGATCGAGCGGAACAGGAAGCTGTGTAGATTACCCTATCCCCTTTACCGTATAACTAAGGACAATCTCAGAGTCCCCTATAAAGGGACTCTGAGAGAAAGGGAGGTTATGCGGCAGCTCAACATTCGTGGCATTCAATACACCTCTTCGGTCAAATCAATGTTGGATAGATTGCACAAAGGCCTATGAGTATAAAAACCGAACTACCTGACGGGTCGCTGCAGGAGAACCTGTTAACGCTCCTCTGCTTTGATCCCGAGCATGCCCCTGTTATCGACTCCGTGGTGGATGTGGAGTTGTTCGGGGGTTCAGTGTTTTCCGACGTAGCACACCGCGCCTCTCAGTTCCTGCAGCAGTTCAAGGAGCCCGCTGCAGAACACCTGCCCGATTTGTTTCACGACATCCTTTACGGCAAGGATGACAAACAAGCGGCGCTTTATGCTCGGGTGTTCGAGAACATGGCGCAGGTGTACGACACAATAAACGCCGGCTATGTTATGTCGCGGCTGTCTGGGTTTGTGCGGCGGCAGAAGTTGACAGGGACAGTGGTGAAAGCTGCGCAGACGTTGCAGCTGGGCACGGAGGAAGCGATAGCCGAAACAGAGATGATCCTTAGCAAAGGACTGCGGTTCGGCGTGCAGGAGTTCGACGCTGGGGCGTTTCTGTATTCCGAGGAAAGCTTTCAAGCGATAACGCAGGCAGATCTGTTCTTTCCTACACTGATCGAGCCGTTGGACAATGTGGGAATGGCCCCCGCCCCTGGTACACTCCTAACGTTTATGAGTCTGCCGAACAAGGGCAAAAGCTGGTTTCTGACTCATATCGGCAAGGTGTGCGCTGCAGTGCATCGGCTGCGCGTAGTACATATATCGCTGGAGATGGGCAGGGAGAAGCAACTGCGGCGGTATTGGCAAGCTTATTTGAGCATGCCGCGCTCGCATCCCGAAGTTGTCTATCCTCGTTTGTTGATGGAGGAAGGTGACTTCTCCGGCGTTAAACGCGAACGCATGAACAGGCTTCCTATCATCAGTACGAAAGGCAGCAAGTTGTTGCGGAAGCGCTCGCAGGCATTGCGCAAAAGTCAGCAGCAGATATTGGTTAAACAGTTCCCTACGAACTCGCTAACAACTTTGGAACTCAGTGCTTGGTTGGATCAGCTCGAACGGACAACCCGTTTTGTTCCTGATGTCTTGCTTGTTGACTATGCGGACATCATGAAAATATCGGCAGGTGCGGTGCGACAAGACACCTCCGCCGTTTACAAAGATCTGAGAGGGCTGGCAGTCGATAGGAACATGGCAGTCGTTACGTGCTCGCAGTCGAACAGATCGGGCGAGGATGCGCGGATGCTAACGTTTAAGCACTTCGCGGAGGATTACAGTAAGGCGGCAACTTCGGACTACGTGATAACGTATTCTCAAACTCCTCAAGAACACAAGCTGGGGCTGGCGCGATTGTTCAACGCTAAGAACAGGGACGAGGAGGCGATGGGTACAACTCTCATATCTCAAGCGTATGCGGCGGGGCAGTTCGTTGTGGATGCGTACCCGCTGCCTTCCGACTATCTGGACGTGCTGGAGGATATGAGGGGCAGGGATCTGGAGGAGTGACATGCTAGCGAAAAGCGCTATCAAAGCGTACCTAGATCAAGACTGGGATAATTTTAACTGGGTCAAGCGTGCGCAGTTCGAAGCGCTTGCGGAGGCTGTGCTGCGGGAGATACGCGGCACGGGGTTTCTTTTTCGCACCCCTCCCTACCATCATCAACTGGTTTCATTTTATCTGGGGATCATGTATCCCCAGTTCCTTTTCTATCTCGACATGGGACT
>JASJBC010000052.1 GCA_030066715.1 Acidimicrobiia bacterium
AGGTCGAGTCCGAGCTGGTCGGCCAACCAGCGTGCTTCGTCGATTCCCTTGATTCCGACCTGGCCGCCGCTGGGGTCTACGAGCCGCACTTCTTTGGCGCGGATTCGCTCGTTCACCCTTGGTTCGTTGGCGATGGGGAGACCTCCTGGTTGTCTTCGTCTTCTCCCGACACAAACAAAGGCAGCACAAACGGTGCTGCCTGAGATGGACCGCGGCGCACGCCTCTCGTGGCCGGGTGGGAAGCAGGCGCCTCCGCTTGCGTCGGTTGTGGCCCCGATCGCTGATCGGGACGCTAGGAGTATACGGATATGCCGGCTGCCGTCAATACGGCGAAATCAACCTCTCCCGGCAATCTGGCGCATGGTCAACACCGTCTCCACTGCGGCCGCCGCCGCCTCGGCCCCCTTGTTGCCGGGGCCGGGAGCGCTTCTTACCACCGCGTGCTCCTCCTCCTGGACCGTCAGGATGCCAAAGGCGATCGGCTTCCTGGTTTCCAGGGTCACCTGCATCAGACCTTCGGAGGCCCTGCCGGCGACGTGTTCGTAGTGATCCGTGTCTCCATTGATGACCGCACCCAGCGCCACGACGGCGTCGAAGCTAGGCGCCAACTCTGCCGCCAGCAGGGGCAATTCGAACGCACCGGGTGCGTCGAAGACCTCGTAATGAGCGTTGGCTTCGGTTAGATAGGCCTCCGCTCCGGCCAGGAGCCCCGAGGTGATGTGATCGTTGTAGCGGGCCCGCAACACGGCAATGCGCAATCCGGAACCGTCCCGGGTCTCGACTGCGATTTCTCCCATTACTGCTTCTCCGTATGCCCGACGAGGTGCCCGAGGCGATCCACCTTGGCCTCCATGTACGCCTTGTTGTCCCCGTTGATCCCCGCTACCAGCGGTTCGCGCCCGACGACTTCGACGCCGAGGTCTGTCAGCGACTGGATCTTGGTCGGGTTGTTGGTCATCAGACGCACACTCGATACCTTGAGATCGTGCAAGATCTGCGCCTCGACGGCGTAATGCCGGGCATCGGCCGGCAACCCCAGTTCCAGGTTCGCGTCGACCGTGTCGCGACCATCGTCCTGGAGCTTGTAGGCCTGGAGCTTGTGCAGCAACCCGATCCCCCGACCCTCGTGCGTCTCGTTGTAGGTGATGATCCCGGCGCCCTCCTGGGTGACCCGCGCCATCGACGCTTCCAGCTGCGGTCCACAATCGCAGCGCCGGCTGCCGAGCACATCGCCGGTCAGACACCGCGAATGCACCCGGGTCAACACCTCGTCGGCGCCCGCAACGTCACCGTAGACGAGAGCGATGTGCTCGGACCCGTCCACGGCGGACCGATAACCGAAGGCCTTGAACACACCGTGGTCGGTCGGCAGGGTGGTCTCGACTTCACGCGATACCAGCGCCTCGTTTCGCCAGCGGTAGGTGATCAGGTCCTCGATCGTGATGAGGGGGATGTCGTGCTCCTGGGCAAACGTCTCGAGATAGTCGCCACGGGCCATCGAGCCATCGTCGCGGACGACTTCGCAGAGAACCCCGGCCGGGAACAACCCGGCGAGCCTTGCCAGGTCCACGG
This sequence comes from Acidimicrobiia bacterium, assembly GCA_030066715.1. Lineage (GTDB taxonomy): Bacteria > Actinomycetota > Acidimicrobiia > Spongiisociales > UBA5794 > JAAETI01. The sequence goes on from JASJBC010000052.1 coordinate 1,573, forward strand.
CCGCTTCCGTGTGTCCGGGACGGACGAGGACACCACCGTCGCGGTATCGCAACGGGAAGATGTGCCCCGGGCGGGTCAAGTCCCTCGGTCCGGTCTCGGGGCTGACCATCGCCAGGATGGTGGTGGCGCGGTCGGCGGCACTGATTCCTGTTGTCGTCTTGCCGATGGCATCGACGGAGATCGTGAAAGCCGTCTTGTGAGAGTCTGTGTTCTCGAGGACCATCAGCGGCAGGCCTAGTTCGTCGAGCCGCTCGCCGGTGGTGGGCAGACAGATCAGTCCGCTGGTGTGGCGAACCATGAAGGCCACCTTCTCGGGAGTCACCTTCTCTGCGGCGATGATCAGGTCGCCTTCGTTCTCGCGGTTCTCGTCGTCGACGACGAGAACGAACTCGCCGGCCGCTATCGCGGCTACCGCCTCTTCGACTGTTGCCGTCTTCACTTGACCATCAGCCTTTCCACATACTTGGCAAGAACATCAACCTCTAAGTTGACCCTGTCCCCGATCCGGCGCAGTCCGAGCACCGTTACTTCGAGGGTGTGCGGGATCAGCACTATCTCAAACCATGGTTCGTTGCCGACGGCGGTAACGGTGAGACTCACACCGTCGACGGTGATCGACCCTTTCTCGACCACATATCTGCTCAGCTCCTCCGGGAGAGCAACTCGGATACGTCGCGCATCTCCCTCCGCGCCGATCGAGTCAATCGTTCCCACTCCGTCGACGTGCCCTTGCACGATGTGCCCGTCGAACCTGCCGGCGGCGGGCATGGGGCGTTCGAGATCGACTCTGCTTCCTGGGATCAGTTCGCCGAGATTGCTCCGATTCAGCGATTCCTGGACCACGTCGACTGCCACGGACCCGTTCCCGACGTCGACCGCGGTCAGACAGACACCGTTGACGGCAACAGAGTCGCCAACCACCATTCCTCCGAGTAGTTCGGGAGCTTCGATCTCGATCCGGCGCCCCGTCGGGGTGGCAACGACCGAACGGACGTTCCCCAGAGCTGCGACGATGCCTGTGAACATCAGACTCCTACCTTTGCTTCGATCTTGAGATCATCACCCAGCCGCGTCACCGACTCGATGTCCAGTGGAATGGCTTCCGTGATTGTGCGGAACACTCCGGCAAACGCACCCAGACCGCTCCCTGCTCCGATCTTGGCGGCCAGGTAGAAAACAATGCGATCGACGTGCCCACCGCGCACGAGCTCCCCTGCCAGCGTGGCCCCACCTTCGACCAGGGCGGTCACATAGCCCCGATCGCCGAGGTCAGAAATCATGACCGCAGCATCAACTCGGCGCCCGTCTCCGGCGACTACCTGCTCCGCGGAAGTGGCGACGGGACCGGGTGCATAGACCAGGGGATCACGCATGAAGAGAGCTGCGTCACCGGGCAGAATGCGGCGCCCGGCCACGATCACCGGTCGTGGCTGTCTCCCCGTGTAACCCTCCAGGCGCACATCGAGCCGAGGATCGTCGTCCAACAGGGTCCCGGCACCAACGATGACAACGTCCGACTCCGCACGCAGCCTGTGTGCGTCATCCCGCGCCGCTTCCCCGGTTATCCACTTCGAGGTTCGGTCGGCGGCGGCGATTTGCCCATCGAGAGTCGTGGCGAGCTTCAGTGTCACCAGCGGGAGCCCGGTACGACGATGGTGGAAGTACCCGGGATCGGCCGCCTCGACCTCGGCGCCCAGAACGCCCGTCGCCACCTCGATCCCGGCATCCTCCAGCATCAGGATTCCCGATCCGCTCACCCGCGGATCGGGATCGACGGCGCCGACGACAACCCGGCCGACACCAGCCTCGATCAGAGCGGCGGCGCACGGCGGCGTCCGACCGTCGTGCGAGCAGGGCTCCAACGTCACGAACACAGTCGCTCCGCACGCCAGGTCACCCGCAGCCTCGAGAGCAAGAATCTCGGCGTGAGCCTCGCCGGCGCGGAGGTGGGCACCCTCCCCGACGACCGTACCGTCGTTGACGATCACCGCTCCAACACGCGGGTTGGGATGTGGCTGCGTCGCCGCGGTGAGCCCCAGGGCCCTCCGTATCATCGACGCGGAGAAGCGACCGTCATCTGCGGTCGCCTCATCTCCCGGGTCGATGACGACCCGGTCTAGGTTGTCGGACCATGCGCGTCTCGACACACGCCCTCCTTCTCCCATCCGGACTATCACCGTCGGCCCCGGAGTTTCACCGGATCCACCCCTGTGCGGGGGTCGCGGGCTTTCACCGCCGGTCGGGAATTGCACCCTGCCCTGAAGGGGGCTCTTTCTCTAGCTAGATATTAGTGCCCAATCGGCTGCTGGAAGCCATTTGGGCTACTCAGGCGCGGCGATCGATCTGGAACGAGGAGCCGGGCTGGCGCTTGGCGTATTCTTTCATCTCCGAGGCGATGGCCGAGGCCTCCCACTCCGACTTCACAGGTCGCTTGGTGTTGGTGGCGACGCCCATGGAGATGGACGAGATCGGGAAGGCGTGCCGCTCTCCCTTGCGGTCTGTCACTTCGATATAGCCCTGGAGTGCGTCGGCAGTGTCGTAGAAATCCAGGATGCCCTGATCGAATGTCGTGACCACCGATTTGCAGAACTCTTCCACGTAGGTTGGGTTGATGACGGCAACGAAGTCGTCACCACCAACGTGGCCGACAAAGACATCGGGATCGCCGCTGGCCTCTGCTGCGTCGAGCAGAACCTGTGCGGTGTATTTGATGACTGAGTCTCCCCGCATGAAGCCGTAGTGATCGTTGAATGACTTGAAGTTGTCGAGATCGGCGTGGACGATTGCGAACTCCCCACCACCCGTTACGCGCGACTCGAGCTCGCGTGAGATACGGAAGTTACCCGGGAGGCCGGTGAGTGGTGACAGGTCACGCATCTGCTGCGCTCTGCGGAGAACAGCTTTCACACGGGCCAGGAGTTCCTCGATATCGAAGGGCTTCGTGATGTAGTCGTCGGCCCCCAGATCGAGACCGCGGACCCGATCCTCTGCCAGTGCCTTCGCTGTGAGGAGAACGACCGGGATGCTCGACGTCGCCGGGCTGGAGCGGAGACGTCGCAACACGGTGAGCCCATCCAGTTCGGGCATCATCACGTCGAGCAGGATCAAATCAGGCGGCCGTTCGCGAGCAACCTCGAGTGCGATCCGCCCGCTCTCCGCGGTTTGGGCGTCGAAGCCCTCCATGTCGAGGTTCATCTCGACGAACTGGAGAATGTCCGGGTCGTCATCGACAACCAGGATGCGGTCCTTCATACCGACTCTCGACTCTCGATCTGTCTACGCAACTCTCTCACAGCCCCTACCGGATCCTTCTTGCCGAACACCGAGCTACCCGCCACGAAGACGTTCGCGCCGGCGTCCTGCGCACGCTTGATGTTGGCGGCTCCGATGCCGCCGTCGACCTCTATATCGGTCGCTAGGTCGTGCGACTCAATGAAGTTCCTCGCCGACTCCATTTTGCGCAGCGAGTCGTCGATGAACTCCTGCCCGCCGAAGCCCGGGTGCACCGACATGATCACGAGCATGTCGCACAGTTCCACGAAAGGCGCAACGGCCGCAAACTCCGTTGGAGGGTTGATGGCAATGCTGAACTCCATCCCCTCCGCACTGGCACGCTCTGCTGCGCGTCGCGGGTCGGGATACACCTCGAGGTGAACAGACACCAGGTCGGCGCCCGCAGCCTTCAGCTCGGGGAAGTAGCGATCTGCGTTCTGCATCATCAGATGACAGTCAAACTTGAGATCAGTGACCTTGCGCAAGGAAGCGATCACCGGTATCCCCAAGGAGATGTTTGGCACAAAATGGCCGTCCATGACGTCGACATGCACCATGTCGACGTACGGCGCAACGTTGTTCACCTCGTCCCCGAGACGGGCGAAGTCGGCGGCGAGTATCGATGGGGCAATGAGGTTGCGCACGGAGCGCAGCATAGGCAGCCCGCATCGGCAAACGGAGTCATATCGAATCCTCCGGCGTGCCCACGGTATCGTTGCCGCGAGTCGCGCAGACTGGAGGGAATGTGGACAGATATCGAGTCACCCCGGGATCGACCGTCGACTTGAGCCAACGCGATCCGGCTGATCGGTCGGCCTTCCCCGAAGGCAAGAGCGAGGGACGTGCCCATTTCAAGTTCCTGCGCTCCCGTCTTGCCGAGCTGCAACGGCTGCTGTGGGCCGAGGACCGGCACAAGGTCCTCGTCGTGTTGCAGGCAATGGACACCGGGGGAAAGGACGGCACGATCCGGAACGTCTTCTCCGGGGTCAACCCACAGGGCATCGATGTGCAGAACTTCAAGGCGCCAACGCCAGAGGAGCTGAGTCACGACTATCTATGGCGGATCCACGAACACGCCCCGAGGGCCGGATCGCTGACTGTGTTCAACAGAAGCCACTACGAGGATGTGCTCATCGTCCGGGTGCTCAACCTCGTGCCGGAAGAGCGCTGGAGCCGCCGCTACGACCACATCAACAGTTTCGAGAAGATGCTTGCGGACGAGGGCACGACCATCCTCAAGTTCTACTTGCACATCTCCCCTGAGGAACAGGCCGAACGGCTGCAAGCACGGCTCGACGACCCGACGAGGAACTGGAAGTTCAACACCGGCGATCTGGACCATCGCAAGCTCTGGCCGGACTACATGGCGGCGTACGAGGCGATGCTCAGCCGAACCAGCACGGAATACGCCCCGTGGTACATAGTGCCCGCAAACAGCAAGTGGTATCGCAACATTGTCGTCGCCGAGACGATCGTCTCGGCACTCGCGGGTCTCGACATGAAGTACCCCCCGGGTGAGGACGGACTCGAAGGCGTGGTCATCCCGCCCGTGGCGTGAACGCCGGCTTCAGCGCTCGACCGCCGCAATGAACATGCCGTCGGTGTCGGTCAGGTGCGGGGCAAGCAGCACGCCCTTCCCCCACTCCATCCCAGGGATCCCCTGCGGCGGGGCGGCCGGATAGCCCGCCACCACGTCGACGGTCTCTGCGGCGAAGATCGTGCACACGGAGTAGACGATGCGACCGCCGGGCTTGGCTACCCGCCATGCCTCGGCCAGCATTGCTCGTTGCCGAGCGGCCAACTTCTCGAGCGCCTTCGCTTTGAGGCGCATCGCGATCTCAGGCCTGCGCCGCAACGTCCCGAGACCTGTGCACGGGGCGTCGAGCAGGACCGCGTCGAAAGTCGCATCGGCAAATGGCGCTTGCATCGCGTCACCGTCGACCCAGTGCGGCTCCACACCGAGTTCGGCGAGCCGCCTGCGGGCACTGCGCAACCGGCGCTGATGCGCGTCCATCGCCACGATCTGCGCCTTTCCCGAACTGTGGTCCCACAAGCCCACCGTCTTGCCGCCGGGAGCGGCCGCCATGTCCAGGATCAATTCCGCGGGGCCGGCCGCTACGGCTTGGGCGACTGCCGTTGATGCCGCGTCACTCACGATGACGTCTGTTCCCGCTGTCCCCAGGTGACCGACACGATATGCGCCGTTGATGCCGGCAACCGGCTCGGCCCCTTCGGGCACTGCCGCCCCGGGGCGAACCCGGATTCCTATCCCGGGGGGTGGCTTGCGCAAGCCGCGCAGCAGCTCTCCCGCCACTCCTCTCCCGTGGTCCTGGGTCACCTTTCCCAAGACCCACTCGGGAACGGACAGTTCACGAGCTCTGTCGCCCGGCAACTCCGGGAGACCCTCGCGAGTCAGCGTGCGCAGCACCCCGTTGACAAGACCCGCAGCTCTTCCCGCACCGAGTTGCTTGCACGCCTCGACCGACTCGTTCACGGTCGCATGGACCGCGTCCTTGCGATCCATCAGCAGCTCACCGACGGCTACTTGCAGGACGACACCAACTTCCGGGTCGAGAGTCGCCAATGACCGATCGGCAGTGCGCTCGATGACGGCGTCGATCGTGCGGATGTTGCGCAGCGCGTCTGTCACCAGCCGGTACACAAAGGCCTGGTCGGAGGCGGAGAGCTCTGCCGTCGCTCGGGGCAGCAAGACGTTCGAGTACGCACCGTGGTCCCGGACGCGCAGCAGGACGGCCGCTGCCATCGCCCGAGTGTTCATTGTGACGTTGCGGTCTCGATGGTCAGGCCAACACCGCGCCGACCGTTTGCCCAGGCGCGGCCGCTGATGCGCGGCTTCCCCGCCGGTTGCAGCTCGACGAGCTCCACCGCCCCGCCGGCGAGGCCCAGAATTGGGCGCCCGCTGACCATCTTCACCTCACCGGTTGCGATGTCGGGTGTTGCCGGGCCCACCTCGAATATCTTGATCCGCTCCCCTTCCGCCTGCACCCAACCCCCGGGCCTCGGGTTGAAAGCCCGCACCGCTCGCGCAAACGAAGTGGGTCCGACGTTCAGGTCCAGCTCCGCCTCCGCAGTAGACAGCCTGGGGGCCGTCGTAGCCCCGGTCGCCATCTGCCGCGCCGGCTGGAGGCGATCGTTCACGTAGTCCTCCAGGTGATCGCGCAGCACATCCGCGCCGAGAGAGGCGAGACGACCGGTCAGTTCGCCGGCCGTCTCGTACTCTGCAATCTCGATCTCGGCAGCGGCAAAGACCGGCCCGGTATCGAGGCCCTCATCCAGCACCATCAACGAAACCCCGCTGTACTCATCGCCGGCGAGGATCGCCCGCTCCACCGGGGCGGCGCCACGCCACCGCGGGAGAAGCGAGAAGTGGACGTTGACGAAGCCGTGCTCCACCGACTCGAGCACCGCCGGTTTGAGAATCCGCCCGTACGCGACAACGACCGCCACCTCAATCCCGGCCGCCTCGAACCGACCCAGCAGCTCGGCGTGGGTATTCGGCTGGTACACCGGCAGCCCCCACTCGAGAGCTGCGGATTTGATCGGTGGTGCCTCCAGGCGCTTACCCCGGCCCTTGGGGCGGTCCGGCTGGGTGACCACGAATTCAACGGAGGCGATCTCCATGAGAGCTGCAAGCGACGGGACGGCTGCAGCCGGCGTGCCGAGGAAGGCTGCCCGGATCACCGGTACTCCGCCGATCCCAGCGAGCCCTCACGAATCTCCCGCATCGCCTGTCGTTTCTCTCTGCGGCTGAGCCGTTCGAGCAGGAGCATTCCGTTCAGATGGTCGATCTCGTGCTGAAGCACCCGACCCATAAGCTCGTCACCCTCGAACTCCACGGGGTCACCGTGTATGTCGAAGCCGCGCGCCTTTGCGTACCCGGGCCGCTTGATCGACCAGTAGTACCCGGGAACGGACAAACATCCCTCATCGAATGTCCACGAGCCGGACACCTCGACTATCTCCGGATTGACCATGGTGAAGGGCCCTTCGCCGATATCGGCGACGAATATGCGCTTCGAGATCCCAATCTGCGGTGCTGCCAGGCCGACTCCCGGCGCTTCGTACATCGTCTCCAGCATGTCGTCGACCAACCGCTGCAGCGAGTCTGCGTCATCGCTGACGGCGACGGCGGATGTGCGCAGCACAGGATCGCCAAACGTTCTGATTGGATAGATCGCCATGTAGTTCCCAGCGGGGTCCGCGGGCAGACGCCCGCATAGACCCGGGATCATAACCACAAGTTCACAGATCGATCGGATCAGCGTCGATCCGCACCTTGAGGCCCTGATCGCGCCACCGCTGCACAACGGCGCGCAGGAGAATACGCGCTGATTGCAGCGAGTTCCCCTGCAGGAACCACCGTGTCCGCCCGGCGCCCAGCTCGGGACCGTGAACCACGATTCCTTCTGCGGCAAGTCCGTCCATGTCGGGAGCCTGTGCGGAGGCATCACCCGACACTTCTACCGCAAGGAGTTCGGTGGCCGGCGGGAGCCCATCCCGCTCCCGCTCCTGGGTCAGCTCGGCGAGATAGGCGAGCGGGTGGCCATTTCGCAGCACGCCCAATGCGCGATGGTCTGGTTGGCCGGTTTGGATCAGACATCGTCTCCCCCGCCCCTTGGCAACAGTCGCACAGACGCGCACGAGGGTTCGCACGGCGTCTTCCTCGGCGCGGTAATGGGGCGCGAGAAGCAATGAGTCCGCATCTACCGCCACGCTCAGCGCCGTCTCCGGGATGTAAGGCAGATCACGCTCCGTGCCGACCACAACCTGCCGAGCCGACTCAACCCCGCCGACCGTCTCAACGCCGATTCGCCGGCGCAACTCCTCGATGACACGACCGAGTGCGGCACCCAGCGGCTCGAACCGTCTCCCCCCGCACTCGACACACGGGCCCAGTTCGCGACCGCAGCGCCGGCAGCGATCACCACGATCGGGACCCGCCCCACATTCGGGGCACCGCCGCAGCTCGCGGCAACGAACGCAGCGGAATGCGGGGGCGTAACCACGCCGCGAGACAAAGACGAATACCTGCCCGCCTCTCTTTACCACCTGTCTGATCGCCATCGTCGTGCGGTCGGCGAGAACGCGTCCTCCGGGCGGATCCTCGCGACGGTCCACCATCTCGACCAATGGCCAGACCCGGCCGGGCGGTTCGACGGTCGTCGCTCCCCTGGCAAGGGTGTCGAGCGTCGGTAGCGCACCCAAGAAGGCGACACTCGTTCGTTCCACGAGCGTCCGGCGCCGTACGAGATCCCGCACCTGGAGCGTCGGCGTCTGCTTGGCCTTCATCGCCCGGCGACCTTCCTCCACGACTATCCACAGCGATGGTGTCCCCAGCGGCCAGAGCGCCAGTTCGGGAGTCCCGACGATGAGATACCCCCGGTGTCGCTCTGCGGATACCCAAGCTCTGGTTGCGTCCTTTGCGGCGAGGCTCGACGAGACGTACAGCACTCTCGAACCGAAACGCGCCGCAAGCGTCTCCGCCATGGCCTCCGCCTCATCGACGGTCGAGATCACCACAGCCACATTCCGCTCGGCAGCGAGCGGTCCGCCGGCAATATCCGCAACAGCTTGCGCATGCGAACCGGCCGTGAGCAGACAGACGGGCCGCGAGTGCTTGTGTTCGGCCGCCGCCAGGCTCAGGTCCGGAAGCGGTGATACGTGATCAGGGACTGCGTCCCCCGGAGCGCGACCCTTGCCTCTGGGAAGGTTGGGAGGAGCTGCTCTGCCGAGCAGCACCGACAAGGGGGCAACGTAGTGCAGCGCGGCCCACCGCAGCGTCTGTAGCAGCGCCTCATCGAACACCGGGAGATCACCCGACACCGAGACAAGAGGCTTCAGACCCTCCCCGCTTCCGCGGCGCAGGGAGACCACATATCCGCGTACTCGCCGGGAGCCGAGCGGGACGCGCACGATCGAGCCTACGGTGACGCCTTCCAGGTCGGCAGGCACGACGTAGGAGAACCCGTCATCGACGGCAAAGGTGGGGAGATCAGGTACGACCTGCGCGACGAGCGCCGTCTTGTCAGCCACTCTCGTAGGTAGCGCGGATCCGATCCCAGAGCCGTTCCGCCACCTCTGTCTTCGACAGTAGGGGCCAGGTATCCGCTGCACCATCCGGCGTGTACACGGTGACTTGGTTCGTGTCGGTTGCGAACCCTGAGCCCGGCTTTGCCACGTCGTTGCCGACGAGAAGATCCACACCCTTCGTTGTGGCTTTGTGGTGGGCACCATCGAGGGATCCGGCTTCGGCGGCAAATCCCACCAGGAAGGGGCGATGCTCGCGCCCGGCCACACCGGCCAGGATGTCGGGTGTCGGCTCCAAGTGGATCTGCGGAGGTCCGGCAGCGCGACGCAGCTTCTCGTCCGCCGGCGTCACCGGCCGGAAATCCGCCACTGCGGCGGCCATGACGGCAACGTCGACATCGTCGACTCGAGCCCACACGGCATCGGCCATATCCTGCGCAGTCTCAACGGCGACAACCTCGACGCCGGCCATCCGCAACGCTGGAGCCGCCGTCACGAGAACCACACTTGCCCCGCGCTGCGCCGCCGCAAGCGCGATTGCGTTGCCCATCTTGCCCGAGGACCGATTGCCGAGATAGCGAACGGGATCGATGGGCTCCCGGGTGCCGCCTGCCGTCACCAGCACGTGCCAACCTTCGAGATCCCGGTTGAGGCTCGCCTCCACCGCGGCGACAATCTCCTCGGGCTCGACCAAACGACCCGGGCCGACGTCGCCTCCGGCGAGAGCCCCCTCGGCAGGCCCAACGATGGTCACTCCGTCGGCAAGGAGCGTTGCGATGTTGCGCTGGGTCGAGGGTTTGTCCCACATCTCCGTATGCATCGCCGGAGCCACGACCAGCGGCCCTTCGGCGGCCAGCGCCGTTGCGATCATCGCGTTGTCGGAAAGCCCCGTGGCCAACTTGGCCAGAGTTCCGGCCGTTGCCGGTGCAATCACCATGGCATCCGACCATTGACCAAGTGCGGTGTGCGGACTGACCTCGGGTTCATCGAAGAAGCCCAGCACGGGGTACTCCCCCGTGATCGCAGCGAGAGTCTGAGCACCCAGAAACTCAGTTGCTGCGTCTGTCATCACACAGCGGACCGACGCCCCGGCCTCGACGAGCCGCCGGGCGAGATATGCAGCCTTGTAGGCCGCAACACCACCGGAGATCCCGAGGACGATCCGGCGTCCGGTGAGCATGACCTACTCCTCGGTGTCGATGACGACCTTGTCGTTGTCGATTTCCTCGAAGGCGATGGACAGCGGCTTGCGAGACATCGAGTGCACCTGGGGCGGCACGTAGCCGCCGAGACCTTCGCCGAGCTGATTGAAATAGGCATTGATCTGGCGGGCGCGACGGGCCGAGAGAACGACCAGGGCAAAACGCGAGTTGGTTTTGGAGAGTACGCGGCCGATTGGTGGTTGAATCATCGTGAGGGGTGCTCCTGCGTGTACGAACAAGCGGTCAGCGACCGCTCGTGCCGGTCAGTATAGAGACGATCTCGTCCGCAACGGCGCCAACTTCGGCATTGACCACCCGGTAGTCGAACTTCCACTCGGCTTCTTCGATCTGCTCGGCAGCCACACCAAGACGGCGGGCGATGTCTTCATCCGAGGTATCTCCGCGAGATCGCAGCCGGCGCTCCAACTCCTGGAGCGATGGCGGCAGGATGAAGACCAGCATCGCATCCGGGTAGGCCTCCTTGACCTGGCCGGCGCCGTCATTCTCGATATCGAGCAGAACGTGTTCTCCCCGGCGCAGGTGAGCAAGAACCGCATCGCGCGGTGTGCCGTACAGGTGACCCGAGTACTCGGCCCATTCCAAGAACCCACCAGCGGCAATACCGCGTTCGAATTCCTCGCGATCGACGAACACGTAGTCGACCTTGTTCCTCTCCCCCGGTCGTATCGAGCGTGTCGTCCACGACACTGAGAAATGAAACTCCATCCGTTCGGCCAGGGCATGAACGACGCTGGACTTGCCAACACCGGATGGGCCGGAGATCACGAGCAGGATCCCGGTCTTGCCCGTCTCCTCCACGGGCCTACTCAAAAAGACGCCAGAAGGGATGCCTTCTGCCGCGACCCGAGCGCACGCAGACGCTTGCTCTCGTCGATCCCCAACTCCTCCAGCAAACGGATGGCCTTGATCTTGCCCATGTGGGGCATCGACACCACCACTGCCCCGACCTTGATACCGGCGATCAGATCATCCTCTTCGGCCCGCTCGAACAGCTCCTCTAGGGTGAGGGATCCGGTCTTCAGAAGCTGTTTGACCTCAGCGCGGACCCGGCGAGCCTCGGCGGCGCGCTCCAGAGCCGCAGCTCGCTGCTCGTCGGTCATCTTTGGTGCTGGCATCACTGCTCCTCCGGTGGGTCCGATAACTCTATCAACGCCGATTCGATCACTCCGCTATTGCCAACGAAGCAGCGATCTCGGCTGCGGCTGCGACCGGGTCCGCGGCCGCCGTGATGGGCCTGCCGATGACGAGCCAATCGGCGCCGCGGCCAACCGCCTC
>JASJBC010000053.1 GCA_030066715.1 Acidimicrobiia bacterium
TTCTACTTCTACTTCCCGCTGCCGGCGCTGTTCACGGTGCTTCTCGACGTCTTCTTGCCCTACGGCGTAGCGTTCAAGCTCACGACCATTGTCGGATTGCTGGCGATGCCGGCAGCGGCCTACTACCTCGTGCGTTGTATCGGCTTTTCCCGGCCTGTTTCAGCCATCGCTGCCGCTTTCGGCTCGATGTTTGTGTTCATGGAGAGCTTCGCCATCTTCGGCGCAAACATAAAGTCGACGCTCGCCGGCGAGTTCTCGTTCTCCTGGTCGTTTGCGCTGTCGCTGGTCTACCTGGGGATGGTCATCCGGGATTCGCGGGAGGGGAAGGGCTTCACGCCACGGGCAGCCGTGGTGCTGGCGCTGACCGCACTCAGCCACATCGTTACCACCATCGTCATCGTCTTCGTCTCATTGCCGCTGTTCCTGCGGCGGCGCGGCAACTCGCGGATCGTGTGGTCGTGGGTTCTCGGTTTTGCCCTGACCGCATTCTGGGCGCTCCCGGTGTTCATCCGCACCTTCGGTGGTCTGTCCACCGACATGCATTGGACACCGTTGACGGGGATTCGCGGCGCTGGATTGTCCGGAGTGGGCACACCGCTCACCAACGAGTTCATTCCGATAGCGGTGCTTGGAGCGATCGGCATCGTCTGGACTCTGTTGCGACGGGACGACGTGCGTGTTCTTCTCACAATGACGATCGCCCCCTTCTTTGTGTACCTCCTCATCGCCGAGCAGGGCTGGACGATCCTCTACAACGCCCGGCTCCTGCCCTACTGGTTCATGGGCCTCTTCCTGTTCGCCGGAATCGCAGTTGGCCTTGCAGTCATGCGGTTGGCGAGGTGGCTGCCGAATCGTCACGAGAACTCGATCGTCATCGGCATCCTGACGATCGCCCTCACCCTGGCCATCACGATCATCGGTGTCCACGATATTCCGGGCTGGGTGAATTGGAACTACCAGGGGTACGAGGGCAAGGCGGCGTACCCGGAGCTCGAGGCGATCATGAACGACGTCGCTGAGCTTCCGGAGGGCAGGGTGATGTGGGAGTACTACAAGGACAAGCAGGAGCAATACGGCACGCCGATGGCGCTGATGCTCATCCCGTACTGGACCGAAGGCCACACCACCATGGAGGGCGTGTTCTTCGAATCGTCGCTCACAACGCCCTTCCACTTCCTCAATCAATCGGAGATGAGCCGTTCGCCCTCGCAGCCGGTACGCGGCCTCACTTACCGCACGTTCCAGCTCGAACGGGGGATTCGCCACTCGGCCGTCTTCAACATCGACTACTACCTCACTCAGTCGGAGGAGATGACGGGAGAAGCCAACCGGCTTGGTCTCGAGCCGCTGGTTGTTGAAGAGGGTTACTCCATATTCCGCCTGCCGGACTCCGATCCGATCGACGTTGCGATGTACGAGCCGATGGTCTGGGAGGGGGAGGAGGACTTCGCCGACATGGCCATTGATTGGTACGACGACCTCGACAACCTCGACCACTGGATCGTCGCCGAGGGACCGGAGGATTGGATTCGGTTCGACGAACTTGGCGGGCCCTACGACCTGGGGGGTCCGATTGACTCTTCCGGCGCAGTTGTGAGTGACGTCTTCATCGACGACCTCTCCATCTCGTTCACTACCAATGCGATCGGGGTGCCGCATCTCGTCAAGACGTCGTATTTCCCGAACTGGCAGGCCACCGGCGCCGAAGGCCCCTACCGGGCAAGCCCATCATTGATGGTGGTCATCCCGACCGAGGAGAATGTTTCGCTGGAGTTCGGTCGCACGTGGACCGAGAACGTTGGGATGATGCTCACCATTGCAGCACTCGGCTTTGTTGGTTGGTGGGTGTGGCGTTCCCGATCAAGACGCCGTGCGGCGGCGCCGGCCACGAGGTCCAATTGAGCACGTACATCCGGTCGCTCTTCACTCGCACTGCGATCAACCAGTTGATCAAGGTGAGCATCGTCGGTGTCGTGAACACCATCGTCTCGTTCACGCTGTTCAACGTCTTTCTCGGGGTGCTGGGCGGGACTAAGACCGTGGACGAGGGATTCAACTGGGAGCAGTTCTGGGCGATCGCGATTTCCTTCCTGATCGCAACCTTGGTGTCCTATCTCCTCAACCGGCGCTGGACGTTCCAGCTGAGCGAACCGGGCGAGATGCGGCGGGAGACGATCCGGTTCATCGGCATCAACATCGCAGCTTGGGCAGTCACGCAAGGCATCGTCGGCGGCGCCGACTGGGTTTGGGGTCCCCTGACCCGGCTCCAGCAGAACTTCTTCTATCTGTTCGCCTCGGGCCTCATCATCCTGCCGAAGTTCGCCGGATACCGGGACATCGTCTTCCGGAAGGCGATCGACGCCCAGGAGTCGGCGGCAACGGATCCCGTCGCCACTACCACCTGAGGCTGCGAAACCAGATCTGCAAAGTGTCGCGCCCCATCTCCCACAGGGTGGAGAACGACAAGCCGCTCGAAGAGCCCTTCGCCAGTGCAACCGGCGCTTCGGCCATCGATCCTCCCGCCTTGCGAATACGCACGAGCAGTTCGAGGTCGAACGTATATCCGACGGTTTCGAGGTTGGGCAGCGTGTCGGCGAGAGCGGCCCGCTTGAAGGCCTTCAGCCCAGTCTGCGTCTCCCGAACCGGAAGGCGGAAAAGCACACTGTTCACGGCGGCGAACGTCAGGCTCAGCACTCGTCGCAGCAGCGGGTAGCGGCCGGGCGCCATCGCCGATCGTTTAGCGCCGACCAATGCGTCGACATTGAGCCGCTCGAACTCGTTGAGGAAGCTGGGGAGTTGCTCCGGCGGCAGGTCAAGGTCAGAGTCGAGGAACACGACGGCTTCCATGGTGGAGTAGCCAAACCCCTCTTTGAGGGCTCCGCCCTTGCCGCGGTTGACCGGGTACCCCACCACCGAGACAGTGTCGTGAGCGGCTGCGGCCTTCTCCGCAACGCGCCGGGTGTCGTCTGTGGACCCGTCATCAACGATGATGACCTCCACCGACGGCCAATCCGCAACGACCGCAGCGACGCGGTCGATGTTGTCTCCGATCGCGGATTCGAGTTGATACGCCGGCATCAGGATGGAGATACCGGAAGTGGGCGTGTGCGGCATGGGGGGATGATTGTAGGGGGTCTCGGGCTCCTCGAACTGCCCGGGGCGGAACGGGGTCGTACAATCGTCGTCATGAGTTTCGAAGAGATCTTCAAGGCATACGACATCCGCGGCACGGTCCCGGATCAGCTGGACGAGGATGCGGCCCGTCGCATCGGGGCGGCGTTCGCTCGGTTCGCGGGGACCGATCGTATCGCCGTTGGACGCGACTGCCGGGATTCGTCACCTGGTCTTGCCGCAGCATTGATCGAGGGAATCACGGCGCAGGGTGTGCACGTGGATGACCTGGGGATGATCACAACCGACATGGTGTACTACGCATCCGGGTCCCTGGACCAGCCCGGAGCGATGATCACCGCGAGCCACAACCCGAAGGGCTACAACGGCATCAAGCTGTGCCTGGCGGGGGCGGCCCCGGTCGGGGTCGACAGCGGGCTCGTCGACATCCAGGAGTTGGCCGGGCAGGATCTCGAGCCGGCGCCGGAACCCGGGACCGTCATCGAGCGCAACGTGCTTGCCGGCTACGTGGACCACCTGCTTTCTATCGTCGACGTCGACAAGATCAATGAGCTGCGGGTCATCGCCGACGGCGGCAACGGTGTCGCCGGTATCGCCGTGCCCAGCGTCTACGAGCGAATCCCGGCACGGCTCACGGGTCTCTATTTGGAGCCGGACGGGGAGTTCCCGAACCACCATCCCGACCCGCTGCGACCAGAGAACCTGGTCGATCTCGAGGCGACCATGCGCGCCCAGTCATGTGATCTCGGTGTCGCCTTCGACGGCGATGCCGACCGTGCGTTCTTCATCGACGACGAGCTCAATCCGCTGCCCGGCAGCACCGTCACCGGGATCGTTGCGGCATGGTTCCTGCGCAATAACCCGGGCGAGAAGATCGTCCACAACCTGATCTGCTCGAAGGCAGTCCCGGAAACGGTCACGGCCGCGGGCGGGGAGCCGGTGCGGACCCGGGTCGGTCACTCCTACATCAAGCAGGTGATGAAGGAGACGGGAGCGATCTTCGGCGGGGAGCACTCCGGGCACTACTACTTCCGGGACAACTATCGGGCCGATTCCGGAATCCTGGCGATGCTCGTCCTCCTCCAGGTGTTGTCCGAGGACGGTCGTCCGCTGTCGGTGCTGCGTCGCGAGTACGAGCCGTATGCGCAATCGGGGGAGATCAACTTCGATGTCACCGACAAGGAAGCGGCAATCGAGGCAATCGCCGGGGCGTTCGCCGGCGAGACCGATCGTCTCGACGGTCTCACCGTGGATCTGGGTGACCGCTGGCTCAACGTCAGGCCGTCGAACACGGAGCCGGTGCTGCGGTTGAACGTGGAGGCGCCGGCGGCCGACGACGTGGCCGCGATCGTCGCCGAGGTGCGGTCGATTCTCACGCCGCCGCAAGCCGGGTTGCTCCCTGCGGGTCTGCTGGAGATCATGCAGTGTCCGTCTTGCGCCGGCACCCTTGTTGAAGTCGAGCAGCCACCCTCGCTGCTGTGCCAGGACTGTGGCCTTCGTTACCCCGTCGAGGACGGCATCCCCGTGATGCTCATCGACCAGGCGGAATCGACGACCTAGGTCGTCGATTCCGTTTGAGGTCCGCACGGGCGAACTCCCGCAAGGTGGACGTGCCCCCTGTTCTTGCGGATCCTCCTTTCGTATGTGGAAGTGGTGTCCACAAGAACCGCAGGGGAGGCCGACCCGATGATTCTTGTGGATCGTGCTTCCAAATGCGGAAGTGGCGTCCGCAAGAACGGGATAGCGAAACCAGTTACCGTTGTGGGCACACCGTTTGAGAGGACACATCGTGGAGTACGACATCGCAGATCCGGCTCTGGCGGAGCTCGGCGGCCGTCGCATCGAATGGGCGAACCGCCGCATGCCCGTTCTCGGCGCCATCAGAGAGCGCTTCGAGAAGGACAAGCCCCTCGCGGGCGTCACCATCGGGGCGTGCATGCACGTCACCACCGAAACCGCCAACCTCATGCTGGTGCTGCGCGCCGGCGGAGCCGACGTGACCCTGTGCGCCTCGAATCCGCTCTCGACCCAGGACGACGTCGCTGCTGCGCTGGTCGAGGCCGGCGTGCCCGTCTTTGCGGTCCGGGGCGAGGACTCCGACACCTTCTACCGGCACATCAACTCAGTGCTCGACACCAATCCCGACCTGGTGTTCGACGACGGCTGCGACATGACGACCGTGCTCCACGAGCAGCGGCGTGATCAGCAGATCCTCGGCGGCATGGAGGAGACAACAACCGGCGTCATTCGGCTGCGGGCGATGGAAAAGGACGGTGTGCTCCGCTTCCCGGTGGTGGCCGTCAACGACTCGGACACCAAGCATCTGTTCGACAATCGCCACGGCACCGGGCAGTCCTCGCTCGATGGAATCCTCCGCTCAGCGAACATCCTCTTCGCCGGGAAGACGGTGGTGGTGGCAGGCTACGGCGACTGTGGGCTCGGTATCGCCGACCGTGCCGACGGGCTCGGCGCCAAGGTCATCGTTGTCGAGTCGAACCCAGTCCGGGCGTTGTCGGCGGCGATGGACGGTCACGAGGTCATGACGAGCCACGACGCAGCTCCGTTGGGCGACGTGTTCATCACGGCGACCGGAGACATCCGTGTGTTCCGCCAGGAGCACTTCGAGGTGATGAAGGACAGCGCGATCCTCGCCAATGCCGGGCACTTCGACGTCGAGCTGGATCTGAAGGCTCTCGGGGAGATGGCGATCAGCTACCGGGAGCTGCGCGACAACCTAGGCGAGTACACCCTGCCGGATGGGCGTCGCCTGCTCGTTGTCGCAGAAGGCCGGCTAGTCAATCTCGGTGCCGCAGAGGGTCATCCGGCGGACGTGATGGACATGTCATTCGCCGACCAAGCACTTGCGGCGGAGTGGTTGAAGGAGAACGGACCGTCGCTGGAGGCGAAGGTGTACGTTCTCCCCGAAGAGCTCGATCACGAGGTTGCACGGCTCAAGCTCGAGTCGATGGGGTGCGGCCTGGAGATCCTCACCGAGGAGCAGGTTGCCTATCTGAACTCCTGGGAGCACGGCACCTGAGCGCCTAGAGCTCGCCCACTGCAGGCTTGTTGGTTACGACCCGGAGGTCGACGAGAACCTCGTCGTCCGTGTGCCGGACCTGCTCCGCGCTTGCGATCAGATCCCGTATCTCACCTGCGTCGAGCCGGCCGGTTCGCATCAGGGCGTCGCGGAGGGCGATGACGATGTGCCGGCCCTCGAGCATGGTGCGCACCGTGTCGCGCTTGGCCTCACGGAGCAGTGTCTCGATGTCCTTGCGAGTCCGCGGGTCGTCGAGGGCTCTGGCGATGAGCCGAGACCGTCGCTGCTGGATCGAGCCGAGCGAGACGAGCGACCCGGCCATGCCGTAGCGCCCCACCATGTCCACGGCGAGGCCGGTGGCATGGGCGAGATCCCTGGCCGCATGGCTGCCGCTCTCCCCGGCGAACACCTCCTCGGCCGTCATGCCCGCGAGGGCGATCATCATCTCGGCTCGATGCGAGCTCTGGGTGACGATGGGGATGTCAGACCTGTGGCGGTGGCAGGGCTCGGCGAGGTCAACCCTCCTGATCCTCGTCGGGTCCTCCCGATGTGTGGCAACTATGTGTCCCGCATGATGGGTGGCGAGTGCCTGACGCAGCGCTGGGGTGGCCATCAACTGGACGTTGCGGCTCACAGGGCTCCGCCACAGCGCAACCACCAGCCCGAGGGTCGCCAGCGAAGCCAGTCCGGTCAGCGTCAGTTCGAGGCTGTCGACGGCGCCGTCGTTGCCAATGTCGACCGCGACGCGGGTCCACAACCACCCGTTGACCAGGGTCAAGGCTGCGACCGAAGCAAAGAAGCGAAGTTGCCTACCGCCGCGCCCGCGACCAAAGGCGATTGTTCCCGCCTGCATTCAGATGCCCCCAAAGAGACTGTGCCATTCCTTGCCGTCATCGTAGAAAACGTAAAGTGGTGCGCCAGCCACATTTAGTGGTTGCGCACCGGGACTAGTCCCCTGTGTCACCCCTCTCCGATACGTTGCCGGCATGCACATCTGCCTCACCTGCTCTCGCTGGGCGCCCACTCCTCTGTGCGCCGGGTGCAGATCGCGGCTACGGAGGGCCGGTCCCCTGACGGTGGGCCAAATGCGGGTGGCCAGTGGATTGATCCACAGCGGGCCGGCACGCCGTCTTGTCCACTTGCTCAAGTACGGCGGGATCGATGCCGCCGCCATGCTCCTTGCCAAAGTCATGGCCGGTCTTGTGCCCGCAGACGCGGCCGCCCTCGTTCCCATCCCGCGCGCATTGCTGCGCCGCGTCCGGTACGGAGTCGATCCAGCCCACAGGCTGGCACGGGTCGTGGCGGCCGAAACCGGCCTTCCGGTTGTTGACGCTCTCGTCGCACCCCTGTGGTGGCCGTCTCATGCCGGGTCCGACCGCCACTCGCGGAATCCGCCGCAGTTCCGCACCGTTGGTCAGGTCCCGGCTGCGAGCGTTCTGGTGGATGACGTGCTCACAACCGGAGCCACTGCTGCCGCGGCCGCGCAGGCGACGGGTTCGAGCCGGGTGTTGACAGCAACCCGGGCGGACAGCGGAAGCTTTGGTTAGGATTGTGCAAAGGGCTCGCGAGTTGCGCGGAGATGGTGTGCCAAGAGCACTCGACAGATACCCCCCACTGCGCAGTCGTTCCGCGGGCTTGGGGAGAGCCCTCGATACCTCGTTCGTTCTGTCTGTTCGCCCGGTCGAAAGGAGCCATGGTGGACGTACGCGTACACGGTAAGAACATGCGGGTCGGTGAAGATGTATCCAACACCGTCATGGACAAGATCGAGCATGCGGGCCGCATCTTTGATGACGGTTCCGTGGCCGATGTGGAGTTCTCGGAGACGAGGAATCCGCGGTCGGCAGGGGAGCGCATCCGCGTTGAGATCACCTCCCACACCGCCGGGCACACAGTGCGCGTAGAGTCCACGGCACCAGACGCGATCTCTGCGTTCGACATTGCGGCCGACAAGTTCGAGCGCCAGTTGCGCCGTCTCAAGGAGCGGCTCATCCAGAGGTCGCGAAAGCGAGAGAACAAACTGCTCAATGCGCCACCACCGGAGTCCGATGTAGACGAGGAAGACGGGCCACTTCCCATTGTGAGGACAAAACGCTTTGCGATGAGGCCCATGACGCCGGAGGAAGCTGGATTGCAGATGGAGATGCTCGGACATGACTTCTTCTTCTTCCTTGACGCTGAGAGCGGCAAGTACTGCGTCCTCTACCACCGGGATGACGGTGACCTAGGACTGATCGAGCCCGAATGACACGACTGCTTGTTGTTGACGATGTACCGCTGTTCCGAGCCGGGCTCACCTCGGCTCTGAATGAGGCAGGATTCGAAGTTGTCGGCGAGGCCGGCAACGCTGAAGATGCCGTAGCCCAAGCTGAGGTTCTCCAGCCGGACCTCGTTCTTCTCGACGTGCTCATGCCGGGCCTGTCCGGTCTTGACGTCGTCGGCAAGATCGTTGCCGTCTCGGAGAGTTCACAAGTGATCCTGCTCACCGGCAGCGAATCCGAGGAGGACATGATCTCTGCGATCAAGTCCGGGGCCCGCGGCTACATCGTCAAGGACATGCCGTTCGCGCACCTGGTCGACTTGATCAGGGCCGTCGCCGAGGGTGGCGCCGCGTTCTCCCCGAAGATGGCCGGCAAGATGGTCGACGTGCTGCGTCAGCTGCTTCGCCACCAGGAGCTGTTCAAGACCCGCAAGCCGACCCTCACCGGACGTGAGATCGAGGTCCTGCAACTCGTTGCCCGCGGGATGACCAGCCGTGAAATCGGCGAGCGTCTCTTCATCTCCGAGAACACGGTGAAGAACCACATCCGCAACATCCTCGACAAACTCGGCCTCCACTCCCGCAACGAGGCCGTTCTCTACGCCCTTCGCGAAGAGTTCATCACCCTGGACTAGTCAGTCCCCCCGCAGAGCGGGGGTAGGGGGGAGTCAATAGTCCATCACGCTGTGGAGTGTCAGTCCCCCCGCAGAGCGGGGGGAAAGTACCGCCGCCCGAAGGGCGGGGGTAGGGGGGAAGTCAGTCCCCCCACGAAGTGGGGGGAAGGGGTGAGTTCTATTCCCTAGTGCGCGGGTGTTGCTGGTAGATGTGGTGGGCGGTGGCTCCGTGGTGGAGGCGGCGGGGGGTGGTGTTGAGGATGTGGCTGTAGTGGTTGAGGTCGTTTTGGGTGTGGTTGGTGAGGTCGGTGCCTTTGCGGAGCCAGAAGCGGAGTTGCCGGTTTTGGTTTTCTGAGGTGCCTCGTTGCCATGGTGATTTCGGGTCGCAGAAGTAGATGTCGATGCCGTGGTTGTTGACGAGGTCGCGCCATTTGGTGAGTTCGGCGCCTCGGTCCCAGGTCAGTGACAGCACCGGCCGGTTGTGGGTGTTGAGCCATTCCGAGAGGGCTGACACAACTGCTTTGGTGCCGTGACCGTGGGGGAGTCTGAGGACGCATTGGTATCTGGAGTGGCGTTCGACCAGGGTGATAACGGCTGATTGGTTGGCTGATCCGGTGATCAGGTCGCCTTCCCAGTGCCCGAACTCGTCTCGAGTTTCGATGTGGTCTGGTCGAGCTGAGATTGGTGTGAAGTCCCCGAGATAGTTGCCGTCTGAGGTGGGTTGCTTGCGATGCCGATACCGGCGGTGTGGTCGCCTGGTTCGTAGCACCTCTTCGGGTCGTAGACCGAGCACTCCCGAATACACACCCTGATAGATCGTCTCGGCCGATACCGGCAACCAACGCGAGATCGCCCACGGGGAATAACCAGCAACCAGATAGCTACGAACCTCATCGGCCAGTTGCAGGTCACGTTCCAACTTGCCGAGGCGTCGCCGACGCAGGGCCGCTTGCTGGTGAGCATGACGAGCCGAATAGCCATCGGCACGACCGTTACGAGTGATCTCACGTTGCACAGTCGATCGGTGACACCCAACCCGAGCTGCGATCTGGGTAAACGACACGGCCCGATCTCGCGCTAACTCCGACATGATCACCTCACGAGCATGGTGATCCAACCGTGAATAGGCCACAATGACACCTCCAGTGGCTGATGCGATGGTTGTGACAAGGGCATCCTGCCCTAATCGCGCATTAGCCACTGGAACTCACCAAGTACCGCCGGCCGAAAGGCCGGGGGTAGGGGGGCTCCCTACCGGAGCTGGAAACCGAGGCCGAGCGGATCGTTTTCGTCCAGCTCGAACGTGGCGGTACCGGTGCGGTGAGCGCTGCCTCGCACCTCTGTGAATACACCGTGGATACCCCCGACTTCGCCGTCTCCGACGACCTTCCCGGTGAACCGGGTCCCGATCACGCTCTCGTGAATGAGGGTCTGCCCACGAGCCAGCTGCGCCGAAGAGTCCAGCAGTGCCAATCTGGCGGAAGTCCCACTGCCACAGGGAGATCGATCGACCTCACCGTCGGCGAAGACGGTGAGGTTGCGCTGGTAGAGACCCGGCCCGGGGTGGCTGACTGTCTCGTGGAATATCGTCCCGTAGAGACCCGACAGACGATGGTCAGTCGGGTGCTCCACCGCCTCGTTGTCGCCGAGGATCGTCTTGATCTCGCGCCCCAGTTCCACGAAGCGGCCCACGTTCTCGGGCGCTATCGACAGGTCCAGCTCGGCAACATCGACCGATGCGTAATACGCCCCTCCGTATGCAATGTCGACTGCGACAACACCCTGCTCGAGTTGGAGAGGCACGTAGCGGGCAGACACGTAGCTCGGCACACTCACAAAGGACACCGCTACGACGCGAGCCCCATCGAGCTCTGCTGTGGCCTCGATCCTCCCCGAAGGAGTATCCACAAGCACCCTCGTGCTTTGGCCTGTGGCTGGAATCCGGCCTGACTCGATCGCCCAGGTGACAAGGGCAATCACCCCGTGACCGCACGCCGTGCTGTACCCATCCTTGTGAAAGAACACGACGCCCAGGTCGGCAGCCGCGTCGTCCGGCTCGGTCACGAAGCAGCCGTACATGTCGGCGTGGCCCCGCGGCTCATTGACGACGAGCTGTCTCACCCCGTCGGCGTATTGGGCGGCATACGACCGCCGTTCCAGGGCATTCGCACCCTCCAAAGGCGGCGCCCCGGCAACAACGATGCGGAACGGCTCTCCTGCCGTGTGATAGTCGACGACCGCGACCGGGTCGACGCTATGCATCGATTGGATGGTCGATCCGGATGACCCCGGTCTTGATACCGATGGCAATCAGCGCGGCGAGCAGAATCATCCCGCACAGCAGCTTCTTCATTGCACCCCCAGGATGTCTACATAGCAGGCTAGCCAGCTCCGGCGGCAAGCGGCTCTTCCTCCGGACCGGCGATCACAAAAGCTGCGAGCACACCGGCCGCGAGTCCGAACAGATGTGACTCCCACGAGACCCACGACGCCATCGGGGTGATCCCGCGCAGCACCATGCCACCAAAGAAGAACCCGACAACTATGGCTACTGCAATGCCCCGGAGCGACCGCTCCACGAAACCGGCGACGAGTAGATAACCGGCGTAGCCGAAGATCAGTCCGCTGACCCCGATGTGGGCGGCGGGGCGAGCGAACAGCCAGGTAGCAAGACCGCCGACCACCACGACGAAGGCGGTCACTGCGGCCCACCGCCGCCATCCGCCCAGTGCGACGAAACCGCCGAGAATCAGCAACGGCAGAGTGTTGGCCAGCAAGTGGCCGAACCCTCCGTGAAGGAAGGGGGCCCAGAGGATGCCGTCGAGGCCACCGAGGGTTCGCGGGATGATGCCCTGTTGATCAAGCCGCTGGTCGAACACCAGTACGTCGACAACCTCGATCAGCCACATAGAGGCCACGAAGATCACCATGAGTCGGACCGCCTGCTGGATCGGGGATGCGGGCGTCTCGACCAGCATGACTCAGCGCTCTGGTTTTTCGTCGAAGATCGAGAGAAGCGATGTCTCGTCGGACGCACCCGGGCGACGCCGTTCGCGCCGGGGAGCATCGGCCTCCGGGGTCTGCAACCCCTGGAGAGCAATGATTGCCAGGAAGACGGCCCCGAACGTGTTGTCCCAGATATCAATGGCCAGGTAAGCCACAACGGCTGCGGTGATGATCGTGAGGACCTTGGTGATGCGGAGCGAATACTTCGGTGTCACCGCATCGAGTGCGGACCGCACCATATTGCCGCCGTCGAGCGGGAGAATCGGCAACCAGTTGAGCGCGCCCCACAGCAGCCCGGCAATGACGATTCCAATACCGATCATGCGCCCGTAGTCGAAGAGATCTCGGGCAAATGCCGTGTTGCGGGCCAGGAATACGGCTCCCCCGAGCGTCATCCCGACGGCCGAGCCGCTCGCTGCGATGAGAAAGCGACGGCCGGGTGTCAGCGGCGTGGTTGCCGGGTACTGGGTGACGCCACCGAGGCCGAACAGTGTCACGGTCACGTTCTTCGCCCCGAACGCGCGCGCAGTGAGGGCATGGCCCATCTCGTGAGCCAGGACTGCGATGAACACGCCCACGACGAAGGCGAGGATCAACTCGGCGGGCTGTCCCATCGCCAGGATCCCGATGAAGAGGAAGCTCCAGTGGACGGCGACCGGTATGCCCAACATCGAGAAGCGGAGCATCAGCGCAGCTTTTTGATGGCCGTCGGCTTCTCGCGCACACGACGCTGCGGGATCTGCCGCAACAGGCACATGCGGCAGCGACCGTGCGCCCCGGCCAGGGACCGGCCGCAAATCCGGCACATCGCGTACAACTTCATACCTCGATTGTACGAAAGATCCGGAGTTTGGAGTACGACGGATCTTCGCGACGGATGCAGGGCTGACGGCCACAGCGAACGAGATAGCCCCCGACCCTCGGTAGCCTCCGCCCCAATGCGGAGAGTTCGTCACATCCTTGCGCTTTTTGCCGGACTGCTGGTCCTGGCCACCCCTGCGCTCGTCGCCCCCGTCGCGGGAAGGGCACAAGAGCCCACCACAACGACCACAACAACGGTGCCGCCGCCCACCCTCCCCCATTTCGAGCAGTTCGAGACAGAGGAATGGCACGACGACTGGATCGACTGGCGCTATGCGGACGGACAGAACACCACGATC
>JASJBC010000050.1 GCA_030066715.1 Acidimicrobiia bacterium
AATGGGAAATGACGGCGCAGGGACGCGGTGTCGAGGAAGAGGTCGGCTCCCTTTGGGGCTCCTGTAAAACCGCTGGGGGGTGACGCCACGTACCCTCCGGCTGCCCTGCGGTGCATGCGCAGCGGGCCGGCCTCAGCCTGCGAGGCCGCCTCCGCTTGGGTCACCATCGCTCGCAGGGTGGTCTCGCTGGCGGTCAGATAGAGGTAGCCCTTGCGGTTGAGACCGAAGACGTTGCCGGACTCTCGGGCGTAGTCATCCAGCAGGTCGATCGAACGCTGCATGAGGCGGATCATCGGCTCGTTGGGCCACCAGTTGCGGTAGCACTCGGTGGACTTGTCGCTGGTCAGCGTCAGCGGAGGGCGCGGATCGACCACCACGACATCGTCGATCCCCGCTCGGGTGAGGTGAAAAGCAGTAGCCACCCCGGCGATTCCCGCCCCGCAGACAACGACATCGGCCACGCGGTCAGACTATCAACGTTGGGCCGGGCCTACTCAGAGGGGAGCCCGGCCACGCTGCGGACGAGCGGAAGCGTGCGGTGGGCGATGAACTGCTCGAGCGAGATGGCGGTACGGGAACGACGCACTCCGTCTGTGCTGAGGATGGCTTGGACGATCTCCATCAAGTGGTCGTTGCTGCGCGCGGCGACGCGGCAGATGATGTCGCCCTCGCCGGCGAGGGCGTGGGCCTCGATCACCTGAGGCATCGCGGCCAGCACCGGGACGACGTCGTGGAACCGACCCTGCTGGAGCTCGATGGTGATGAAAGCCGTCACACCGTGATCGACGGCACCAAAACCGATGTCGGGCCCAAATCCTGTGATCACACCGGAGGTCTCCAGCTTCTCCAGCCGCGAGTAAACCGTGGCTCGGGTGATCCCGAGCCGCTTGGACAGCTCCTGCACCCCGATCCTCGGGTTCTCGCTCAGGGCGGTGATGAGCCGACCGTCGAGTTCATCGATCATTTGTATTCGCCCTGCCCATTGGTGCTTCTAGTTTGTAGACTATACCCGGCGGATCGCCGCATTATGTATATCGGATCCGACAAATCGGTTGGCAATCTGTATAGGGAGGATGCTGTGGGATCGAGCGTTTCTTATTCCGTCGCAGAACCGCTGCGGGTGCTGGCCCCCGATGGCTCACTGCTCGGTCGCAACCCCGGTTTGTCCGAGAAGGAACTCGTCGAGCTGTACCGCCTGATGGTGATCAGCCGCGACTTCGATCGCCGTGCGGTCGCCGGGCAGCGCCAGGGCCGAGTCGGCACCTTTGCGATGCTCGAAGGGCATGAAGCGGTTCAGATCGGGTCGGCGCTGGCGTTCGGCCCCAACGACTTCGTCTACCCCGGCTACCGCGAGCACGGTGTGCAACTCGCGTTCGGGATGCCGCACGAGGTCATCCTCAGCTACTGGCGCGGCCATCCCAACGCCGATTGGGACGTGCACCGCTACCGGATGATGACCATCACCGTGCCGATCGCCAGTCAGCTCCCGCACGCCGTCGGCCACGCCTATGCGGCCCGGCAGCGCGGTGAGGACGTCGTGACGGCGGCCTATTTCGGCGACGGGGCAACGTCCGAAACCGACTTCCACTCCGGCTTGAACTTCGCCGGCGTATGGAAGACCCCGACCGTGTTCATCTGTGCCAACAACGGCTACGCGATCTCCGTCCCGTACCGCAAGCAGACTGCAGCCGAGTCCATTGCACAGAAGGCAGTCGCCTACGGGATTCACGGCGTGAGAGTCGACGGCATGGATCCACTCGCCGTCTACCAGGCAACCCATGAAGCGGCGGCGAGGGCGCGCGCCGGCGACGGTCCCACTCTGATCGAAGCCCTGTGCTACCGCTACGGACCACATGCCACGGCCGACGACCCCTCCCGCTACCGGGATGAGGCCGAGGTGGAGGAATGGCGACCGCTCGACCCCATCCTGCGGATGCGACGCCACCTCGAACAGCGCGGCCTGTGGGACGAGGATCAGGAGCGGGCGCTTCTCACCGAGAGTGGGGATCGGTTCGACAAGGCATTGGCCTCGCTCGAGCAGGAGTCCCAGGCCCCGCGTGACGACATTGTCAGACACACGTACAAGCGGGTCCCGTCGATCCTCGTCGAGCAGCTGCACGATCTGCAGCGTCTCGCCGGTGAAGAGCCGGCCGTGTTTGCCCCCGACGATCTCTGGACCGTGGGCGCCGACCCGGAGCCGTCCGGGCCTGTGGAACAGTGGACCATGGCCGAGGCGATCAATGCGGCCATGAGCAACGCCATGGAGCGCGACCCCCATTTGCTCTTGCTCGGCGAGGACGTAGGCCTGGCCGGGGGAGTGTTCCGTTTGACCGAGGGTCTGCAAGAACAGTTCGGCGAGGAGCGGGTCATCGATACACCCCTCAACGAGTCGGGGATCCTCGGGGCGGCCATCGGCATGGGGGTGTCCGGCAGCCGGGCGATAGCCGAGATCCAGTTCGAGGGGTTTGCGTATCCGGCCTTCGACCAGATCGCGAGTCATCTCGGGCGCATCAGGTTCAGGAGTCGTGGTCATGCCACGGTCCCGGTAGTACTGCGCTTCCCCAACGGGGCCGGCATCGGTGCCCACGAGCACCATTGCGACAGCCCGGAGGCCTACTTCGCCCATGCCCCGGGCCTGGTCGTGGTCATGCCCGCCACCCCGACGGATGCCAAGGGCCTGATGGCGGCAGCGCTCGAGTCGCCCGATCCGGTTGTGTTCATGGAGCCCAAGGTGCTCTACAGAGCCGAGCGGGACGCGGTGCCGACCGAGCACTTCACGATTCCGCTGGGCAAAGCCCGGATCCGCCGGGCGGGTGCGGGGCTCACTGTCGTGAGCTACGGCGCGATGGTCCCGCTGGCCCTGCGTGCCGCTGACGCCGTTGCGGGTGAGGGCATAGACGCCGAGGTGATCGATCTGCGCACTCTGTACCCGTGGGACTTCGCCACGGTGGCCGAGTCGGTGGAGAAGACCGGGCATCTGCTCTTGGTCCAGGAACCGCAGCGGACCGGGGGCATTGCGGGTGAGATCGGGGCCACGATCGCAGAGCGCTGCGGCTACTCGCTCGAGGCGCCGATCCGACGATTGACGGCAACCGACGCTCCCTGGCCACAGTTCCACATCGAGAAGCACGCTCTGATCAATCAGACCCAGATCGAGAACGCCATGCGGGAAACGGTGGCCGGCTGATGGCATACGAACTGATGCTCCCCGACATCGGCGAGGGGCTCACCGAGGCGGAGATCGTTGGTTGGCTGGTGGAGGAGGGCTCCCCTGTCGCCGCCAACCAGCCGCTCGTCGAGGTGGAAACGGACAAAGCGGTGGTCGAGATCCCGTCGCCGCAAGAGGGTGTGCTGCTGCACCGCGGAGGCGCGGCCGGAGCAACGATCAAGGTCGGGAGCCTGCTCGCCGTAATCGGTACGGAGGGTGAACAGTGGGGTGAAGCTGATCAGGAGGTCGATGAGGTCGCCGCGACCCGGCAACCGGTCCCCGCTGCGGTTGCGTCTGCGCCGACGCCGACGACCAAGGCGATGCCGATTGTTCGCAAACTCGCTCGGGACCGCGGCGTAGACCTCAACACTGTGACGGGTACCGGGCCGGGTGGGAAGATCACCAGGCAGGATGTCGAGGCAGCTGCCGGCACTTCTGCCACACCCGCGCCCGCACCCGTCGCAACCGAGTACGCCGGGGAGACTCTCACTGCGTTGCGCAAGACGATCGCCCGCAACCTCAGCCAGTCATGGGCGGAGATCCCGCATGTGACCGTGTGGCGATCGGTCGACGCCTCGCAGGTGTTGGCCGCTCGCAAGGAGACCGGCCTGTTGCTGGAAGCGATCCTGGTACGAGCCGTGCTGCCCGTGCTTGCCGAGTTCCCCGACTTCAGCGCCACCTTCGACGGGGTAACGCTGCGCCGAGTCGAGACGCCGCACATCGGTGTGGCGGTTGCCACCCCCGCCGGTCTCATGGTGCCGGTGGTGAGAGACGCCGCAACGATGAACCTACGTGACCTGAGCGACGAGATAGACCGGCTCAGTACCGGGGCGCAAGAACGGACACTGGGACTGGGAGAGCTGAGCGGCGGCACCTTCACCGTCTCCAACGTCGGAGCCGTCGGTGGTGGATTCGGCACACCGATCATCCCGTATGGGACCACCGCCATCGTCTCGATAGGGCGGGCTGAGGATGAGGTCGTTGCTCGTGACAAGGCGATTGCCATCGCACCGATGTTCCCAGTGTCGCTCTCGTTCGATCATCGTGTCATCGACGGGGCGCAGGCTTCGCAGTTCCTCGTCAGGTATGCGGAGGCGATCGCGGGGTACGGTCTCGCTCATTGACGCTTAACAGTTGTGGCCTTTAGGCCGACAGTGTTTAGCAGCAAACCACGGAGCGAGTCGTGCCTCCCCAACCACCGCGGTTGGCATCCAAGACCGTGATTCTCCTCTCGGTGGCGGCGTACTTCCTCGCCGTCCCCTTGCTGTCGCGTGCCGGCAACGGCTACTTCACAATCGTTTCGCTCGTTCCCGTCATCACGGTCGGGTTGCTGCAAGGCCAGACCAGAGGCGTGGCCGCGGCCGCAGCGTTCACACCGATCAACTTCGCTCTGGTCGGTCTCATCGAGGGCTCGTTTGCCTCGATGACGGCCGCCGGAGGGTTGCTGGGCACGGCATCGCTCTTTGCCGTCGGCTGGCTGGTCGGGTATCTCCACGACTTGTCGTCCTACCGGCTCAATCAGGTGGTCGAGGAGAAGGACCGGCTGATCGGAACCATCTCCCATGAGCTGCGGACACCGCTCAGCACCGTGCTCGGCCTGTCGCATGAACTTGCCGAGCGCATCGACGTGTTCACCAACGAGGAGATCGTCGAGTTCTGCACCCTGATCGCCCAACAGAGCGCCGATCTCGAGGCTCTCATCGAGGACCTTCTCGTTGCGGCTCGGGCGGACATCGAACGTATCAAGGTGGCAAGCGGACCGGTGGACCTCGCCGAGGCTGCTCGGTCGGCGGTTACCCTCGTGGCGAATCGGCCGGATTGGACCAAGAGCACGTCGGTGCGGACCAACGGAGCCGGAGTGGTCGCCGCCGCAGACGGCCTGCGGGTGCGGCAGATCATCCGCAACCTCCTCCAGAACGCCGAACGCTACGGTGGCGACGACGTCGAGGTGTTCGTTCATCGCAAGTCGGGGCGGTGTGCGGTGACCGTGAGCGACAACGGGCGCGGCGTCAGTCTCGATGAGATCGACGGGATCTTCGATCCCCACGTCCGAGCTCACAAGAGAGACGGAAACACCGAGTCGCTGGGTCTGGGCCTGTACGTGTCCCAGACACTCGCCCGGCTGATGAAAGGCGATCTGGAGTATCGAAGAGAATCAGGTCGCACCTTCTTCGATCTGACGCTTCCCGCAGCCGACAACGAGTCGCGCGCCCTATCGCCATAGGCACGGCAACCTTTTAGTTTGGCGTGAGGACGAAGGGATATCGATGCACCGATGGATTCGGCTCGTGCTCGCCGCTGCTCTGGTACTCGCCGTGATGACTCCGGCTTCCGGCGCCGACCCGCTCCCACCCGGCGGTACGTTCCGGGACGACGATGGGAATGTGCACGAGGGCGCGATCGAGGCGATCGCCGCGGTTGGCATCACCCGCGGCTGCAACCCACCGGTCAACGACCGATTCTGCCCGGCGCAATCGGTGACGAGAGGGGAGATGGCCGCCTTCTTGGTTCGCGCCCTGGATCTCGACCCGAGTGGAGAGGACTTCTTCAGCGACGATGACGGATCGGTGTTCGAGGCGAATGTCAACGCGCTGGCCTCGGCCGGCATCACCCTGGGCTGCAACCCGCCGGACAACACCCTCTTCTGCCCCAACGATGTCGTCAGCCGTGGTCAGATGGCGGCGTTCCTGGTGCGCGGCTACGGGTTTGCCGACAACGGTGGGGGCGACATATTCACCGACGACGACGGCTCGGTCTTCGAGGACGCGATCGATCGCCTCGCCACCGCCGGGATCACGAGGGGCTGCAACCCGCCGGACAACACCATGTTCTGCCCGCAGCGGCCCGTCCGGCGCGATGAGATGGCAACGTTCCTGGCCCGAGCCGGTGGCTTGGATCCGCTGGTACCCCCGGAGCGCTGTTCGATCCTGCCGGCGGACAACATCTGGAACACTCGGATCGACGATCTCCCGGTGGATCCCAACTCTGCGGCCTACGTCAACACCATTGGTGCGACCGCCACCCTCCATGCCGACTTCGGCGCCGGTGTGTGGCCACCGGGCTCGAACAGCCCGATCGGCATCCCGTTTGTCGAGGTCGATGCCGATCAACCCGAGGTTGCCATCAACTACACCGCTTACGGTTCGGAAAGCGACCCGGGGCCGTGGCCGGTTCCGAGCGATGCGCCGATCGAGGGTGGTCCGGATGCCACCGGTGACCGGCACGTCCTCGTCCTCGATCGCGACGAGTGCATGCTCTACGAGTTGTATCGGGCCTTCCCGCAGGGCAACGGTTCCTGGAACGCCGACTCCGGGGCGGCGTATGACCTCACATCGAACGCATTGCGTCCCGACGGGTGGACCTCCGCAGATGCCGCAGGCCTTCCGATCCTCCCCGGGTTGGTGACCTACGACGAGGTTGCCTCGGGGGAGATCACCCACGCGATTCGCTTCACGGCGCCGCAGACACAGCGCGCCTATGTGTGGCCGGCACGGCATTTCGCATCGAGCCTCACCGGGGAGCAGTACCCCCCGATGGGGCAGCGGTTCCGCCTCGAGGCCGGCTTTGACATCTCGGGATACTCGCCGGAGATCCAGGTGATCCTGACGGCGATGAAGCGGTACGGCATCATCCTCGCCGACAACGGGTCGCCCTGGTTCATCTCCGGTGCCCCCGACGATCGCTGGGACAACGACATGCTGCATGAGTGGGACGACATCCCCGGTTCGGCGTTCGAAGCGGTGGATGTCTCCTCGCTGATGGTTGACCCCGACTCCGGGAGAGTCGGCGGCTGATCCTTTCCCAGCCGACAGGTACCATCGCTGGGCGGAGGGAGGCATGGGAAAGCAGCTTCTATGAGTTGGTCGACGAACGACGGGCGGCAGATGGTGGCCCGGCTAACCCGGCGGTGATCCCGGGAGCGCTACGCCGGTGCGTCGCACTACCGGTGCTGCTCGTCGGCCTCGTCGCAGGGTGCGGTGAGCAACTGCCGATCAGTGATCCGCGTGTCCCCTCGGTCATCGGGCGGGTCGTTGCCGTAGACGCTCCCGAGAGGGTCGACGGCAGCTTCCTCGGGGCGCTTCAGGTGACCCTCGCCGATGGCACGACCGTGGATATCCCGCGCGGGGCCCGCTACGACGGTCCCAACTGCACGTTTGTCGACGACACGAACGAGTCGGCGCCCTTCCAGGAGGGGCGGACCGAGTGTGCCGTCAACGCCGTCGTCGCGGACGGCGAAGTCGTCGCCGTGGTGGGGATTGGCATCGGTGACGCCGCCGGGCCGCAGTTCTCCGGAACGCTGGTGGAGGTCAATCGGGAGGCGCGCTATGTCGCCGACCGCTCCGGCTTCGCCTTCGTGTGGCGCGAGGAGCCCGTTGTGGATTGTGCTGTCGCCGGAGCAACCCTCTTGGACGACCCGGCGCTCATCGAGCATGGTGCCGTGTTCTTCGCCTTCGACGACGAGGGTTGGCTGATCGGGCTCGAGTGTGGGGTTGAGGGTTGAGGGTGAAGGGGCGGCTCGATGCGTAGGCGGGCACTGGAAGCTGCCCAGCTCGAGTGGGAGCGTCATGCGGTGGCGACGCTGCCCTCCACCTACCCGGATG
The DNA here is from genome assembly GCA_030066715.1 of Acidimicrobiia bacterium. GTDB lineage: Bacteria > Actinomycetota > Acidimicrobiia > Spongiisociales > UBA5794 > JAAETI01. Next base: position 7,810 of record JASJBC010000050.1, read on the forward strand.
GGCGCGAGGGCGTTCTGCGCGGCCCCCTCGAGCCGCGAGTCATGCCGGCGTTTCTCCGCTTTGTCGGATGCGATGCGGGCGGGTCGCTGCGTCCGGCGAGCAGACGTTTGGAGGCCATGGTCAAGAACTGGCTTCATGGGGCCCGCAGCGCGGCAGGACCATCTCCCGCCTCTCTGGCGGGCATGATGGCGGCTGAAGTTGCCGAGTCAGAAACTCTCGTTCTCGCCCTCGTCGGTGGCGCCGGGGTGCGTTGGTACACGCACTACGTCGATTGGCGTCCCGACCACACGTGGTCGCAGACCGATGAATGGGAGGCACGGCTGCGGCTGGAGGCGACCACAGCTCGCGACTACGCGACGGTGTTGCGCCGGATCGAGGAGTGGCTGCGGGTCCCGGAGTCGCGGTGGGGGTATCGCAGTGTGTTGGTCGGCTGCCCGGAACGTGACGTGGTCACCGGCAGGTGGCTCGACTTCGCCACCGGTGCCGGCGGCGCTCCCATGCCCATCGTGGAGCTGGGACGGTTGCAGGAGGCAGACGACCTGTTCAAGCTGCTCCATGCCGATGCCGCGAAGAGCCCCACACTTCGAGAACTGGATGGCAGGAAGAGCCACTACTTCGCCGCCCACACCGGTCCTGCGGGGTTTGTCAGTTTCGCTGCTCCCGACCAGGTTGGTCACAGCTCGGGCTTCCTCGATCGTGTCTCGGCCGACTTCATTGCGGAGCAGCGGGAGCGGCTGGGATCTGGAGGATGGCGCGACGTCGCAGAGGGGCTCGACGGGATCCGTGAGCTGGTGCCGACTCTGCACAGGTTTTACGACCGGGCGCGGACGAACGGCTTCTGGGTCGTCCACTTCGGTTTCACCGACGAGTTGGTCGAGCTCCCCCGGGAGTACCGCTTCGCACCTGTCTAGGGCGATCTGTTGGCGACCCCTCACGTCGGGAACGGACCGTATCGGGGGAAGATCGGCGAGCATCGCAGCCGTCTCGATCAGCATGGCCTCTCGCGAGTCGAAGACGTCGCAACACATGCGCCGGACGCGATCTGGCCCACCGTCTCCCCGGGTGTAGTGTCAATTCCATCGTCAACCGGAGGACATGATGCGACGCCAAGGCAGCCTCTCTCTGGGCCTGATCCTGCTGGGGATCGGGGCCGTCTTCCTGCTCGATGCCATGGATGTCTGGCCGGACGATGCCGCAACCTGGCCGGGGATTCTCATCGTCATCGGGGTCGCCATGGTTGTCGATGATCTGTATCGCCGCGACCGGATCTCGTGGTTCGGTCCCCTCGTCCTCATCGGCATCGGCACGTTCTTCCTGCTTCGCGACCTCGACGTCGTCGAATCGGACTTCATCTGGCCCGCCGTCCTGATCGTTGCCGGTCTGGTCCTGATCTCCGGAGCGATGAGCAGAGGCAAGATCGAGACGAGTTCGATCGATGTCCCCCTCAACGGCGCCCGCAAGGCTCGCATCCGAATCGAGCACGGCGGCGGCGAGTTGCGGGTGGGCGCTTTGTCGGCCGTCAGCCCGAGTCTCTGTCAGGGAACCGTTGGTGCGGTCGAGCAGAAGGTCAATCGATCCGGAGATCGTGTTGACGTCACGCTGCGCCAGCGTCACAGCTCGTGGATCAGGTCGCTCGGTCGGGAGTTCAACATCGACATCAACCCCGCGGTCGAGCTCGAGCTCGACCTCCGGACCGGGGCCTCCGAATCCAACCTCGACCTGAGCGACCTGCTGGTCAACTCACTGGAGCTGAAGACCGGGGCGAGTTCGACGCGGGTCACCGCTCCCGACAAAGGTCACACCCGGGCGCTCGTCGAGGCGGGGGCGGCGTCCATTGACTTCCGCGTACCGCCGGGGGTGGCGGCCCGGATCACGACGGATACCGGGATCGCAGACGTGAACATCGACACCACCAGGTTCCTCCCCAGCGGCGGTGGCTACGAGTCGGTCGACTACTCGACGTCGCTCAATCGTCTCGAGCTGCAGATCAAGGGAGGCGTCGCCAACTTCAAGGTGCGCTGAGTCAGTCGCAGGACGCGGCAGGAGCCGACTGTTGGAGCTGCTCAGGCGACGGCGGCAGCGGCGGCAAACTGCTCCACGGCCGCGAACAGCGCATCCGGCCGCACCGGCTTGGAGAGAAAGCCGTCCATTCCGGCTGCAACGCACCTGTCGCGCTCCGCGGCCGTGGTGTGGCCGGTCAGCGCAATGATCGGCGTGCGTGGGATCCCCTGGAGGACCTCTTCCGCTCGAATGGCCGCGGTGGCGTCGAATCCATCGACGCCCGGCATCTGCAGATCCATGAGCACTGCGTCGAACCGGGACTTCTCGAAAGCGTCGACCACCTCGACGCCGCTGCGCACCGCGGTGGCGCTGTGCCCCCGCTCGGTGAGCATCCGGACGGTGAGAACGAGGTTGGTCTCAACATCGTCGGCAACGAGGATGTTCATAGTGGGACGAGACGATCCAAGGGAGTCTGCGGTGAAGAGAGTGTCGGTGTCCCCTGCCCGGGAAGCTGCAACCGTGGCCTTGATGACATCGACGAGGATGCCGGGCGCAGCCGGCTTGCCGACGTAGCCCTTGACGCCGGCCTCGCGGCAGCGAGGTTCGTCTCCCTCTCGGCCCGACGGCGCCATCAGCGTGACGGGTGTTGCCCCGCCGGCAAGGTCGATCAGGGTCTTGGCGACCTCGAAAGGCTTGTACGCCGTATCGAGGACTATTGCCGCCAGCGGCTGCCCGCTCTGCGCTGCGCTTTCGGCAGCGTCGGCGGCCGCCCCGATGTCGCCGACGATCAGGGGCTCGAAGCCCCCGCCTTCGAGATCGGTCTCGAGGCTGCGCCTGTCGTCGGGGGAGCTGGACATCACGAGGACTACCCCGCCGCATGACTCGCAGTCTGCTCCGGCACTCGTCGTGCCGGAGTCGGCATCCTCGATCGCAAATGTGAACGTGATGCGGGTTCCCTTGCCGACCCGACTGTTCATTCGCACCGATCCGCCCATGGCGGCGACGATGCATTGCACGACGCCGAGGCCCGTGACCCCGCTGTTGGTTGTTGCCATGGCGGCTCGCTCGAAGATCGTCGATTGAATGTCGGCGGGGACGCCGACTCCGGTGTCTTCGACCGCCACTGATACGGCGGGTTGGCCTGCGTCATCGACGATTGCCTCGACATCGATATCGATGTGGCCGCGCTCGGTGAACTTCACTGCGTTGCTGACGAGATCGATCAGAACCTGCTGGAAGCGGGCGTGGTCTGCAACGACCACTTCCGGGAAGTGGGTGGAGATGTTCACGTTCATGTCGAGGCTCTTCTGACCTGCGCTCAGCCCGAAGATGCGGACAACATCGGCCACGGCATCGCGAATGTTGAACGGAGCGGGATGGAGGTCGATTTCCCCGGCCTCGATCTCGTCGACGTTGGCAAGCCGGTCGGCCAAGTCGAGGAGCGACTGCCCGGCGACGAGCACCGTTTCCATCGACTCACGCTGCGTTGGCGTCAGATCATCGCGCAGCACGATCTCGGTCATGCCGATGATCGCGTTGAGCGGGGTACGGATGTCGTGGCTGACATTGGCGAGGAACTTGGTCTTGGCCCGCGTCGCCGCCTCGGCTTCGTCTCTTGCCGCAACCAGTTCCGCACGCGTCTGCGCATGGACGAGGGCGTGACGCACGGCGCGCTCAAACCCATGAGCAGTGAGGCGTTCCTTCACAAGGTGATCGGTTGCTCCCGCCGTCAGCGCTTCGATCTCGAGTTCGTAGTCGACTGCCTCGGTCAGTACGAGGTACGGGGCTGCGGATCCACCCGAGATCGCTTCGACAATGAGATCGAGACCGCGGTTGAGCCCGAGGTGGTTGTGAACGATGTATACGTCGTGATCTTCAGCCGCGATGGCCGCTTTGCCGGCTTCGTAGGAATTCACCCAGTCGACGTCGTGGGTGGCATGGCGAGACTCGGCGCCGAGGCGCGAAATCACAGCGTGATCTGCCTCATCGGGTGCAATGAGCAGAACACGGACCGTGTCGTCGTTGAGGATCTGCCGTGGTATCACGCTTGCTCCACTGCCAATATCTCTAACTAGTCAGTCGGCAACTGCGGCCGGTTGATAAGGGCAGGGAACGAGCAGCTGCGACGCTACGGAGCGGCAGTCCTCACGCCTCGATCGGTGGGATCATCCGGTCGGCAGCCCAGGGCACGATCATCACTGCGATGATGACCAGGTTGGCCACCAAGCCAAACGGCGCCGCCTTCACCCAGATCAGGCTGAGGGTCGTCGACAGGATCGTGGTCGCTACCAACACGGTCAGCGCCCAATCAGTCTCGTTGATGACGCCGATCCCTGCGATCACGAAGCCGGCCAGAGCGATCAGCCACAAGACCGACATGACCTTGAACACCCAGTGCCCGGACTCGAATCCCGTGAGGAGGAATGTCGGCTCGGACGGTTGATCCGGGTCTTTGACCAAACCCGAGACTGTGAGGAACCCGACGCCGTGCGCCATGGCGTGAATAAAGAGGAAAACGGCAAACGCGACCTTCATTGTGTCTCCCACACTTGCTTTCCTGAGTACACCAATACTCCCGATCGGGCGACGCTGCAATCAGGGGAGACCCGGAGGTGTCCCGGAGAGCGGGTTACCGGTGGTGGGCGGCGACGTTGTGGGCCCGCTCGTCACCGACCGGATCGACATGCACGACTGCTTCGCCGGCGTTCGGGAACTCGTGCAACAGGCCGTGCTCAACCTCGTGGGCGATTTCGTGCCCCTGCGCCATGGTGATCTCGGGGTCAACCGAGATGCAAAGGGTGATCAGCAACAGATGGCCCTGGTGGCGGGCGCGGATGTCGGCCACCGCCTCGACGCCTTCGGTCTCGAGCGCCTTGGATTCGATGCGGTCGACCACCTCCGGGTCGATGGCGTCCATCAGACGATCGAGCATCGAGCGCGACGAAGTCCACAGCAGCCGGAGGATCATCACGGATACACCGAGCCCGGCCACGGGATCAACCCATTGCAGGCCGACCACGGCACCGATGCCGGCGACCACCACGGCGAGCGACGTGAGTGCATCGGCGCGAGCGTGGTCGGCGTCGGCCACGAGCGCCGCAGAACCGATACGGAGGCCGACCCGACGGCGATAGCGGGCAACCAGCTCGTTGCCCAGCGCGCCGATGACGCCGGCAGCGATGACCCAGCCCGGGAAGTCCAGCACACGGGGCTCGCTGAAGCGACGGATGGACTCCCACGCCACCCCACCGGCAGAGAGCCCGATCGCAATCACGATCACGACCCCGGCCAGGTCCTCGGCGCGGTGATAGCCGTAGGTGTACCGACGATTGTGCGGCCTCCGTCCCAGCGCGAAGGCGATCCAGAGCGGGATGGCCGTCAGCGCGTCGGTGAAGTTATGAATCGTGTCGGAAAGAAGGGCGACGGACCCGGTGATGACAACGAGCACGGACTGCAGCAACGCAGTCGCCCCCAGCCCCAGCAGGGAGATCTTGGTTGCCCTGATTCCCTCGGCGCCGAGATCACGAGCAGTCTCCTCGTGGCTGTGATCGTGCTCGTGCCGCAGGAAGTGAGTGAGGCGACGCCACCGCGACGTGGGCTCTGGATGCTCATGGTCGTTGGCAGACATGGCAAAACCCTATATCGACGACTAAGCGAATAGAAGTCGCCAACGGTTCGCAAAAAGGCCGACCTTCCCCCAACTTGCGTAACTGGCGGCACATATTGGCCGCCAGTTACGCAAGAACGGGATTTAGGCGTGGAGTTCCACCTCGGGTGACCAACGATACGGCTCGGGCACTGAGTTGGCGCCTTCCCAGACGACGCGGCGGAAGTACTCGGGGTCCGTGTTGCCTTCGGAATTGATCAGCAGGATCTGGGAGTCGGGGCCGAGCCCGATGTACTCCTTGAGCTCGTGGAACTCGGCGTAGTCGGCGGCAAACATCAACGCTCCGAGCGTGACCGCACCCGATTCCCCCGACACGATGAACGGGTCACCGTGCAGCGGCACGCCGTAGACACGCATCCCTTTTGCAGCCACGTAGTCGGGGCACGACATGAACGCATCGACGGTGTCCCAAAGGACATCCCAAGCGATGGGGCTCGGTTCTCCGCAGGCAAGGCCCGCCATGATGGTCTGCAGATCGCCGCTGATGTCGTGCGGCTTGCCGTCGCCGATCTTCGCCGAGTGGTAGAGACACTGTGCCTCCGACGGCTCGACGACGACCGTGTGCGGCCGCTCGGCGCCGAACCTGCTGCTGTAGAACCCGGTCGTCGCCGCGGCCAGCGCACCAACACCTGCCTGGATGAAGACGTGGGTCGGCTTGATGATGCCGGTGCCCGCAAGCTGCTCCTGGGTTTCGGTGAGCATTGTCGTATAGCCCTGCATCACCCAGCTCGGGATATCGGTGTATCCCTCCCATGACGTATCGGAGATGACCTGCCAGCCGTTGGCGTCGGCATCGACGCTTGCCTGGTGCACCGCATCGTCGTAGTTGCCGTCGACGACGCGTACCTCGGCCCCGTACGCCTCGATCGCACGAATCCTTGCGATCGACGTGTCCTTGTGAACGTAGATGACGGCCTGGCAGTTGAGCTTGGAAGCTCCCCAAGCGACGCCACGACCGTGGTTGCCGTCGGTGGCCGTCGCAAAGGTGATGTCGCCGATCTTGGCTCGGGTCGCCTCGCCGACGAGTTCGTCATAGGTCAGGTCTTCGTCACCGAGCCCGAGCTGGGACCGGATGAACTGGTAGATGGCGAACGAGCCGCCGAGCACCTTGAACGAGTTCAGGTCGAGTCGTTGCGATTCGTCCTTGACCCAGATGCCACCGACGCTGAGCATCGTGGCGAGCCCGGACAGGTTGCGCAGAGGGCTGGGGCGGTAGCCGGGGATCTGCCGGTGGAAACGGCGTGCCTGCTCGAAGACGCCGGCCGGGAACACGGCGTCGACCGCGTCGCTGTGGGCGATGCTGCGAGCCCGCGGGTTGGCGATCCATTCGATGGGCTTCACGTAGGTGTTCATGAGCAGATGCTAGTGCGCCGGTTTTACATTTCGTAAAGCGGATTAGGAGACCGCAACCACCGTCTTCAGCGCCATCTCGACCATCTCGTTGAAAGTGGTTTGCCGCTCCTCGGCGCTCGTTGCCTCCTGGGTGAGAACGTGGTCGCTGACGGTCATGAGAGCAAGGGCCTTGGCCCCGAATTCGGCGGCGAGCCCGTACAACCCGGCGGTCTCCATCTCGACGGCGAGGATGCCCATCCGCTGGTTGAACTCCATCCGCCCCTCGTTGTCCGGGTGATAGAAGAGGTCGGATGTGTAGATGTTGCCGACGTGGACCGTGTGGTCGTAGCCGGACGCCACATCGACACAGGCACGGAGCAGGTCGTAGTCGGCGATCGCGGCGAAGTCGAAGCCGCCGTACCGCGCCCGATTCACGTTTGAGTCCGTGCACGCTCCCATGGCGATGATGACGTCACGAATGGCGACGTCGTGGCGGAGTGCTCCACAGCTTCCGATCCGGATCAGGTTCTTGACTCCGTACTCCTGAATGAGCTCGGTTGCGTAGATCGAGGCCGATGGGATGCCCATGCCGGTGCCCATCACCGAGACGCGGGTGCCCTCGTACGTGCCGGTGAACCCGAGGATATTGCGCACCGAGGTGACCATCGTGGCGTCGGTGAGGAAGTTCTCCGCGATGTATTGGGCCCGGAGCGGATCACCGGGAAGCAGTATCGATTCGGCAAAGTCGCCCGGTTCGGCATTGATGTGCGGTGTGGCCATTAGTGGTGCCCCTTCTCCCAACGACGCAAGCCAACGCGTCGGCGCCAGTTACCTCTCCAGGCTAGTTGACCGAGCGCCGCCTCCGGATTCGTTCCAAATCTCCAACAGCCGGAGATGCTCGAGGTCCTTCGGGCGCGCTGCGGCTCGTTTGTAGTCGG
>JASJBC010000051.1 GCA_030066715.1 Acidimicrobiia bacterium
GCAACCTCCGGCTGTGCGGTGAAGGCCCCCATGGCGATGTCACGAAGGTGGTCGGAATCGCGCACTACGACATGCACGAGGAAGTCGTTGCTCCCGGCCATGTGATAGAAGGCAACGACCTCCGGCAGTTGCTCGGCGTACTCCCGGAACCGAACGACTTGAGTGGTCTCATGCCGATGCAGCCGCACCGCAATCATCGCCTGCAGGCCGACACCGACGATCGCCGGGTCGACATCGGCGTGGAATCCACGAAAGACCCCGGCATGCTCGAGACGCCGAATGCGCTCGGAGCATGTCGACTGGGCGATGCCGACTCTGCCTGCAATTTCCTTGTTGGACAGGCGCGCATTCTCCTGGAGAATGCCCACGATGGCGCGATCTGTTCGGTCCAGCATCGGAATCGACGTCATCTGCCGAATACCTTTCATATCCCGTTGACGATTGCCGCAGGAATCATAGTATCGAAGCCGGATCAACGAAGAAGCGCCGGAGAAACGGTGCCGGAACGAAAGGCAGTCTCATGAGCCATCGCAGCTGGGCCGAACCATGGAAGATCAAGGTCGTCGAGCCGATCCGGATGACCTCGCGAGAGGAGCGCATCGCCGCGATCGAGGAAGCCGGCTACAACTCGTTCCTGCTCAAGTCCGACGATGTCTACATCGATCTCCTCACCGACTCCGGCACCTCCGCCATGTCCGACTTCCAGTGGGCCGGGATGATGATCGGTGACGAGGCTTACGCCGGAAGCAAGAGCTTCTACAACCTCGTCAACGCAGTCCACGACGTCTACGGGTACGAGGAACTCGTCCCGACCCACCAGGGTCGCGGTGCCGAGCACATTCTCAGCCAGATCCTCATCAAGGACGGGGACTATGTGCCGGGCAACATGTACTTCACCACCACCCGCTTCCACCAGGAGCACGCAGGCGGCAAGTTCGTCGATGTGATCATCGACGAAGCGCACGACACAGCCAGCTTGCACCCGTTCAAGGGCAATATCGACCTCGACAAACTCCAGAGCCTGATCGACGAGGTCGGCGCCGAGAAGATCCCCTATATCTCGGTGGAAACCAACGTCAACATGGCCGGCGGGCAGCCGCTGTCGATGGCCAACCTGAAGGCGACGTACGAGCTCTGCCACCAACACGGCATACTCGTGATGCTCGACGCCACCAGGGCGGTAGAGAACGCCTGGTTCATCAAGCAGCGCGAAGCCGGCTACGAGGACAAGTCGATTGCGGCGATCATGCGCGAGATCTGCTCCTACTCCGATGGTGCAACCGTGTCGTCGAAGAAGGACAACCTGGTCAACATCGGCGGTTTCCTCGCCCTGCGTGATCCCGAGCTCGCCAAGCAGGCCCGCGCCCTGCTCGTGGCTTTCGAAGGTCTTCACACCTACGGCGGCATGTCGGGACGGGACATGGAGGCACTGGCTCGCGGCATCCGCGAAATGGTCGGCACCGACGATCATGTTCGGGCCCGCGTCGGTCAGGTCGAGTACCTCGGGGACAAGCTGATCAAAGGAGGGGTGCCGATCATCCGCCCCGTCGGTGGTCACGGAGTGTTCCTCGACGCCAAGGCGATCATGCCGCACCTCCCCCACGACCAGTTTCCGGCGCAGGCGCTCACGGCCGCCATCTACGTCGAGTCCGGCGTCCGCGGGATGGAACGAGGCATCGTGTCTGCCGGCCGCAACAAGGCCACCGGCGATCACAACTACCCGAAGCTGGAGCTGGTCCGGCTCACAGTCCCGCGCCGGGTGTACACCCAGGCGCACATGGACGTGACTGCGGAGAGCGTCATCGACGTCGTTGAGAACGCCGAGGCGGTTGGCGGTCTCCGGTTCACATACGAGCCCGAATCGCTCCGGTTCTTCCAGGCGCGATTCGAGCCCGTTTCCTGACCTGGGACTATTTGCTAGTCGCGCAAAAAATCCACTGTTTCTGCGGGTTTTCGGTGTAGCTTGGTCGCTTGCAAAGCGGGGAAACACGTCCCGAAGGTTCGCTCAAGATAGGGAGTTCCACTGTGAACAAGACGGAGATGGCGAAGAAGCTCGCCAAGAAGGCAGACCTGAGCCAGGCTAAGGCTGCAGAGGTCATTGACATCATCTTCAGCTCAGACTCAGGCGAAGGCATCATCGCCGTTGAGCTCGATGCCGATCGTGAGGTCGCAATCAGCGGCTTTGGCAAGTTCTACACGAGCCGGTCGAAGGCTCGCACCGGGCGCAACCCGGCGACAGGCGAGACCATCCAGATCGCAGCCAAGACGCACGCCAAGTTCAAGCCGGCCAAGGGCCTGAAGGACCGCGTCTCGGTATAGCGGCGAGCTACAACTCAATCGACGAGAACCCCGCCATCAGGCGGGGTTCTTCTCATCTGCGGCCTACAGCAGCCAATCCCCGATCCACCAGATAATCACCGCACCCAGCCCGACGATCAGGACCAGGAGCAGCGAAGTCATACGGCCGGGCACGACGGTCTCGAGCTTCCGCACTCTCTGGTCGGCGACACCTGGGAGGAAGTTGGCGACCGGCGTTCCGTCGGGAAGAACGGCGTCCGGCCAAGCGTCCAGAAGGGGTTCCAGTACAAAGCGCCGCTCTGTCATCCGCGGATGTGGCACGGTGAGCCCGTCCTCATCGATCTCGGCATCCCCGTACAGGAGTAAATCGAGATCGAGCGTACGAGGACCCCAGCGCTCTCGGCGTTCCCGCCCCGCATCGCGCTCGATGGCAAGACACTGCTGTAGAAGCTCCTGCGGTGTCAGCTCGGTATCGACGACGGCAACTGCATTCAGGTATGGGCCCTGCTCGGGTCCGCCGACCGGGGCCGTCTCGTAGAGCGGCGAGACCCGGACCAAAGTGTCCAGCTCAGACAGCGCGCCGACCGCATCAGCGATGTGACGGGCTCGGTCGCCCAGGTTCGAGCCGAGACCAATTGCGGCTCGCACCTAGTTCGCAGCGGGGATGAGCCGCCGGCCTTCGGGCCCGAGCGGACGACCGGAGATCTCTTGGATCACGGAGGTTGCCACAATTGGGTCGCTGATCAGGTCGGCATGGACGAGGTAACCGCCCATCAGACCGACGAGAAGGTCGCCGATGAGCTCGCGATGGACGAGCACCGAGGCACCGTCGTGGTCGAGAGCGTCGTCGAGAACCGTGAACACCTTGCCGACGTCCTCGGGGTCCAGATCATCCTCGATCGGGTAGTGGAAGAAGCGAAGCGTGGCACCCTCGTAGGCAGCTTGGTTCTGGTTGCCGGGCATCAGCGAAACGACAGTGTTGATCCCTTGCTCGGCGAGCCAGATGATCTCTTCCTCGCGCCGCACCCGGCGATGCTGAAAACCGTAGCCACCGATTCGCTCGGAGATCGCCAACCGCCCGGCGATCACCCACTTGAACCCCCTTGGTTCCAGACCTGCCACTTCTCATTTCCTCCGTTGTGAAGCCCGCACCATAGCGTCGGCCGTCCTGGCCGCCTGGAGCGCATGGCCCACATTGTGTACTCGGACGACCGATGCACCACCGGCTATTGCGAGCGCAACCGTAGCCGCTGTCGCCGGATCTCGCTCGGCCGGTTTGGTAGCCCATCCGGCATCGTTGAGGATGGCGCCAAGGAACCCCTTGCGGGATGTCCCGACGAGGACGGGCAGACCCGCCGCACCGAGCCGGCCCAGGTCGCTCAGCAGTGCCAGATTGTGGTCGAACGTCTTGCCAAAGCCGATCCCCGGATCGATGCACAAGGCAGCTCTGTCGATACCCGCTGCAATGGCATGGTCGACACGTCCCTCGAGATAGCCGGCGACCTCGGCGACTACGTCATCGTAGGTCGGGTCGGCCTGCATGGTCTGTGGGTCTCCCTGCATGTGCATCAGGATGACACCGACGCCTGCGGCCGAACACACTCCCGGCATGTCGGGATCGCCGAGCGCGGTCACGTCGTTGACGATGTGGGCGCCGGCTTCGATCGCAGCCGCCGCAACTGCGGCCTTCATAGTGTCCACGCTGACGACGACTCCCTGCTTCGCAAGGTCACGGACAACGGGTACGACCCGGTCGATCTCGTGACGAGTCGGGACGGGCTCTGCCCCGGGTCTAGTCGACTCGCCACCGACATCGACGATGTCGGCACCCTCGGCCCGCTGCGCCAAGCCGTGAGCGACGGCAGCCTGGTGCGAGAAGTGGCTCCCGCCTTCGGAGAACGAGTCGGGGGTCGCATTGACTATCCCCATGATCAGCGTGTGATCGTCGGTGTCCAGCACTTGGTTGCGGATGCGCCAGTTCATGATCCACGGACCTTTGCGACAACTACCCCTAAGCAGCCTCGCTGCTGCGGTACCTTCCCCCCGCAAGCGGGGGGGCTGACAAAGACAATCACCTGGCGGCCTTCTAGGACCTTGCTGGTTGGGGGTCGTCTGAGTTGGTGGATGAGGCAACCCGGCCCTCACCGACCGGCGCCGGTTCGGGGAGGCGGATACGCAGCGCCCCGACCTCGGTGTGCTCCCACTTGGGGACGTCGGAGAATACCTCGGCGATCTCCTCCGCGTCGATAGTCTCTCGTTCCAACAGCACCTCAGCCACACGATCGAGCGCTTCACGGTGCGTCGTGATGATCGACCTCGCCTCTTCATGCGCCTGGTTGATCAGCATGCGGATCTCATCGTCGATCGCAGAGGCCACGTCGTCCGACATCTCCTGACCTCTGGTGTAGTCGCGACCCAGGAACACTTGTGAGTCGGGACGGCCGTAGCGCAGCGGACCGAGCCTGTCGCTCATTCCGTACTCCATGACCATCTTGCGAGCGAGGTCGGTTGCCTTCTCGATGTCGTTGGAGGCACCGGTCGAGGGGTCGCCGAACACCTGCTCTTCGGCGGTGCGGCCGCCCAGTGCGTATGCGAGCTGATCGACGAGCTCACTGCGCCGCGCATAGCTCTTGTCCTCAACAGGGAGCGCCAGCGTGTAGCCGCCGGCACGGCCCCGGGGAATGATGGTCACCTTGTGAATCGGGTCGAGGTTGGGGAGAGCAAAGCCAACCAAGGCATGCCCGCCTTCGTGGTAGGCAGTGATCTTGCGCTCTTCCTCGGACATGACGCGGCTCTTGCGCTCGGGGCCGGCGATGACACGGTCAATCGCCTCTTCCAGCTCCGACATGCCGATGAGCTTCTTGTCACGGCGAGCGGCTAGAAGCGCAGCCTCATTGATGAGATTGGCGAGATCGGCACCGGTGAAACCCGGGGTTTGCCTGGCGAGAGCCTCGAGATCGATGTCCTCGTCGAGCGGCTTGCCCTTTGCATGCACCTCGAGGATCTGCTCCCGCCCCTTGAGGTCGGGGCGATCCACAACCACCTGGCGGTCGAAGCGGCCGGGACGGAGCAAGGCCGGATCCAGAATGTCGGGGCGGTTCGTGGCCGCGATCACGATGACACCGGTATTGACGTCGAATCCGTCGAGCTCCACGAGCAATTGGTTGAGCGTCTGCTCCCGCTCGTCGTGGCCACCGCCGAGGCCGGCACCACGGTGGCGACCGACGGCATCGATCTCATCGATGAACACGATGGCAGGACCGCTCTGCTTCGCCTGCTCGAAGAGGTCCCGTACTCGGGACGCTCCAACACCTACAAACATCTCGACGAAGTCTGAACCGGAGATACTGAAGAAGGGAACACCGGCCTCACCGGCAACAGCGCGAGCCAGGAGTGTCTTGCCGGTTCCGGGCGGGCCGTAGAGCAGCACGCCCTTGGGGATCTTGGCGCCGATCGCGCGGAACTTGCCGGGGCTCGAGAGGAAATCCTTGATCTCCTCGAGTTCCTCGACGGCCTCGTTGGCCCCGGCCACGTCCTTGAAAGTGACCTTCGGGGCATCCTTGTTGACCTGCTTGGCCTTGGCCTTGCCGAACTGCATGACCCGGTTGCCGCCGCCTTGCATCTGCATCAGGAAGAAGATGAAGACGCCAAAGATGAGGAGGTAGGGGAAGATGGTCGTGAGGAACCACGAGAGCGCCGACGGGTTTTCGGCGTTGACGGTGAAGTCCTCCAGGCCCGACTCCTCGATCAGTGCGGTGAGCTCATCCTCGAATTCCGCCGGGTACACAGTGCGGAACTGGGTGTTGCCACCCGGCACCACGGCATCTTCGGTGAACTCGCCGATGATCTCGTCGGATCGCGCCTTCATCTCCAAGCTGGCGATCTCCCCGGCGAGGAGCTTCGTTTGGAATTCGCTGAGCGAAAGATCCTCGGGCTCGTTGGCCCCCTGGAGAAACACGTTCACAGCCATCATGACGAGGATGGCCACGACCATGTACACGAGGATCGTGCGTGCGGTACGGTTCACTTCGCTCCTTGCTCACCTGCGGGCTCGGCCCGACGACTCGTTGCCATCGGGGCGTCCCATGATATGCGATTGACAGCGCTACTTCGGCAAAGATCTGCGGTTCGGGCACCGATGGTCAATCGGCCAGTTTGAAGCCCTCTTGGACGTCGGTCGGCGATGACGTCGAGTTCGTGTCCATGACCCCGATATAGGGAAGGTTGCGGTACTGCTCGTTATAGTCGAGCCCGTAGCCGACGACGAACTCGTTTGGGATGTGGAAGCCTTCGTATTGGATGTCGAAGTGGGGTCGTTCGACGTCATCCTTGATGAGCAGCGAGGCCAGCGACAGCGTCTTCGGCTTGCGCACTGCGAGTGTGCGGAGCAGGTACTTCAACGTGTGGCCGGTGTCGATGATGTCCTCGACGATCAGGACGTTTCGGCCCTCGATCTCCTGGTCGAGATCCTTGAGGATGCGAACCACACCCGAGCTGTGGGTTCCCCCGTGATAGGAGGAAACGGCCATGAAGTCGGTCTCGACCGGAAGCCGCACGTGCCGGGTGAGGTCGGCGAGCACCACAAAAGCACCCTTGAGGATGCCGATCATCAGCAGATCCTTGCCTTGGTAGTCGCGGGTGATCTCCGCACCCATCTCGGCGAGCTTGGCGTCGATCTCCTCGGCTGTGATGAGAACCTTTGCGACCTTCAAGATGCCTGCCTTTCGAGCTCGACCCACGTGCTCAGCGACGTCTCCACTCGAGCCCACGACGCTACCCGAACACCCGCTACCCAAGCGATTCTGCCACGGGACTCCACGACGGGCCAAGCCGGCCGTTTCCGCACCGGGACGGCGGCCTCGTTGAGGGCGTCGGCCACCTTCTTGGATCCGGTCCCGATGTCCACCCGGTCGCCGGGAGCGGCGGCACGAACAACCAGGCCACCCCGCGGCAACGCCAAGCGGCACCAATCGGAGGACATGCGGGCCTGCTCACCGCTCGTGGCCGGCGTGGCCCGGATGAGATGCTCGCCGAACTGCACCCGTCCGGGCACCTCGAGCTCGACCGGGTCACCGACCTGCGGTCGTGCAGGTCGGTAGATCGAGACGTACGGACCCTCCCGCTCGGCCACAAAACCCTCGCTCAGATCGCGGCGGGGGGCCCGGCCCATGGTCACCGCAAGCACCGCATCAACTTCGCGGCTGCTCCCCGGATAGGGAGGATGAACAGCGCGCAGCGCCTTTCTGACGGCACGCTTCGCCAGGACCGCCGGCATCGTGATCAGTGGGGCAATGGCGAGCAGCGTTGCGTCGCCGTCGGCGGCGGCGACGCCGTCGGCGGCAACGTCGTCCAGGTAAGCATCCTCGGCGGCCAGGTGCTGGGCGCTCCGCACCACGACATCGACCAAGTCACCGTCGAAGTGGCGATCGAGCTCGGGGATGATCTCGTGACGGATGTAGTTGCGGCGATGGGTCTGATCGTCGTTGCTGGGATCGTCGACATAAGGGAGAGCGAGCTCGTCGGCCACGGCCCGCAGCTCGGCACGGCGCATCTGCAGCAGAGGGCGGACAAACGGCCCTCGTTCCGGTGTGATGCCGGACAGTCCAGTGGCTCCAGCGCCACGCAGCAGATTCGCCACCACAGTCTCCGCGGCATCGTCGGCGTGGTGTCCCATCACGATCGTCTCGCCCGCGGCCGCATCGAGCAACGCGGCCAACCGAGCCTCTCTTGCAGCACCCTCCGGGGACGGGCCGGTCTCGGGAACGACGTACACCGACCGGAAAGGGATATGGAGATGATCGGCTACGGCCGCAGCCGCAACTTGCAGGCCGGGAGAGGCATCCCAGCCGTGATTCACGTGAACTGCCCGAACCGTTCCCGCCGGGCGCACCGTGACGCTCGCCCAAGCTACAACAGCAGAATCCGCTCCGCCGCTGAGAGCGATGACCAGCGGCCCGGGGGCGATATCGGCCACCGCCTCGCAAGCCGCAGTAGCGGCGGGGCTCAACCCACTCGGTACAGCCATGAGACAGGATCTCCTATCTCTTCGAGAGTCGGCAGATTGGAAGGACGCAACCAGGCGGCGTCCAGCGAGGACCAGCCGGCCTGGCGTTCCACGCCTGCGATGAACCTGGCGCCCATCTCGTACTGCTTCATCTTCATCTCGAGACCGACGAGCCTCATGAACATCGCCGTGCGCGGGTCGTTGCGCCGAGAAGCGAGGATGCGCGACATCCGTGCCTGGCTCACCAACTCCCGCTCACCGATGCGGTCCATCACCACATGTCCATGCCCTTCGAGCAGCGACATCAGGGCCTGGACCTTGTTGATTACCTCGCGCTGATCTGGTGACGCCAGGAGGCCGAAGAGGCCTTGCTCATCGACCAGCGGGCGGCCCTGCTCTGCTGCCTCGCGCAACTCCTCCGAAAGGCGATTGAGTCGCCCCGGCTCGGGCTTCGACGCTGCGACAAGCTCTTCGACCAGCCCGAGGAAGTACGACCGCAGCCACGGCACCCCTTGGAACTGCAGACGATGAGTTGACTCATGCAGCGCCACCCAAAAGCGAAACTCGGACGGCCTGAACTCGAATCGCCGCTCCATCGACAGCACGTTGGCGCCGACGAACATCACGGTATCCCCATCTCCACCATCGGACGTAGGCAGGACCAATTCGTACTGGCCCAACACCCGCCGGGAGAGGAACCCCAGCACCGCCCCGAGCTCCGCAGACATGATGCGACCGGCGAGGCCTCGCCCGACCTCGCGGTCCTCACCGAGTCGATCAGTCAGCGGCGCCATGAGAGCCGAGAAGGAGGCAATGTTGTTCTCGACCCACTCAGCCCGACTGACGACGGCCACATCGGGTTGGCCGGGCGCAGTCAAGCCCGTCTCCTCCGAGACGAGTGATGTTGCTCGCTCGACCAGCAGCGGAGCCTGTCGTGCCAGACGCGCCTCGTGGTAGGTCCCCTCGAGGGGATAGCGGCCCGCAAACCTGCGCGCAATCGATACGGCGGAGTCCCAAGTAGTCGTGGACATGACAGCCAAAGTACTACGCCCTGGTCGTGTTCAGGTCGGGAGCGTGATCAGACGACGCGGTAGCGGCCCCGGACGCGGACGACGTAATAGGAGATGGAGGCTCCGACCACCACGACGGCGATGACAACCACAGCTGGAGCGAGGAACCGAGCGGTCCATGGATCCTCTTCTTCGTCCTCGGCCTCTTCCGGAACGGTCACGGCCGGCTGGGCGGCGACGGTATCGGCCATGGCCGGTGCTGCGTTAGCGATCGAGAGAGGCGCCGGAACGAACAGCAACAGCAACGCTAGAGAGCGCAGGAGATTGGTGACCGAGTGCTTCATCCAGCGGGACGATAGCACTCGGTCGAGCAAGCTCGTCTTCTCGAGACCAGCACTGATCTGCGCCAGGCAGCCTTGCTACCGGAGGGTCAACTCTCCGGAACGATGCGGCCGCGGAGACGGGGGAACTTGGTTGGGGCGTGTGCGTAACAATGCTCGCGACGGTTGTACTGCGAGAGTGTGGTGTCGCAATCAGCTTTGGCGCACGTGCGCTGCTTTGGATTGACTTTGGGCGGCCTTGCGGTGCCCATGATTCTCTTGCCTTTGAGTGTGTTGTCAGACATTTGGTGCGTTTCCTTTTGCCGCAATCGGGCTGCGGGTTGGTTGACGCAGCCGGTCAGTTTTCCTGGCCGCCGGCTGCCTCTTGTTCTATCAACGCACGGATACGGTCAAAAAGTTCCTGAGGAGGCTCGTCTCTGCCGCATTCTTTCATGCGCTCCTTGAGGCGAGCCTCGAAGTCGAACGCATCCACGCAAGGGCCGCAACGTCGGAGGTGCCACCTGACGCGAAGGCGACGCGACCACGTCAACTCTTCGTCGATGTACTGATAGAGGTATTCAACCGCGTGGTCGCATTCCGCTTTCATTGGCTTGGTCCTGTGAGTCCGCGTTGTTCAGCTAATGACCACAACTTCTTTTGCAAAGCTTTTCTTCCCCGATGTAGCCGGGACATGACAGTTCCGATGGGAACGTCGAGGATCTCTGCAATTTCCTTGTAGGAGAATCCCTCGACATCCGCAAGCAGAACGGGCATCCGGAACCGTTCCGGCAGCGACTCGAGTGCAGCCTTGATGTCGGTGTCAACCATGGATTCGAGAACCGACTCCTCGGTGCTCCGCTCAGCGCCCGAGGCCTCACCGAGACGCTTGAAGAGATACAGATCCTGCAATTCACCCAGCTCGACTTCGGCGGGCCGGCGCTGCTGCTTGCGGTAGCGATTGATGTAGGTGTTGGTGAGAATTCGATAGAGCCAAGCCTTGAGGTTTGTGCCTTCTTTGAAGGTGTCATAGGCACGGAAGGCTTTGAGATACGTCTCCTGGACGACATCTTCAGCGTCGGCCGGATTGCGCGTCATTCGGAGCGCGGCTGAGTAGAGCTGCTGTGCGTACTGCATTGCGTCGCGTTCAAAGTTGGCTTGGTCAGCCATTGACGCCCCCGAGAGCTATAACGTGGAAGTTAGCGGTACGGCGCGCAAAGGCAACTATCCGAGCAGCCAGACCGCTTCCCGAGGCAAAACGAGAACCGAGCTCGGAGCGCAGCGGAGCCGGAGACGGGAATCCGAGCTCGGAGCGCAGCGGAGCCGGAGACGGGAATCGAACCCGTGACCTACGCATTACGAGTGCGTCGCTCTACCGACTGAGCTACCCCGGCAAAGGGCAGGCAATAGTAGCGCAGCTCGATCTTCACTTGGCTAGCACCCCCCGGAGCGCCGATTCCACGTCGCGGTGCTCGAACTCGAACCCGCTCTCTTCGAGTCGTTCGGGCAACACTCGTGCCGAAGTGAACAACAGAGCGGCGGCGAGTTCCTTGCCTAGGATCAGCTCGAGGACGAAACGGGGGACGGGCAAGAGAGTGGGTCGACGCAGCACCTTGCCCAGCGCCTTGGTGACTTCAGCATTCGTCGCCGGCTGCGGGGCAGTCAGGTTGACGGGACCGGACACGTCGGCGTCGATCAGGTGCCGGATGGCCCGCACCTGGTCGTCGATGGAGATCCAACTCCACCACGACTTGCCCGAACCAAGCCGGCCACCGATGCCGAGCCGGAAAGGGAGCAGGAGCTTCTGCAACGCCCCGCCGTTGGCGGCAAGAACGATTCCGGTGCGAATAAAAGGGGTGCGAATTCCCGCGTCGACCGCGGCATCGGCTGCGGACTCCCAGGCGATGCAGACGCTGGCAAGGAAGTCGGGTGGGTCGGCCGGACCGTCCTGCTCCGTTACCGGCTCGGCACGATCTCCGTAGTAGCCGATAGCGGACGACGAAACAAAGACGCGGGGCTTGTTGGTGGCACCGGCAAGCCGGTCTGCAAGCAGGCTCGTTCCGTCGACTCGCGAGTCGAATATCTCCTTCTTGCGCGCTGCGGTCAGCCTCTTGTCCCCGATCCCGGCGCCTGCCAGATGTACTACTGCATCAAAACCCTCGACGTCGGACGGGTCGAGGACACCGTTGGCCGGATCCCACTGGCGCTCATGCTCCGATGCGGGCTTGCGCCGCACCAGTGCCACGACCGAAGCTCCGTCGGCCTCGAGAGACTGTCGTAGTGCGGTGCCGATCAAGCCGCTGGCTCCGGTGATCAGTACTCGCATCTTCACTCCTCTCGCTTCCAATGACCGATTGCGTCGTCGATCGTTTTCGCCCAGTCGTCCATCATCGACCGGAGCGGATCTTCCCGATCCATATACGAGCCTGGATGGAGCGGCGGATGAACAGCCAGCTT
Source organism: Acidimicrobiia bacterium (assembly GCA_030066715.1). Taxonomy (GTDB): domain Bacteria; phylum Actinomycetota; class Acidimicrobiia; order Spongiisociales; family UBA5794; genus JAAETI01. The sequence continues at coordinate 12,087 of JASJBC010000051.1, forward strand.
CACCGCCGGTACCCGAATCCCCGGCTCGGTGAGACTCATAGTGGCCTCGGTCCCTATCACGGAGCATGGCACGATCGGGGCACCTGTTGCAATGGACAACCAGGCTGCGCCCCGCTTGATGGGCCGCTCTCCCCAGAACCGCGCCCGCGCCCCCTCGGGGAATATGCCAAGCACATCGTCATCCTCGAGGATTGCGAGCGCCTTCTTCATTGCGCCCAGCGGAGCTCGCTCTCTGGGAATGGCTACCGCACCGAAGTAGAGCATCAGCCGATCCAGCACGGCCGCCTGGCCGAAGAGCTCATCGAGAGCCAAGAACCGAACGAGACGGCCAACCGCCGCGGATACGAGAACGGGATCCATCAGCGACAGGTGGTTGGCCGTGACGATGAACGGGCCCGCGCTCGGTACGTGCTCCCTTCCGCTCAGGTCCGCATCCATCAGCACGCGCATTGCGACGCCGACCGGGCCGCTGCCGACCCGGGCGAAACCCCGCGCTCCCCGACCTGGCGCTCCCGTCAAATCTCGCCGCCTAGATCAGAGAAGAGCGCGGCCAGGGCCAGCTGTGGTCTTTGGTTGGCCTCGATCGCCTCGATTGCCTCCATGATGCGATCAGCGTTGCGAACCGCTCGGCGCGGCGTCAACCGGGCGAGTGCGGGGGCCGGTATGTCGGGGTTGCGCACCGGAGCACCCAGTTGCGCCGCGGCGGCATCGCGATAGAAACCGGAGAGGATCTCCAGACCCGACACCTGCAGCGCAATCGAGGCTCGCCGCAGCTCACGGGCTTGTCGTTGCTCAACTGCCTTGCTCAGCCCTCCCTCTCTCTCCATGGTCGCCGCTTCTTCGGCCTGGCGTTCCTTCAGAGCGGCAAGCAGCGGATCAGCAGCGGCACCCAACTCGTCGGCTAGGCGGTATCCCTCTCCTGGATGCTGGGCGAGACGCATGGGGACGCTCAACCAAGCGTTGCGGAAGGCGGCGACATCGGCGCGAGTTGCCAGGGAGATCGCAAGCCCGGGCCGCCCCCCGGATATGCGTGCGGCTTGCTCGGCCCGCTCGGTGGTGACGCCCTGCGCCGCCAACCCGGCCGCAATCTCCTCCTCGGGGACACGCCCAAACACCACCGTGCGGCAGCGGCTGGCAACAGTCTCAGGAAGATCGTCCTCCGACTCGGAGATGATGATGAAGACCGTTGAAGCCGTGGGCTCCTCGAGCGTCTTGAGCAGGGCGTTGGCCGCTTCGTCGTTCATCGCGCCACCCTCCTCCAGCACAAACACCTTGCGCGCCCCCTCCACCGGAGCGAGGTTGGCCATAGCGACTGTGTTGCGCGCCTGATCGACGGTTATTGCCGATCGACCATCCGGCTCGACGAGTACCAAATCGGGATGCAAGCCGCGAAGAACGCGACGTCGACATGCGTGGTTGCCGTCGCAGAGGATGCCGGCGGCGAACCTGCGCGCCACTGCGGCCTTGCCGACTCCAAGGGGGCCAACGAACAGATAGGCGTGGGCGGGGTTGGCGACGTCGCGCTGCAGAACACCCGCAACCGAGCGATGCCCGATCAGCCCGCTGAAGAGATCGGCCATCGGCCCTCCACACTTGCCAGCACGTCACGCCACACGCTCTCGATGTCCTGAGCCGCATCAACCGTTACAAAGCGATCCGGCTCAGCTGCAGCCAGTGCTGCAAAGGCGTTGCCGACCGCGGTCTGGAAAAGGACTCCCTCGGCTCCGATCCGATCAGCATCCTCCTGCCGAGCCAGCCCGGTTGCGGCGTCCAGCTGCAGCAGGATCACGAGTTCCGGCCAAACTTCGCCCAAGCCCGGTGCGTTGACCGCCCGTACCTGCTCGACACCGAGACCGCGACCTGCGCCCTGATAGGCCAGCGACGAGTACACCGAGCGATCGGTCACAACCCAGCGGTCGACCGCTAGCGCCGGCCCGACTACCTCGTGGGCGAGCTGGGCCCGGGCCGCAGCAAACAGCAAAGCCTCGCTCCACGGTGCGACCGTGCCCTCCGGGTCCAGGAGAACGCGGCGAATCCGCTCCCCCGTCGCACTTCCACCGGGTTCGCGCACGAAGAGCACATCACAGCCGTGACCTTCGAGATGTGCAGCCAACCTGGCGGCAACCGTGGACTTGCCCGTGCCTTCGATCCCTTCGAAGGCTATGTAGCGCCGGCTCATGATTCGCCCTCGGTGTCGGCCGACTTGTCGCTGCGCGTCAATCGGGAACGACGCGCCCGGTTCGCGGCAGCGATGATCTCCTTGGTTTCGCGACCGATGCTCGGGCTGCGGAAAAGCGAACGCAGAGTGACGATGACGGTGACACCCGAGAGGAAGATCGTCACGCCACCGAGGAACAGAACGACTCGCGTTGGGTCGTCCAGCCGCCAGATGTTCACCCAACCGAAGGCGTCGACCAACGGCACGGCGAGCGCCATTGCGACGAACAACCCCGTGCGCATCAGTGAGAACAGAGCAGCAAAGACTCGCCCGCGGAGCTCATCGTCGACGTACTCATGAAGATGGGTGAGGCCCATCAAGTAGGCCGCACCGGCGCCGAAGCCCATGACGGTCATCCATGCCGCGGCCCCTGCCACTGTCGCCGCCATCGCCGCCGCAGCCAGTCCCACGCCCGTTACCGCCGTCGCAATGCCAAACGCCAGGTCGAGGTGGACCAACCGATACTCGTTGAGCGATAGGGTCACGAGGCCCGCAACGGCGCCGAGACCGAGCATCGTGATGATGGCGAAGAAGCCGGCGTCATCAGCCCGCAGAACACTCTCCACGAACTCCGGACCGAGGACGATGATCGTCCCGCCACCAAACAGCGCTGTGGTCATGCCGGTGATCACGCGTCGGACCGACGGATCCTTGGCGAGGAAGGCCAACCCCTCCTTGAAGTCGGCCCAAGAGCTCTTCATATCGACGTTGTTGGCCGCCGCCTCCTCGGCCAAGGGCGACTCGATTCTCGGCAGAGACGCAACTAGCAACCCCGATGCGAGGAAGGTGAGAGAGTCGACGCCGAATGCGAGCGCGAGGCTCTCGTTGCCTGCGGGAATGAGACCACCCAGCGAGATCTCCGGGAACCCTTGCAGGATCAGGAGGAGCAGCGACCCCACCGGGATCGTGCCGTAGGCAGCACCGAGCATCAAGCTGTTGGCGCTGACCAGGTTCTCCGGGCGAACGAGTCGGGGGATCATCGCTGTGCGCGGGGGCTGACCGAGCAAACTCATGAACTCGAGAGCGAGAGTGATCATCACCAGCGTCGGCAGGGAGTTCACAAAGGCCAAGAAAGGAACCAGGGCAGCTCTGCCGATGTCGGCGAGTACGACCAGCTTCCTTCGGTCCATGCGGTCCGTGATGACACCAACCAATCCGCCGATGAACAGACCCGGGAGGATGCGTGACATCAACACGATGAGAATCCCCTCTTGGGAACCGATGCGACCCGCCAGCGTGATCAGCGCAAACACGGTCACCCAGTCACCCGTGGAACCGATCACAGCCGCCCAGA
>JASJBC010000047.1 GCA_030066715.1 Acidimicrobiia bacterium
GCGTTGAGGAAGTCGATGCCGTCGTTGGGGTAGTGCTCCCAGGCATTCTCTCCGTCGACCACGATCGTGACCACCTTGGGCCCGTCCACCTCGGCAGCATCGAGCGCATCGTTGATCGCACCGAGCCGAGCCATGAAGTCGTCGACGGCCTCCCCAGCGGGCGTGCCCGAGTATTCGAAGCCGATGCGGTCGGCCAGCACGACGTCGCGGAAGAACATCGCTACGCCTTCGCCGGACGTCTGCGCCTCATACATCGAGTACAGCGTCTCTACCTCCTGGATGAGATCGCTGCTGTCGCGAGTGAAGCTTCCGATGTCGAGTGTCTTGGCCAGCACGTCTTCACCTGTGGCGACCCACTCCACACCACCAGAGGCAAAGACGTTCATGACGAGCTGGGCCACTGCGCCCTCCCCCGGCCACATGCCCGCAGGTCGCTGCCCCAGAAGGCGCTCTGCTTCGTCGAGCCCACGATTGACATGTTCGACTGCATCCGGGAGCTGGCGGAACCGGTTCGCCGGTAGCTGTGCGGTCGGATCGCCGACGGTAGCCAGAGACGTATCGGCGATCAGGGGGAGGATCGGGTGAGCCAGAGGCGTTGTCGTCACCTCGATCTGCCCGCTTTGCCATAGCTGCGTGTGCAGCGGGAGAACCTCGGCAATGATCCGCTCGTGCTCGCCGAGAACCACCGCCTTGTCGTCCTCCGTGAAATCACGCCCCTTGGCCACAAGAGACGCCAGGGGCTCTTCGTTCAGAAACGACGGGTCCGTCCAGGCGAGGTTGAAGAGCACCTGAAGGTCGCGCAGATCCGAGGTGGAGAAGCTGCCGGGCTGATCACGACGCTCGATCAACTCCTGGTACCGCGGAAAGCGGGCAACGATCTGACTGTTGGTATCGAAGAAGCGATCGATGATGAAGGTCTTCTCGTCATCACTGAGTTGGTCCGCAGGGACCTCCGTCATCGTCCAGTAGATGTCCTTGGTCCCTTCCGTCATCTCCTCGATCTGACGCATCAGAACCGGCGTCAAATTGAACGTGACGCGCAGATCCGGGTAGTCGGCGACCAGAGCCGCCATGTCGTAGTAATCCTTGGTGGCATGGACACGAGTCCACGGTCTGCTGACGACACCGGCCTCATCCTTCGGATACAACGGTTGGTGCTGATGCCACATCAACACCAGATTGAGCGGTTCACCCTGCTCTTCCGGGACAGCGGTCGTTCGGGTCACTACGGGAGCCTCGGTGGTCGACGTTGTGGTCGTAGTCGTCTCCTCAGACGACGATGTGCAGGCGGCGAGGAGGGCGATCAGAGCGAGGATGAGCGGGAAGATTCGGCTGCGATTCATCTCGGCAAGGTACCACCTTTGCATCCCCACTCTTGGGTCATGGACTCGATAAGCCACCCGAATGGCCCCGCCGCGCTGTAGCTTCGAAGCACAAGACCCGGAGGGAGGGTAGAAATGGCCAGTTCACCGCGCACTTCCACGCGCCTACTGCGAGTGGCGCTAGTCGGCGGGCTACTCATCGGGAGCGGTCTCATCGCACCGAGCGCAGCCGCACAGACACCGATTCAGGTCATCGACGCCGAGGACCTACAGCTGGACGTCGACCCGATCGACCTCGCCGATCTGCAACCTCTCCCCGGGGTGCAGCAGTTTGGATTCAACGATGTCGAGGGAAGGCTGCTGCGCGGGATGACGATGCCTGTTAGCGCCAGCGAGTACGGATTCGGCGACGACCCATCGGGGCCGCCGATCATCAATCCGCCGGGCACGAGCCTGATTGGGGTGGGCAATGCCCAGGTCCGCTTCGACGGGCCGCTGGATATGCCACCGAGCGGGACGATGACGCAGGACACACTCTTCCTGGAAAGCGGCGGCGGGGTCGTGCCCGGTCAGGACGTGACCCTGATCTGGTTCGAGTTCGACAGCCCGGTCGACCTGAACACCGGGCTGGCAATCAACGAGGGTGTGGTCTTGGCCCGGCCGGATGTGCCTTCCTGGATGTCCGACTTCGCCGGTGACACCTGGGAGGGCGGCTACCTCATGCCGACCGTCACCTACAACCCCGATCCCTTCGCCCTCACGGCGTTCCGGTTCGACGGAAGCACCTTTGTCACTCAGGACTTCCCTGGATTCGTGTATCGGAACGGCACCATGATGTTCGTCGGCATCGACAGCGGCTTCCTGGCTACCGATGGGCCGCTCGACGAGTTGGGCTACGGCATGCACCTCCACTGGTCGGAAGCTCCATTCACTCCGGGCTTCGTCGCGACATACCCAGAGCGCGTGGGCAGGACCCCGGAGAGCTTCCCCATCGTTCGCACCAACACGCCGATCGTCCCCAACACCTACTGCTGCTACGTGGAACCGGTCGAGGAGACGACCACCACGACCACTACGACCACGACTACGACGACCGAAGCGCCGGCAACGACCCAGGCCGCCAGCGACACCACGGAGACTCCGACCGAGACGACGGCGACTCCAACCGAAACGACCCTCGCCGGGGGCGGCAACCTCGAGAGCGGGTCATTTCGGGAGTGGATCCCGATAATCATCTTCGTTGGCGGCGTCGCCATCATCGTCGGCGGCTACTGGGTGTATCACAGGACCCGGGAACGGCCGCGCCCCGGGACCGACGGCGGCGGCGAGAGAGAAGAGCCCGACGATGACGGTCCGCGGGACACACCCGTGCCGCCTGTCTACGGCGAGGAGATCGAGCAAGCCAGCTGCGACTGGTCGGTCTACTTCCACGACGGGACCAAGTGGATTCCGCTACGGGCGCCCAATATCGCCAGCCACGAATGCTGCGTCTACCGAATCAAGGTCCGCACCAAGATCCGCAGCCACGTGCAGGCGGCGAAGGCGCGGCAGGATGTACCCGACGACGAGCGTCTCTACATCCCCGACTTCAACTTCGCCTGGCAGGGCATCGACCTGAAGGGGAACGCCTCGACGCGGAGCGGACCGAAGGGCAGGCTCGACTGGATGCACGGGCTCGGCGATCCGACCGAGCAGGCGCATCTGGCCCCCGACGACGAGTTCTACCAGATCGGCCAAGGCGACGAACCCCCGGAGGTCGCAGTTCACCTGGCACATTCGGAGATCACTCGCGTCGAGGTCGACCTCGAGGCCGGCTGCCCCGAGTACGAGAACACGTACGAAGGTTCCGGCAACAGCACGCTCGATGTGCTGGCGACCCAGGAGTGCACCAACGACGCACCCGGAGCGGAATGCCCAGTCGAGCTCAATGCATTCGGCTGGACCTGGGGTGAGGTGTGGGGAGATCTCGACTACTGGTTCGGCGACACCATCGGCACCGACATCGACGAGATCGAAGGGCTGATGAGGCGCAGGGCCGAGATGGATTCCGAAGCCCGGGAGAACGACGAGATCCAGCATCAGCTGAAGCCGCTATGGGACGGACACGACCATGAGATGAGGGACCGCGCCACGTATGAGCACCACGGCGGTGGCACCAACGCCAGCGTCGTGAACGATGACTCCTTTGTGATGTGGATCCTCACCGAATACGAGTTGGACAGCGGCCAAATTGTCCCGGTGCACGTCTGGCCCACAACCGAGCGGGTCTCGACGCACATCGACACCGAGGTGACACACGCGATCGACGTCGACGGGGCGATGATCGCCAAGAACTGTGTGGAGAACGGTTGCGGCGGCCACGGTGACTGCCGTTGTGCGCCGAAGTTCAAGCTGAAGTTCGACGGTGCGGTGACCACGATCGAGGTTGATGACAAGTCGTTCCGCATCCAGCGCGACCCGGCAGCGGCCGACCGCCGCGAACCTCCCAGCCGTGGTGGCTACAAGTCGTGGAAGATGGTGTGATGAACCCACGCACAGGAATCATCATGATGGTCGTCGGGGGCTTCATCGCCCTCGGCGGCCTCGTTCTCTGGGTGTCCGGTGCGTTTGAGGAAGATGTCGCCCCCGCAAGCGCACCACTGACCGCCGCTCCGACGACGTCCCCGCCTTCCGAGACCACGACCAGTGAAGGTGCGACAACCGCCGCACCGACGACCACCGTCACATCAACGACACCAACCACAACGACGACGACAACAACGACGACAACAACCACAACGACCACGACTACGACGGCACCACCGGAGGAGACCGTCGAGGAGTTCCTCGTCCTGTTCGGCGAGGCGCTCGACAGCGATGACCTCGAATTCCTATTCGCCCGGCTGCACCCGATCGTCGTCGATGCGTTTGGAGCCGACTTGTGCCGGGCGTTCGTGGAGAGGGAGATAGCAATCCTCGAGGACTACCAGGCGACGGGACCCCCCAGCCAACCCGAAACGCAGACAATCCAGGGTGTGCAGGTGGATGTGATCAACGTACCGGTCTCTTTCAACTTCCAGGGTCAGGGGTTCGAGGCGACCAGCAGCTATGCGCTTGTTGACGGGGAAGTCCGCTACTTCACTGAGTGCCGCTAGCGCGTTCCTACACTGATTGGCGAGTCAAGTGATCGCCGAGGGATGACGAAAGAGGAGCCCGACGAACGAGGTGGTGTGCCCGCCACCAAGCCGCGGTGGCGACGTGCGCTGGGCGTCATCGCCTCGCTGGCGATTGTCTCCGGTCTCCTCGTCGGCGTCCTACCGGCCATTGCCGACTTCGGCGAGGTGTGGAGTGCAATCCAGTCGCTGACGTGGATGGAGACCGTCAGCCTGCTGTTGGCAGCCGCGTGGAACATCCTCACCTACCAGTTCATCATTCTGGCGGCCTTGCCCGGCCTCACCCTGCTCCGCGCCTTTGTCGTCGGCCAGATCTCGACGGCCGTGACGAACACCCTGCCGGCGGGGAGCGCCATCGGCGTCGGTGTGACTTACACGATGTTCTCGTCGTTTGGGTTCGACGCCGGCTCAATTGCAATTGCGGCGGTTGTGACCGGTCTCTGGAATACCTTCGTGAAGCTGGGTCTGCCGGTAATCGCTCTTGCGATTCTCACCATCGGGGGATCGAGCAATCCAGCGCTCCAGTCTGCGGCGGTGACCGGGGTGGCGGTACTAGCCGGCGCCGTGGTGCTCCTGGCTCTCGTCTTGTCAAGCGAGGCCATCGCCCGTACCGCCGGGGATCGACTCGGTGCCGTGGTGTCGCGAGTCGCCCGGCCGTTTCGGCTGGGGCCATATCGTTGGGGAGACGGATTCGCTGCGTTCCGGGCACAGAGCGTCGACCTGCTGCGCCGCCGCTGGCTGGCCATAACCGCAGCGACCCTCGTCAGCCACCTGTCCCTCTTCTTCCTGCTCCTCCTCTCGCTGCGCCACGTGGGGGTACCCGCAACGGATGTCAGCGGTCCCGAGGCCTTGGCCGCCTTTGCGCTCGTCCGTCTCGTGACCGCAGTGCCCATCACCCCGGGGAATCTCGGCATCGTCGAGGTTGGTCTCACGGCTGCATTGGTCGTTGCAGGGGGCGACGAGTCGCTCGTGGTAGCGGCCGTCCTCATCTACCGCGCGCTCAGCTACGTGCTCCAAATCCCGCTCGGGCTGGTGGCTTACGTCATCTGGCAGACGAAGAGATCGTGGCGGACGGCTCCTGCCGACTAACGGCCTCAGGACTGGCTACAAGGCGTCTTCGTGGGCGATCTCCACCGGGTCGAGATCATCGGCCGGATCGAACCTGAAGACACGCGAGTAGAAGTAGAGCTCGACCTCCCGGGCGCGTTCGATGTTCTCGGCCTTGCGAAAGCCATGCCCTTCGCCCGCAAACGCCACATAGGCGTGCGGGATGCCCTTGGCATCGAGTGCGGCAACAATCTCTTCCGCCTGTGCCGGCGGCACCACACGATCGTCGAGACCCTGTAGGAGAATCACCGGGCAGGCGAAGCCGTCGACGTTCGCCAGCGGTGAGCGTTCCTCATAGAGATCCGCCGCCTCGGGATAGGGGCCGATCATGCTGTCGAGGTAGCGCGATTCGAACTTGTGCGTGTCGACGGCCAACGCGGCAAGGTCGCCCACGCCGAAGTAGGACGCGCCGGCGGCAAACACATCGGCGAAGGCAAGGGCACATAGTGTTGTGTATCCACCGGCGCTGCCGCCCCGGATTGCCATGCGATCCTCGTCCACGTGCCCGGCGTCGGAGAGGAACAGGGCCGCGTTGATGCAATCGTCGAGATCCACGATTCCCCAATTCCCTCGTAGTGCGTTGCGGTAGTCCCGGCCGTAGCCGGTCGATCCCCGGTAGTTCACATCGACCAGTGCAAACCCCCGCGAGGTCCAGAACTGGTAGCTGAGGTCGAGTTCAGGGGTGGTGGCGGAGGTCGGCCCGCCATGACTGAAGACGATGAGGGGAGGCTTGTCTCCGCTCGGTGCAGTGAATTCGGGGTTGCGGGGCGGGTAGTAGAAGGCATGCGCCACCGCCCCTCCGGTGGTTTGAAACTCGATGGCTTCGGCTTGGCTGATCAACGCAGGATCGAGTTCGACCTTCATGCTCTCCTTGACGACCTTGACCGCTTCGGTGTCGACATCGATCCGCACCACTGCCATGGGTCGCGAACCACCTCCCGCAGTGGTGAACACCTGGTCACCGCAGGTGCCGATTGAATGGCCAAAGGTATCGAACGGCAGATGGAGTTGTCTCAGGCTCTCCCCTTCCAACACCGCCGCCCGGCTACGCCCGTCCTCGTAATAGAGGGTGAAGATGCGATCGCCGAGCAGGAACCCGTAGCGGCGCATGCCGAATATCCACGACGGCGCGCCAAACTCTGCCTCCATGAGGTGGAGGGCCTCGACGTGCCCATCGATGTGGCGGAAGAGATTCCACCAACCGGTGCGATCAGATACGAAGTGGAGAACGCCCGCCGGCGACCACTCGGGCTGGAAAATGGACTCGTCTCCCCCACCGGCGATCAGTTCCGGCTCCGTCACGGTTCCATCGTCCGCAAGAGCGGCACACCACAGCTCCGTCCCGTCCCACGGCATGTTGGGATGGTCCCAGGAGAGCCAGGCCAGCCTCGTCCCGTCGGGGCTGACCCGTGGCGTTGAGTAGAAGTCATGGCCCTTTGCGATCACCCGCGGCTTGTCGGAGCCGTCGATTGGGAACGTGACGAGAGTGTTGATCGGTTCTCTGTCCTCGCGATGCCGCTCCCGGACGCAGACCACCCGGTCGCCGTGGAAGGCGAAATCGGCGTAGCGGTCACCCGCCGGGATCTTCGGCTCGGGGGTGATCGGCGTGGCGATTGCGCCGTCGATGCGATAGACCCTCTGGTCATCGAAGTTGCAGGAGATCAGCACTCCGTCCCTCACTCCGTACGATCCACCGCCGTATTCGTGGACACGTGAGCGGGAGTTGAACTCCTCGGGGACGACGTCGGACACGACGCCATGCGCATCTTTGCGCACCACGACGGTGCGGCCCCCCTCGAGCGCACGCGACTCTGTCCAATAGAGATCGCCGCCATCGGTCGTAACTCCCCCGACGGGTACCCCGGCTTCCGTGAGCATCGAGATCGTGATCGGCGATTCCCATGAACCGTACGGAGCGGTGACCGTCATGACAGCCTTTCGTGCGCTGCTTGCCAGGCTACCAACAGCGCACCCATCCGTTCTTGCGTAACTGGCGGCCATATGCAGCCGCTCCTTACGCAAGATCGGTGGGATGGAAGATGCCGTATGCTGCGCAACGTGCCAGTGATCAGCGTCGCGCATCTGCAGAAGCGATATGGCTCGTTCACCGCCGTCTCCGACGTTTCCTTCCATGTCGAGGAGGGTGAGATCTTCGGCATCCTCGGCCCCAATGGTGCCGGCAAGACGACGACCGTGGAGAGCTTGCAGGGACTGCGCTCGGTCGACGGCGGCGTTGTGTCGGTCCTCGGCTTCGACCCCGTGACCCATGCTGCGGAGATTCGGAGGCGAATCGGCTCGCAGCTCCAGGAGTCGGCGCTGCCGGATCGGATGAAGGTGTGGGAAGCGGCTGATCTGTTCGGCTCCTTGCGACCCACCGGACCGGATTGGCACGAGCTGATTGCGGACTGGGGTCTTGCGGAGAAGAAGGATGCCAGGTTCGGCAGCCTCTCCGGCGGGCAGCAGCAGAGGTTGTTCGTCGCCCTCGCACTCGCCAACGACCCACAGCTGGTCTTCCTCGATGAGATGACGACGGGCCTCGACCCAGCCTCACGGCGGGTCGCCTGGGACCTCATCCGGCAGATCCGGGATCGGGGGACGACGGTCGTCCTGGTGACGCACTTCATGGACGAGGCGGAAAACCTGTGCGATCGCCTCATCGTTGTCGACTCGGGACGGGTTGTCGCCACGGGCACGCCGCAAGGTCTCATCGAGGAATACGGTGGCGGAGTTCGCGTCCGATTCAGCAACGGCGGCGCGGATCTCGACTGGTTGCGAGAGGTGCCGCATGTACACGACGTTGCCCGAGAGCGAGACCGCTACGAAGTGCGCGGCGACGGACCTGTGCTGGCCCACGTCGCGGCTGCGTTGGTCGCCCACGGCATTGCACCGGTCGATCTCCGCCAGGAACGGGCGACCCTGGAGGACGTCTTCCTCAGCCTGACGGGAGAAGCGGAGTGAGGCTGCTCGCCAAGATGTCCTGGCTGGAGATGAAGCTGTTCCTGCGCGAGCCGCTCACCGTCCTCTTTGCTCTGGCACTTCCCCTCCTCGTGCTCTTCGTGATGGGCGGAGTGTTCGGCAACGAGGTCGATGCGGAGTTTTACCGCGGAATCGGGGCGATGGACTACTACGTGCCTGCCTATATCGCCCTCGTGACTGCGTCGGTCGGGCTCATCAGCCTCCCGGTGCACATCGCCGGCAATCGTGAGCTCGGCGTTCTCAAGCGCTACCACGCATCGTCCATGCCGGCGGCGACGGTCGTTGGCGCCTCTGTGGTGACGACATTCGTCGTTGCCCTGTTCAGCGCCGTCCTGCTGGTCGTTGCCGCATCACTTGGCTACGACATTGGTGCGCCCGACTCCATCCCCATGGTGGTGGCAGCCTTCGTTCTGTCTGCTCTGCTGTTCGCATCACTCGGCGTGCTGCTCGGCGCCGTTCTCCCCAACTCGCGGGCGGCGCAGGCGCTAGGGGTGCTGCTGTGGTTCGTCATGCTGATCCTGGGTGGTGCCGGTCCCCCACCCGAGGTGCTGTCCGGCGCCATGGACGTCGTCGGGCAGGCCACTCCCCTGCGCCACGCCATCCGCACGGTCCAAGACGGCTGGCTCACTCTCGACGCCGGCCTGTCCTGGTTGGTCGTCGGTTTCATCTTCGCCGTCGCTACTGCCGCCGCCATCCGCTTCTTCCGCTGGGAATAGCCGTTCTTGCGTAACTGGCGGCCGATATGTGCCGCCAGTTACGCAAGAAGCGGGGGATGCCGTCTACGCGACGACCTCGAATCGGATCTCGTGGTGGCCGGTTGCGCCGTCCGGAGCGGGGCGGCTCCGTTCTGCGGTCTGGGTGACGCCGTCGCCGTCGGTGGCGCGGACCCGGGCGCGGTGCTGGCCGGGAGCGGCCTCGATCTCGGCGCGCCACTGCACCCAAGCCCGGCTCGACAGCGGGCTGGTGAGCTCACACTCCACCCAGGGGCCGTCGTCCAGCTGAACTTCAACCTTGTCGATGCCTCGAGTCGGAGCCCAGGCGACACCTGCCAGCACCACGGGATCTTCGGTGACGTCTTGATTGTTGCGGGGATGGTCGATCCGGGATTGGGTCTTGATCGGGGCTTCCTTCGCCCAACCACGGGGAACCCAGTAGCCGTCGACGCCCTCCCAGCTGGTCAGCTGAATCTCTTCCACCCACTTGGTCGCCGACACGTACCCGTAGAGTCCTGGGACGATCAGACGGGCCGGGAAGCCGTGGCTGGGCGGCAGCGGCTCGCCATTCATGCCGATAGCGACCAGGGGGTCGCGGCCGTCGAAGGCCAGCTCCACCGGGAACCCGCAGGTCCACCCGTCGACCGAGCGGCTGAACAGTTGCTCCGCAGTGCTTTGCACGCCGGCCTGGTCGAGGAGTTCGACGAGACGGACACCGGTCCACTTTGCGTTGCCGACCAGGTCGCCGCCGACCTCGTTCGACACGCACGAAATGGTCACGTAGTCCTCATAGAGAGGCATATTCATCAGATCGTCGTAAGAGAAGGAGATCTCGTTGTCCACCATGCCGGTGATGCTGAGTCGCCAAGTCTCGGGATCGGGCCGCGGCACCACCAGGGCGGTGTCGATCCGATAGAACTCATTGTTGGGCACCACGATCGGCGTGAGGTTGGCGATGCCGGTGAACTGCGCCTCCGGCGGCGGCGCCGGCAGAGTGAGATCCGCAACGGGAAGTGACACCGCCTGGCGCACCTCTTCGGATCGGGCGATGATCAGCTGCCTGCCTCCGAGCCCGGCTACGGCGGCAACGGCTCCGACCCCGGCCGCCTGGGCGAGGAAGCGGCGTCGCGAGGGGTTGGCCGCCAGAGCGTCGGTGGGGGCCTCGACGCTGTTGAGCAGGTAGCGGAGGGTGAGCACACCCGCAAGCGCCGAGCCCGAGATGGCGATGATCGTCGCCGGCAGGTTGGCGCCGACTCCGTCTGCGGCGGCGAGGATGCCCACCAGGGCGAATGCGCCGAACGCAGCCCACGCAACCCATGGTCGGGTGCGGGCGGCCCGGCCGACGAACCATCCGATCAGGACACCGATGATGGCGGTGCCGATGGCAAGTGCGCCCTTGTCTGCGGTGCCGAAGACGCTGATCGCAAACTCTTTGACAAAGCGCGGCGAGATGTCGATCACCACGCTGCCGACGGAGGCGATGGCCGAAGGGACGAGCTCGGTGATGCCTGCGATCAACTCGGTCAAGCCCAGGGCAAGACCGGCGGACACGGCGCCGGCGAATCCGGCTCGGGTGCGGGTGGTGTTCATCATGACGGGAACCATATGCCCCATGTTCGCCGTGCGCCTACGAATCGGGCATTACGAATGTGTGAACTCAAGCTTCACGTTTTGCGGCGACGAAGGCGAGGAACTCTCCCAGAGGCAGGGTGTTGATCACCGACCGGCGCCGCACCCAACCGCGCCGGGCGTTGGCGACACCCCAGCGGATGTTCTCGAATTCTGTCGTGTGGTGGCTGTCGGTCGAGATCACGAAGCGGAGCCCATCCATCTCGCGGGCTTGCAGCAGGAGCTCCGCCGGCACGTCGAGCCGATGGAGGTGGCCATTGATCTCGAGAGCCGTGCCCGTCTCGGCGGCAGCGGCGAAGACGGCAGGGACGTTCAGCGCGATACCGGGACGATGCCCGATCCTCCTCCCGGTCAGATGCCCGATCGCACTCACGGCCGGGTTGTGCATCGCGGCAATGACACGGTCGGTCTGTTCGGCCTCGGTCAGGTCGAAGTGTGTGTGCACCGACGCAACACACCAGTCGAAGCCGGCGAGGAACTCGGGGTCGTAGTCGACGCCCCCGTCGGGCCCGATGTTCAACTCGGATCCGCGCAAGATGGTCAGCCCCGGGTACTGCTCGCGGAGGCGCTCGATCTCGAGCTTCTCGGCTGCGATCTGTTCCCGGCTCAGCCCGTTGATCCTCAGGTCCTCACCGTGCTCGGTCATGGCGATGTATTCGAGCCCCCGGGCCGCGGCCGCGGCGACCATGTCGTCGAGGGAGCTGCGCCCGTCGCCGGACCAGGTGCTGTGGACGTGGAGATCACCGCGGATATCCTCGACCGCAACCAGATCGGGCATTGACTCGAGGCTCAGCTCGCCGATCCCCTCTCTCATCTCGGGTGGCACGTACGGGAGGTCGAGCGCCTCGTAGATGTCCGCTTCCGTCTTCGCCGCAACGACGTTCCCGCCGTCGGATTCCTCGAGCCCGTACTCGTTGAGCAACAGCTCCTTGTCGATGGAACGCTGCCGCAGCTCGATGTTGTGCTGCTTCGAACCGGTGAAGTAGAGCGTGGCGGCGCCAAACTGACCCGGCTTGACCACTCGCAGGTCGATCTGCAGCCCGGCGGCGGTGAGAACAGACGTCTTTGTCTCTCCTTGCCCGATGACCTCTGCCACCACCGGCAACGCAACGAAGCGCGCCATCACGTCCACCGGCTTGGTGCTCGCCGCCACGATGTCGATGTCGGCGATCGTATCCCGGAATCTCCGCAGCGACCCGCAGTACTGCGCCCGGGACACCTCGGGCATTGCCTCCAGAGTCGCAACGAGATCGCGGGCAATCGGCAGTGCCTCGGCAATCGGGGTGCGCCGGTCCTTGCCGTGGAGGCCGAGCCGCTCGATCGCAGCTGCGATCTTCTCCTGTGATTTGCGTCCGAACCCCGGTACCCCTTGCACCGCATCGTCGGCGATGGCCTGCCGCAGCTGGTCGACGGACTCGATACCGAGCTGATCGCGCAACATCACGACGGTCTTCGGACCCAGTCCCGGCACACGGGTCATTTCCATCATCTCGGCCGGGAACCGTTTGCGGAGATCGACGATCCGCGCCACCTCTCCGGTGTCGACGTACTCGCGGATCTTGGCCGCGGTGCTCTTGCCGATGCCCGGCACCTTCACCAACTCCGCTTCCGTCATCTCATCGGCGGCGCCCGGAAGAGCCTGCACGGCGGCGACGGCCTTCTCGTACGCACGCACCCGAAAGGCCTGCTTGCTGCCTTCGGCCATGGTCATGAGGTCGACTAGTTCCTGGAGGACCCTGGCGATCTCTTGGTTGCTCGGCATCAGTAACTCAGGATCGTGAACAGCAGGAAGATAACCAGCAAGACGGATCCCTCGGGCCGGGTCACCTTCTGATCCCGCCATGCGAACCACCCGGCGATCGCGATGACGCCGACCATCACCACCAAGGAAGGGCGGGCGAGATCGACGAGAACACCCGGTCCTACCACGGCAGCCGTGCCCGCCACGGCGAACGAGTTGAACAGGTTGGAGCCGAGAACGTTGCCGATCACCAGATCGGATTCGTGGCGGCGCACGGCGGCGATCGTAGTCGCCAGCTCGGGCAGGCTGGTGCCGATGCCGAGCAGGACGCCCAAGAACGCCTCGCCGAGGCCAAACCGCTCACCCAGGTCGAGGGCGCCGTTGAGCAGCATGCGAGCTGCAAACACGGTGATCGCCAGCGCGGCGAATCCGATCACCAACTCGCCGGGCACGGAATGAGCCTCGGAGTCCTCGTCCAGCTCGATGATGCCGTCGGTGTCCGTCGCTGCCCAGCGCACCAGGAGCACGAGCGCAACCACCATGCCGAACAGCAGCCCCAGCCCCTCGATGCGGGAGACCTGGCCGTCCCACAGCACCGCCGCGAGCGAGGACACTGCGAAGAGCATCAGCACGCCTTCGCGGAAGAGGATCAGCGTGCGGCTCATGATGGGGGCGACCAGCGATGCCGCCCCGAGCACCAGCGTCACGTTGGCGACGTTGGAACCGGTGACGTTGGCCATGGCTACGTCGATCTGCCCGTCGACGGATGCGATGGCCGAGACCAAGAGCTCCGGTAGTGAGGTTCCCAAACCGACGATGAGGGCACCGATCAGCACGATGGAAACGCCGAGAGTTCGCGCCAACCGCACGGCGGACTCGACGAATCGATCGGAGGCACCCATGAGCAGGATGAGCCCGACGACGACGTAGATGAAGGACAGCAGCAATCAGGCTCCTCGAGGCTGAGCGGTGATGGTAGCGGTCGTTGCGCCACGCCGATCGTCCATCACAGACCGGGCCTATTGGCGGTTTGATAAGGGTCGGGCGTCCCAGTTCTCCGGCAACGTGAACTGATAACGTTCCAAAAACGGCATCGTGGCTAGTCATTCGAGACAGCCACCGTTTAGTCCACCCACTGCCCTGCCGACAGAAACAGGACGTAGATCAGATGGGCTGTGCCCGAGCTGAATGAACAGGAGTAGGCATGGCGCCGGAAACCGAGAGAGTTCACGAGACATGGGTCCATTCGGATCGCAGAATCCCCAAGGGTTTCGTGCGTCCGATCATGCGCTTCACCCAGCTGGAAGCATCGTCCGGATCGCTGCTGCTGGTAGCAGCCGTCATCGCTCTCATTTGGGCGAACGCCCCGTTCGGCGAGTCCTACAAGGAGTTCTGGCACACCCATGTCCACATCGAGGTCGGAGGCTTCCACTTCGACGAGTCGCTCAAGCACATTGTCAACGATGCGCTCATGGCGATCTTCTTCTTCGTGGTGGGTCTCGAAATCAAGCGCGAGCTCGTCGTCGGGGAGTTGCGCGACCCCAAGAAGGCGGCGCTTCCCGCAATCGCCGCTCTGGGCGGAATGATCGTTCCGGCGGCTATCTACCTGTTGTTCGTTGCCGGCCAGGGTGGTGAGGCAACCCAAGGTTGGGCCATCCCGATGGCCACCGACATCGCCTTCTCCGTAGGCGTCATCTCCCTGCTGGGCAAGCGTGTTTCCACCGGGGCCAAGCTCTTCCTGCTCGCCCTCGCCATCGCCGACGACATCGGCGCCATCATGGTCATTGCCATCTTCTACACGACCGACCTCTCGATGCTGTGGCTGAGCCTCGGCATCCTCGGTCTCATTGGCGTGTACATCGCACAGCGGTGGGGAATCCGCTCGATGGGCTTCTACTGGGTCACCGGAATCATCATCTGGTTCTTCATCTTCGAGTCGGGCGTGCACGCCACGCTCGCCGGTGTTGCCCTCGGTCTGCTCACCCCGGTGTTCCCGCTGTACTCCGAGGACGACTATCGGCGCCGGACGAGCTGGATCCTTGGTCGCTTCGAGATGAATCGCGCTGCGCCAAATCACCGCGAACGTCTCGACTACGACGCGATGCAGATGGCAGCCGTCGCCACCGA
This sequence comes from Acidimicrobiia bacterium, assembly GCA_030066715.1. Classification (GTDB taxonomy): domain Bacteria; phylum Actinomycetota; class Acidimicrobiia; order Spongiisociales; family UBA5794; genus JAAETI01. Next base: position 14,768 of record JASJBC010000047.1, read on the forward strand.
GTCGGTGGCGCCGCTCGACCGTCTGGAGCATCAGCTGGCCCCGTGGTCGTCGTTCGTCGTTGTCCCGCTGTTTGCCTTGGCCAACGCCGGTGTTCGCTTTGCGGACTTCGAGAACGGCGTTGCCGACGCGCTCACCAGCCCGGTCACCCTCGGTGTGGCCCTCGGCCTCTTGGTCGGCAAGCTGAGCGGTATCAGCCTCGCCACTTGGATCGCAGTGCGCGCTGGTGTCGGCAAGCTGCCGACGCAGACCGGATGGCCGCAAATCATCGGTCTTGCCGCACTCGCCGGCATCGGCTTCACCGTGTCGATGTTCGTTACGGAACTCGCCTTCACGGATGTGGCCCTCGCCGACTCGGCCAAGATCGGCATCTTCATCGGTTCCGGCATCGCCGGTATCTTCGGCTACACGTTGCTGCGCAAGGCGAAGACTCCTGCCGAGGCGGTCGCCGAGCAATTCGAGGAAGCGGCAGAGGTACCCGTCTAGCCGCAGCACCCTCCACGATCCCTACAAGTGGGCGCCCGCCGGGCGCCCACAACACTGTTGGGGGCTTCCAGTCGCCTGCGGGGGTGAGGGGTCGGGACGCTAGAGCTTGAGGACGACCGGTTCGCTGCGCAGTTGCTCGGCCAGATCCGGACGACCGCTGGAAGCGATCCGGTCGGCGAGACCGACCCTGACGAACGCGTCGAGATTGCTCGCTGCAGGTGCCATCGCCGCAAACGCCTCGTCGTGGCTGGACATCGCCGCGGCGAGCAGCCCGACTCGGGTTGCCTCGACGATTCTCCCCTCGCGGCCGATGTAGGCGGCGCAGAAGGCGGCAACCGTGCCGGAGGGATAGGTCTTGATTATCGGCTCCAGGAAACCACCGGAGTCATCCTGGAGGGCCAGCGGAACCAGCAGGTCCAGAGCAGCACCGCCGTAGTGATCGTTGAGGCAGGAGATGAGCTCGGCCCAGCAAGTCAGGGCTTCCGAGTTCTCGCCGAGGAGAAGCAGGGCAGTCTCGAGTGCGGGCTCGGCCTGTCCCGTCGCTGCGTACGACGCAACGAGCTGGTCCCGGAAGACGAGGCGGTTGTGATCGATCTTCACCACCTGGCTTGGAGATTCCTGATCGCCGGCAGATTCGGCTACGACGATGAACTCCTCGTGGTTGCCAAGGCGCCCCGTTGCCTTTGCGAGCACGCCGAGCGCGGTGTCGTCCCCGGGGAGGAGAGCAAGCGCTTCCGCGGCGAGATCGAAGGCGCGCCTGTTGTCGGCCAACTGAATGCAGCGATCGGCCATGAGT
>JASJBC010000048.1 GCA_030066715.1 Acidimicrobiia bacterium
GGGATCGCAGTGACGATCACCACCGGATAGAACCAACAGTCCGTCATGGGTGGCGCCGTTGCATGCGGCGCCACCCCTACAATCCCGCCTCGTGATCCAGAAGGCACCCATCAACGTTGTGCGCGGCTTCCTCATGGGAGCCGCTGATGTCGTCCCCGGAGTCTCCGGAGGCACGATCGCGCTCGTCCTCGGCATCTACGAGCGTCTCGTGGCCTCGATCCGATCTGGTAGTTCCGCACTCGGCAGGCTCGTCCGCGGTGATCTGCCCGGGGCACGCGAGTGGTTGCGACGGGTCGACTGGGCGTTTCTGATTCCGCTCCTGGGCGGGATCCTCTTGGCCGTCGTCACGCTCGCCCGGTTGATCGAGACCTTGCTCCACGACTATCCGGAAGAGATGGCCGGCTTGTTCACGGGTTTGATCGCCGGATCGGTCATCATCACTTGGCGCCTGGTCGGCAACTGGGACACGCGGACGATCACCGTGATGACGACTGTGGCCCTTGCGTTGTTCTTTGTCCTGGGGCTACGCGAGGGCACAACAGACGAGACGGTGGGACAGATCGCAGATCCGGCGCTCTGGGCGTTCTTCGCAGCCGGTGCGGTCGCCATCTGCGCCATGATCCTGCCCGGTGTGAGCGGGTCATTCCTGTTGGTGATCCTGGGTATGTACGGACCGGTTCTCGAAGCAGTCAACGACCGATCCGTGGTCACCCTCATCGTGCTCGTCGCCGGGATGACCGTGGGCTTGGCGTTGTTCTCCCAGTTGCTCAGCTGGTCTCTGGAGCGCTACCACGACATCGTGGTCGCAGCGCTGATCGGGCTGATGGCCGGATCTCTCCGTGTCCTCTGGCCGTGGCCCGACGGGCTCGACAGCACGAAGCTCGAGGCGCCCGGAGCAAACCCGGTAGGGGTGATCGGCTTGGCGGTGATCGCCCTGCTAGTCGTCGTCGCGCTCGGACGTCTCGGACGAAGGACTCGCGTCAAAGAGAACGAGCCGGCGTAGATAGGCGCCGAACGGGCCGGACATGATGGCGGTGGCGACGTCTTCGGCGGGGACCCGATAGGTTCCCAGTGCGACGCTCTGGGCAATGCTGGCCACGAGTTCATCCCTTTCGTCTGAATCGTCCGCACGCACGGTGTTCTATCGACCGATACGCAGCGAATACTTGAATCGGCGCAGACCCGATTGCACGTGGGTCACCGGCGTCGATCCTTGCAGCTGCGGTGACTGTCGACCGCTATAGGAATTGATTGAGGCCTCGTTTCAGATATCTGCCGTGGGTACGGCTCCCCCGCCACTCTCCGTCGGTGACCAGGACCCGGCCACGGGAGATAACCGTCTCCACCTTGCCGGTCAGCGTCATCCCTTCGAAGCAGGAGTAATCGACATTCATGTGGTGAGTCGCAGCGGAGAGGGTGTCGCTTGCCTCGGGGTCGACGATTGCAATGTCCGCATCAGACCCCACCGCGATGGTTCCCTTCTGCGGATAGAGGCCAAAGAGCTTGGCGGGCGCAGTTGCCGAGATGTCGACCATCCGATTCAGCGTGAAGCGCCCCTCCGCCAGCGCGGCGTGAACCATGAGGGGGAACCGGTGCTCCACGACGGGCAGCCCATTGGGGATCTTGGTGAAGTCGTCCCTGCCCAAGGTCTTCTGGCCTTCGAAGTCGAACGGGCAGTGATCCGTGGCCACCACTTGGAGGTCGTTGTTGGCTAGGGCCTGCCACAACGCGTGCTGGTGGCCTTCGGCCGGGTCTCGCAACGGAGGGGAGCAGACGAACTTGGCTCCCTCGAAACCTCGGTCGAGCATGGACAGCTCCAAGTACAGATACTGGGGACAGGTCTCCCCGAATACGGGCTTGCCCCGGGAGCGAGCGGCTGCGATCTCGTCTACCACCTGCTTGGCGCTGATGTGCACGATGTAGATGGCGGCGCCGGTCAGCTCCGCCAGGAGGATGGTGCGATGAGCGGCCTCCCCTTCCATCGCCGCCGGGCGGGTCAGTGCATGTGCCAGTGGCGCCGTATCGCCTCGGGCAATCGCCTGCTCGCGCAGCAGATCAATGGCCGATCCGTTCTCGGCATGCATGAGAACAGTGGAGCCGTTGCCGGAGGCCCACTGCATGACCTGCATCACCTCGGCGTCGGTCGAGTAGTAGACACCCGGATACGCCGTGAACAGTTTGTACGAAGTCACCCCCTCGGCGAACACATCCTCCAGCTCGGCGAGTGATTGCTCGTTGACGTCACCGATGATCTGATGAAAGCCGAAGTCGATGGCCGAGCTGCCCGAAGCCTTGGCCATGGTCTCTTCGAAGCTCCGTAGCAGCGAGTCGCCCTTCATCTGGATCGGGAAGTCGATGATCGTGGTGGTCCCGCCCCAGGCCGCAGCCCTCGTGCCGGTCTCGAACGTGTCCTTCGAGGTCGCCGCCCCAAACGGTATCTCCATGTGGGTGTGTGCATCCACGGCACCGGGAAAAACAAAACGGCCCGATGCATCGATCACTTCGGCGGCCTCCGGGAGGTCAAACCCTTCTCTGAGCAGTGCTGCGACCTTCTCCCCCTCGATGAGCACATCGGCTCGCATCGTCTCCGTCGCCGTGACGACGGTGCCACCTTTGATCAGAATGCGTGACACGCTGGCCTCCTTTGGACGTCATGCTACCGACCGAGCGCGACCCTCAGAAGATGGCGCCGCTCGTGCGAAGGGCGCCAACCCGATCGGTGTCGATGCCGATCTCTGCGAGCACCGCTTCGGTGTCGGCGCCGGGCATGGGTGCTGGGGATGGTGCAGTTGGTTTGGTTCGGGAGAAACGGGGCGCCGGGGCCGGCTGGGTGACCCCGGCCACGTCGATGAAGACACCGCGTTGTGCGTTCAACCGCTGCCCGGGAGCCTCGGCGATGGACAGCACGGGCGCCACGCAAGCGTCCACTTCCACAAAACGATCCGACCATTCCTCACGGGTTCGCGACGTAAACGCATCAGTCAGCCTGTCACGCAGCTCGGGCCACGAATCCCTGTCGTATTGACGCGCCGGATCGAAGTCGTGGATGTCGAGCTGGGTGAGAAGCTCGGCGAAGAAGCGTGGCTCCAAAGCGCCGACGGCCATCCAGCCGCCATCGGACGTCTCATACGTGTCGTAGAAAGGGGCGCCTCCGTCCAACAGGTTGGCGCCTCTGGGCTCGGGCCACAGACCGGACGCATAGAACTCGTAGAACATGGTCATCAGCGAGGCCGATCCATCGACCATTGCTGCGTCGATCACCTGTCCGTGACCGGAACTCTGCCGCTCGATCAGGGCGGCGAGCACTCCCATCACCAGATAGAGCGCCCCTCCCCCGTAGTCCCCGACGAGATTCAGTGGAGGCACCGGCCTGCCGCCCGCTTCCCCGATAGAGGCGAGGGCGCCGGACAGGGCGATGTAGTTGATGTCATGACCTGCCCGATCCCGCATAGGACCGTTCTGGCCCCAACCGGTCATCCGCCCGTACACGAGGCGTGCGTTGCGCTCCATGCACACATCCGGCCCTATGCCGAGACGCTCCGTGACACCCGGCCGCAATCCTTCGAGAAGCACGTCGGCTGTGGCAACGATTTCGAGCAATACTGCGACGGCCGCCGGCTCCTTCAGGTCCAAGCCAACGGAGCGCCGGTTGCGGCAGGTGACCCGGCCCAGCCCGAAGAGATCGTGATCACCGGGCCGATCGATGCGCACAACGTCCGCCCCGAGATCGCCCAGCAACATTGCGGCAAAGGGCACGGGACCCAACGCAGCCAGTTCGACAACACGAACCCCGGTGAGCGGACCCATGGGGTCGACTCTACTGGGCGACTACGTCCCGGAGCAGATAGTCGACGACGTCGGCTGCCGAGTAGGAGTCCGCACCGGGCTTGAGAAAGCGGGCAACGTTGGCGACGTCGTCACCGGAGGTCACCAGCGGGAGTTCCTTCTCGCCGTTCTTCTGGGTCTGGCCGAGATCGATGCTGGCCATCAGTGCGTTGCACACGCACTTGCGGCCAACGGTATCGGCTTCGTCGCCCCCTTTGCGGAGGAAGTCCTGCACAGGTTCCGACGCACAGCGCCAACCCACCTTGTCATCATCGATCCGATAGGCAGTTCGCAGGTAGCCGAGATCGCACACACGCTCCCGCTTCTCGTAGACGTTCTCTTGCGACATCGAGTCCTCGACGGATACCACCTTGAAGGGGAACCCGGTGGGAGAGGCAACCGGGTCGGTGAAGACCTCCGCGGTGCCCGCCTTGCTCTTGGCAAGCACTCGGGCCTTGATCTCCGGGTCGAATCCGGACTCCTCCGTGTACGCAAACGCCGTGCCCACCTGGACGCCGGCGGCGCCGGCTTCGAGGGCTTCGACGACCCGCTCTGGCTCGGCGTAGGAACCGGCGAGCCAGAATGGGAGACCGGTTTCGGCAATGGCCTCGAGATCGGCAACATCCTTGGCTCCGTAGATCGGTTCGCCGGATTCACTCAGCTGGAGCTTGCCGCGGGGTGGTGCGTTGTGTCCCCCTGCCGTGGGGCCCTCGACGATGAACCCGTCGACCTGCCCCTCCTCGTTCTTGGTGAACATCTTGGCGAGTACCGCTGACGAGATTATGGGGAAGAACTTGGGCCGCTTGGGCTTGATCGCTTCCCCCCCGCAATACTCAGCCGGGTCGAATCGAAGCCAGAAGGGCTTGTCTCTTGCGGCGCCCTTCACATCGAGCTTCAGCTTTGCGGGAAGTCCGGCGGCCAGTTTGTCCAGCACCCCGGGGATCTCCTTCGGGATGCCCGCTCCCATCAGCACCGCATCGACCCCTGCCAGCATTGCCCCGTAGAGGGATGGAATCGTCGGCGCTTGGATCTTGGTGAGCAGATTGATACCGACCATGCCGTTGTGTCCCTCCTTGGCGAGAAACACCTCGACGAAGTTTCCGAGGACTTGGAGATCGAGCAGGTTGCGGGATGGCTTCAACCGACCCATCGGGTGACTCTTGAATCGCTCTGTCAGCGAGCGGCCGTCCGGGTTGAAGTACTTGTCGAAGACACGCTTGACGACACCAGGGACCGGGAAGTGGGCGGCTGCCCGACGGATATGGCCACCGATGTCGCCTGCCTGGAGACGGCGCACGAGAACCACGTCGAGTGCCGTGCCCGAAACAACTCCCATCTGGCCGAGTCGAGAAACGCTGCGGGCCAATCGCCAGTCGGAGACGGCCACGCCCATACCGCCTTGGATGATGATGGGGAGTTCAGGTCGCTGCATCGGCGGCATAGTAGGTGGCGAAGCCGGCTCAGGCGACGCTATCCCGTGACAACCCGGGTGTCACCGGTGACCGGGCTCCGCTCCAACACGATCAAGTCCTCGATTCGATCACGCAACTCCGGAACGTGGCTGACGATCACGACCAGCCGGTTGGACTCCTCTGCGACGAGAGACTCGATGCCTTCCATCGCCAGATCCAGGTGTTCCGGATCCAGCGTGCCGAAGCCTTCATCGAGGAAGAAGGCGTCGAGCCTGCCCCCGGTCCCGGCAACCAACTCGGCGAGGGCCAGAGCAAGCCCCAGCGATGCCAGGAACGTCTCCCCGCCGGACAGGCTCTCGGCACGACGAGTGACATCCGCTGCGGTCAGATCCACAATCGCAAACTGATCGTCTGCAAACCGGTAGCGCCCTGCGGAGAGCCGTTGGAAATGCTCACTGCCCAGCTCGGCCAGCCGCACCCTTTCCTCGTCGAGCAAGAACCTGATGAAACGCGAGTCGGTGAGGTCCGAGTTGATCCGACCAAACAGCCGGATGCGCTCCTCGAGTTGAGCCCGCTCGGCAATCAGATCCTCGCCCTTTTCGACTTCGGCGGCGTCGGCGCCGATGGCACTTTCCAGACGTGCGATCCGGTCGGCGACGACCGCAACGGCGGAGGCCACGTCACCGGTTATCTCGAGACCCTCGAGGAGCTCCGCACGCTCTCCCGCCAGCCCGGCGAGAGTCTCCTCAGCGTCGGCCAGCTCGCTCCGCAGCTCGGCGGTGATCCGGCCCCACTCCTCGCGAAGCCGGATGAGAGCGGCTCCCAAGGACGGGGCATCATCACCGACGGCGATCTCGATCTCGAGCCGCGCAGCAAGGTCGGTCAGCTTCCGGCCCAGCTCCTGGAGGGCCTTGGCGGACTCTTGCTCGTCACGAATGGCCTGGTCGTGCTGGCCCCGGGCTTGGTCGACCTTGCGTTGGGCTGTGTCACGGGCCTGGGCCAGGGCTTCGTATGCCTCGCGCCTGCGCTGCAGATGTTCGCCGGGATCTCCCGGGCCGAGGATCTTCTCGAGCCGGATGGTGGTTTCTTCGAGGTCGCCGCGTGCCCGCACTGCGTCCTCCTCTGCGCCGACCACCTGAGTCTCGGCCGCAGCTGAGCCGTCGGCCGCCGTCTCCACCTGCTGCCGGGTGCGTTCGAGCGTGGTGAGGGCCGCGGTGTGGGTCGCGTCGACGTCGGCTTTCGTTCTGCGTGCTGCGACGAGCACACGCTCCAGCTCTTCGAGGTGGGTGTCCCCCAAGGCTGCAGGGACATCCGTGACGAGCTGCTCGCACACAGGGCACCTGTCTTCGCTGGTCAGACCTGCGCGTAGCGTTGCTGCCATGTCGGCGTGACGCCCGCGCTCGAGCGCCACTTCTGCATCCTCGAGGATCTTGGCGGCCTCGGCGGCTCTGCCCAGAGAGTGGTCGCGAACGGTCTCCGATTCCTCCAGCCGCTTATGTGCTGACGCCTCGTCTTCACGGGCCGCCTCGAGTCTCTTCTGAGCGGCAGCGACTCGCCGATCTGCCTCGACGACGACTTTGAGCTGTGGCTCGGCCGCAGCCAACAGGCTGGTGGCTTCCGCCAGCAACTCAGGTTCACCGTCGTCGTTGGCAACCTTCAAATCTCGCTCGGCGTCTTGGAGCTGCTGCTGGGATCGATCCAGCTCCTCAGCGAGTTTGCGTCGCCGGCTCTCTGCTGCCGCTGCGTCCTGGAGTGACCGTGCGGTCACGTCGTGATCGGGCAGGCGACCGGCGTGCTCGTCGAGCGCTTGGAGACGTTTGGTTGCGCCGGCGACGGTGGCCTGCGCCTCGGTGCGCTTCAAGTCGATCGCAGCAACGGCTGCTGCCGCCTTCTCGAGGGCGATCAGACGCTCTCGAGCCGTCGCCAGTTCGCCCGTGTTGGCCTCGAGACGGGCTTGGATCTCATCCAGCCGTTCGAGCCGGACCGACAGTTTCTCCAACGAGAGCGACGCGGCATCGCGCCGATCCTTCGCCATCGCCTTCATGCGATCGATACGGTCGTGCCCAAAGACCCCCTTGAGGACTCGATCCCGGTCGGCGGGGCGCGCCTGCAGGAACTCGGCGAACCTCCCCTGGGCGAGGAGCACAGACCTCTCGAACGCCGCGTAGTCCAGTCCGAGCAGGGCGATGATCCGTTCGTTCACCTCACCTTCGAGCGTCAGTTTTTCGACGGGCTCGAGCTCGGGATCTTCATAGCGGTAGAGGGCGTGCCGGCTGGCCCCCTTGATCCGGATGGAGCGCGCCGCCTCCCAGAGCTCTCCCTCGACCTCGAAGCGAAGCGCGACGCTGGCGTCGGCGGATCGCTGGTTGATCAGCGTCTTCGTTGCCGTCGCAACCCGTGGGGTTCGACCGTACAGGGCAAACACGATTGCATCGAGGATCGATGACTTGCCGCTCCCAATCGGGCCGACGATCCCGACCAGGCTGCGCTCGGCAAACTCAAACGTGTGCTCGCCGGCATATGAGCGAAAGTTGCGAAGACGGAGATCAACCGGACGCATATCCGGCCTCCTCCATCACCTCGCGGAACGCAGCAACCAGTTCGTCCGCAGCGGGCACACCTTCACTCTCCAAGTAGTAGGCGGCATACAACTCATCGAGTGTCTTCCCAGAGCGAGCGGCCGAGTCGGCCTCTACCCGCGGATACTCGGCCCGTACGTTGACGAGGAAGTCGAACTCGTTGCGAGCTCGGTCGACGAGCCCCGGATCCGGGCCGGCGGTTTCCACGGTCAGGTCCAAGTAGCTCTCGCGCACGTCGTCCCTGCCGATCAGCTCCGACCACTCGCCGTGAGCCCGCACCAGACGGCGGCCCGCCGACAGCGGAACGGATCGCACAGACGCCGGTAGGCCCGGGGCCACATCGACAACCACGACTCGCTTCTGCTCCCCCGCTTCGCCGAAGTCCAACTCGAGCAGCGAGCCGGCATACTCGGCGGGAACCTTGGCGCCGGGAACCGGCTGCGGGGCGTGGATGTGGCCGAGCGCAACGTATTGCGGACCCGGTGGGATCGCTTCACTGGTGGCCGCATAGGCCTCGCCCATGTGCAGAGAGCGTTCGCCTCGGGGCGCACCGTGGCCATGGACCTTCACCCCTCCGACAAGGAAGTGCGCGACGAGGAACTGAACGGCATCGGTCCCGGCCAATTCGCCCGCGTAGGCCGAGTACGCCTCGGAGATCGCCCGCAGCCGATCCGCATAGAGCTTGTAGTGCTCCTCGACTGCATCCCAGACATGGAAGGCACGCCCCTCGCGCAGGAACGGGAAGCAGCTCACCACGGCAGGCCCCGCCGGCGTGTCGATCTCCAGCACGCCGCCGGCGTCGGGACGCTTGATTTCGCCAACGAGGTGGATGTTCTGGCCGCGCAGGAACGGCGCCAGCGCCTCGAAGAAACCTGCCGAGTCGTGGTTGCCGGCGATCACCACCACCGGCCGCCGTCCGCCGTCGGTCAGTTCGACGAGACCGGAGAACGCGACATCCATGGCCTCGATCGGCGGCACCGGCCGGTCGAACAGGTCACCGGAATGCAAGACAATGTCGACTTGCTCGGCGGCGGCGATGGCCGTGACCTCGGCGATGACCGCTCGGTACTCGTCGCTGCGGTCGTAGCGCCCAATCCGCTTGCCGACGTGCCAATCAGAGGTGTGAAGGGCTCTCACAGCCCGGCGAATGGATCAGTGGCCGACGTGTCGACCTCTTCCTTCCGTGTCGCCCATGGCGGGAAGGGAAACTCCACTACCAGCGGAACCGGAAGTGAGGGCTGGCTGAGCACCATGGTGCCCGGTTTGAGCAGGCGAGCCCGCGCCCTCGTCGATGGGAGCATCCAGCCGTACTCCGAGCGCTCCGCTTCGGCTGCGTCGAGACGACCGGCCACTCGGATAGCCGCGTTCTCCATGACCTCGGAAGCGACCCTGGATGCGGTCTGCTGTGCGCCAACGAGGAGCACTCCAAGCGAGCGCCCGCGTTGTGCGATGTCGATGAGCATCTCCTTGAGCGGGCTGTTGCCCTCCCGTGGTGCGTACTTGTTCAACTCGTCGAGGACGATGACGGAGAGCGGCAAGCGCTGACCCGTTTGCTCCTTCTCGGCAAAGGTCTCCGCAAGCAAGGCCCCCACGACGAATCGCTGCCCGAGATCGTGGAGGGATTGAATGGCCACCACCGTGACCTGCGCCGCCATGCGGTCGATGCGCCTGCTGTCGCCCGCCCGCACGAGATGACCGAGTCGGTGCGAGGCGGAGTGAAGCCGGCGGACGAAGGCCGACACCGTTCCCGCCTGGACCCGGCCGGTCCAGCGTTGATCGGGTTCACCGTCCTCGGGATCGACGAACTCCTCCACAGCCGAGACGAGAGTGCGCAGATCAGTGATAACGCGTTCCCCGGGATTGGGAACCACTGCGGCCCCCGGGGCGTGACCTTCAATCGGATCGCGGAGGACGACTGCACCAGGACGGCCCTCGACATCGACGGCATACCGCCGGAGTTGGGCGCGCACACGCTCTTCGATGAAGGGGATCTGATTGCGACTGTCCGTTGCATCTGTGAACAGGAAGCGAAGAAGGCCATCCTCGATGAACTCGCGTGGGGTCCAGGTGAACGCATCGACGCCCTCCTGACGGCCCCCCGTGTCGGGTATCACCACGTCACCGCTCTGCGCCCGCGGCGGCGCCCAGAAGGAGACCGACGGGAATGGGCCGGGAGCAACGCCGAGGGTCTGCCAAGCATCGGCCGCCGTCTGATCGAAGTAGCGATTGCCCTTGTCGAGCCAGAGCAGATCCTCGCCCTTGACGTTGAACACGAGGATCCTGAGATTGGCCGCACCCTCGCCCAACACGTCGGGGCGAGCCGCCAGCAGCCGGAGAAAGAAGAGCGCAAAGGAGGTCTTGGTAGCGACACCGCTGATACCGGATATCGACATATGGCCACCCTTGCGACCGTCGAAGAAGTCGAGGTCGACAAACACCGGCTCACCGTCCCGCCCCAGTCCGATTGGGAGCGGCCGACCCATCTCGTCGACGTAGAGGGCCTTCTCCCGCTCGGCGCCCCGGGCCCGTTCTACCTTCTCCCCGGGGTCGGGCGACACCCAGAGCTCGGGATCGACACGGGTGATTGCAATCTCGGCCGAGCGCACCTTCGCTCCCGGCAGGGTGCCATCGACTGCGATGCGATGCGTATCGCTCTCGAAGCTCGCTCCCTCATAGATGGCAGCAACCTCGGTGACTATGCCGTAGGTGCGAACCTCCCCCTGCTTCGGGACCTGGGTCCGGACAACCACCAGGTCGTCGAGTTGGAGATACTCGGCGTCATCGAGGACGACTCGGAACTCGCGAGTCGAGGTGTGCTCCGTCCCGAGGACTCTTCCCACACCGTTGGGGGTGTCGTTGTCGGTCATGTCAAGCCTCTACTGCGGCGGTGGCAACGGCGGTCCGTAACGCACGGTAGACGAAAGCGCGATCACCAAGGAGCCTTCTCAGCTGCTTCTCCAGCGCGGCAATCGGCACCAGGTTTTGCGGAGCGCGCGGGTCGACGTGCCCTTGCGACGCCACCAGCGGAAGCACGCCTGCGGTGCGGTCCGCAATGGTGGCCGCAGCGGAGCGCGGTAGCGCGCTCGAAACCTCGCACCGGACGATCCCAGTCCAGGAGTGTGCGTCGGGAAGATCGGCGAGACGTTGGTACCACGAGTAGCGCTCGTATTGACCACCGCGCCCTATGACGAACAACGGCGTCCTCTCCCCCATCCGCAGCCTTCCGATGATCGGGGCATTCTGGGGAGACAAATACGGAGCGCGGTGGCTCTTGACGTATCCCACCTTTTCCGTTGCTGATAGGTCGTTGATCGGCCCGTCGGCGATCACAAAGAGGCCGGACTGCGCAAGCTGCTCCGAGAGGTTGGCCTCTGCCTTGCGCATGGCCCCGTGAAAGCGCTTGATGAGCATGCCCGGATCAGCATCAGGGATCGAAACCGACCGGTAGACGATCGGCCCCGCGCTGGGGACGGGAGCGCCGACCCCATTGCCGAACACTGCCAGGCGCTCCACGCGTAGGTCCGTGTAGTGCGACCGGCCCTCGACGCGGTCCCAAATGACGGCGCCGACACCGTAGCTCCCGCAGATTCCCGGGGTAGGTCCCTCCGGGGCGTCGATCGTCAGCCGCGCGTCGATTCTGCGCACACCGTCGACAAAGGCAATCTGCCCGGTGCCGTCGTCGGAACCGGACAAAGGAGTCCACGGCCCATCGACCTCGACCGATTCGTCGACCTTGTCGTGGTCTACGAGAGATTCATCGGCTTCGAACGGGCTCCCGTACTCCGGAGCCCAGCCTTCCACATAGAGCTGACCCATCGCGGCGATGGTAATTGCCCGTCATGACACAAACCCGGATTCAGCACACAACTCGGCGACCGGCAAGAATGTCCGCCGATGACGACACCGCCGTTCACGATCGACTACAGCCGCAAGTGGCACGTCATGGTTGCGACCGGTTCCGGGATATTCCTCGGCACCATCGACGCCAGCATCGTCAACGTCGCCCTGCCGACGATGGCCGACGAGCTCAACACGTCGTTCGCCGCCGTGCAGTGGGTCGTGGTCGCTTACATCCTCACCCTGGCGACGCTCACCCTGAGCGTGGGCAGGCTTGGCGACATGCTGGGCAAGAAGCCCATCTACACGGCCGGCTTTGCGGCGTTCACCTTTGGCTCGGTGCTCTGCGGGCTCGCTCCGTCGATTGGGTGGCTGATCGGCTTTCGTGTCGCCCAGGCGATAGGCGCCTCGATGCTCTTTGCGCTGGGGATGGCGATCATCACCCAGGCCTTCCCTCCGAGCGAACGGGGGCGAGCTCTCGGCATCTCCGGTGCCCTGGTGTCGGTCGGGATCGTGATCGGCCCCACGGTGGGTGGGTTCATCGTTGATCAGTGGTCGTGGCGATGGATCTTCTTCGTCAACCTACCCATCGGCATCTTCGGGACGATCGCCGCCCATCGTTTTGTGCCCGACGTGCCCCCACCCGGCGGGCAGCGCTTCGACTTCCTCGGCGCCGGCGTGTTCTTCGCAGGATTGCTTTCGTTCATGCTGGGCCTGTCGCTGGCCCAGAGCCGGGGTTTCGGCTCGCAGGTGGTCGTGACGCTGCTCGTGGTCGGGTTGGCGGCCATCTTCGTGTTCGCCCAGATCGAGAGACGTGTCCCTCAACCCATGGTCGATCTGACGCTCTTCCGCAATCGGCTGCTGACCATCAACCTGCTGACTGGGTGGATGACCTTCTTCGCCATCTCGGGCCTGTTCATCCTGGTGCCGTTCTATCTCGAGCAAACCCTGGGGGCGAGCCCCCGGGAGGTTGGTCTGCTGATCGCCCCTGCACCTCTGTTACTCGGATTGTCCGCGCCGATCAGCGGTTCCTTCTCGGATCGGGTCGGGCCCCGCCGGGTTCTCGTGCTCGGCTTGGTCGTGCTGGTCGGCGCCTATGCGATGATCCAGTTCCTGCAAGAGGACTCCCCGCTGTGGATGATCGTCCTCGTCATGGCGCCTGCCGGATTGGGCATGGGCATCTTCCAATCTCCCAACAACAGCGCGGTGATGGGCTCGGCGACTGCAGAGAGGCTCGGGGTCACCTCGGCGATGCTCGGGTTGACCCGCAACACCGGCCAGCTGACGGGGATTGCGGTTCTCGGAGCTCTATGGGCGTTGCGGGTGTCCCATCACTACGGCGCGACCGTCGACGCCCAGACTGCCCCCGGGTTCGCCCAGGCGGCCGCCCTCCGTGATGTTGGTTGGGTGAACACAGGCTTGATGGCCATTGCCCTCGCCCTGTCGGTGTGGGGTCTCGCCGAGGAGAGGCGCGCCGCTAGTGCCGCCCGAGCCGGTCGGTGACAAGGGCGAAGAAACGGTCCGCATCGAGCCGCATGGCGACGCGGGCATTGGGTTCGTGTCCCGTTTGGCCGTACCAGTCGGCGACGGTCTGGCCGTGTGTAGACCCGACGTCGGTCACCACCGAAACGTGAGCGTCACGGAACTCGAACATATCCGGTTCGAGCAAATAGGCGATCACCGTCGGGTCGTGCAACGGATACCCGACGAAGCCGTACTGTGCGATATCGAACCTCGAAGCGAAGTCGAGCATGGCGCTCACCACGCTCCCCACTGGATCGCCGAGCGAACGGAACGCGCTTGCTCGCTCCGGCGTTGCCTGCGCCTGGTGGGTCACGTCGAGAGGCATGATGGTGATGGGTACCCCGCTCGCCAAGACAACATGGGCCGCGTGCGGGTCGACGTAGACGTTGAACTCGGCCGTGGGCGTGACGTTGCCACCCTCCTTGAAGCTGCCGCCCATGATCACGAACTCGGCAATGTGAGCCGATATGCGTGGTTCCTTGACCAGCGCCATCGCCATGTTGGTCATCGGCCCGATCAGACACACCGTCGTGGCCGCACGCGGCGCGCCGAGCAACTCGTCGATGAGGTAATCGACAGCGTGGCCGGGGCCGACATCACGGCTGGGCTCGGGAAGGTGTGGGCCGTCGAGCCCGGTTTCACCGTGGACGTACTCGGCCGTCACCAACTCGTTGACCATCGGTCGGGCGCAGCCGCGATAGACCGGGACATCGGAACCGACGAGCTCGCGCAACCGCAGTGCGTTGTACGTTGTCTTGTCTATCGGCACATTGCCGGCGACTGTGGTGATCGCCCTCACGTCGAGTTCGTCGGATGAGGCCAGCGCCATCAACAGGGCAAAGGCATCGTCGTGGCCGGGATCTGTATCGATGATGATTCTCTTGCTCATAGCCACTCCCGCACGTCGGCGGCGATCTGTTCGCCACTCGTCCCAAAACTGAATGATGCGATCAGCTGACCCCGGTCGATCACGTAGACACCGGCCCAATGGTCCACCAGGTATCCGGTCGCCGCTGTTCCCTCCTCTGCCTGGTAGTAGACGTTGTAGTCGGCGGCCACGGCTGCGATCTCGGCGTCGGAACCCGTGAGCCCGATGAACGCCGGATCGAAGAAGTTCATGTACTCGCTCAAGGCCTCTGGTGTATCACGGGCGGGGTCGACGGAGACCATCATGACCTGCACCGCCTCCCGCTCCTCCTCGCTCAAGACCGACGTCGCTGTGGCCAGCTCGGCGAGAGAGGCCGGGCATATGTCCGGGCAGAAGGTGTAGCCGAAGTAGAGGAGAACGATCTCGTCCTCGAACTGGGACAGTGCGACAGGATTTCCGTTGTCTCCGATCAGCTCGAACTCCGGGGCAGGAGCAGAAGAGGAGTAGACGGTTGCCGTGAACTCGTGTGGTGCCCGGGTGGCCGCAAGAAGCGCCAATGCGACGATCACACCGAGACCGGCCGCCGCCGTCACTGCCATCAGCTTCTTCATGTCCATCGGCTACCCCAGGAAATAGTCAATATCGGATGCGATCTGCTCTGCACTGCCCTCAAAAGGAAGAACCAGCTTCAGATAGCCCTCCCTGTCGACGAGGATCACGGTCGAAGTGTGATCGATGGTGTACCCGGTTGCCTCGGTACCCTCGGCCTGGCGGTAGACGACACCGTAGAGGGTCGCCACCCGGTTCACAGTGGCTTCGTCGCCCGTGACCCCGATGAAGTCCGGGTGGAAGTATGTCACGTACTCCTCGAGCATCTCCGGCGTGTCCCGCGCCGGGTCCACCGACACCATGACCACCTGCACCTCGTCTGCTCTGCCCTCCAACAAAGCAACGGACTCAGCGAGCTTGTCGAGCGTCGCCGGGCAGACATCGGGACAGAATGTGTATCCGAAGTACACGACCACGACCTTCCCGGCAAAATCGCTGATGCGCACCGGGCCATCGGCGGAGACGAGCTCGGTGTTGGGCGCCTTCTGGTTGGACTGAATGACCGCACCGCCGAAGACATGGGGACGCAGCCTCGGGAGAACGAGCAACCACGCCACCACAACACCTAGCAGCGCGACGCCGAGACCAATGAGAATCCGCTTTCGGGTGACCGTCATGGATAGCAGAGGAAGAAGTGCGCAGCCTCGTAGGCAAGCGAGGCCGCACCGTGCGAGTTGCGAACCTCCTCACCCAGGATGTCGAGGTGATGAACGATCTTGTCGGCGTCGGAGGCGTTTGTCTGATACCGATACTCGCCTCGAATCACGCCCCACCCGTCCACGAGGACGAACACCGGCGCAAAGGAGAAGGTGCCGTCGCTGCGCTGCTGGTAATAGACCTCAAAACCCGACTTGACGACGTTCTCGAGGTGGGTCGGATCGCCCGTGGCAAACTCCCACTGTGCGGTGTCGGCACCGAGCCTGGTGGCGTACTCGGTGAGCATCTCGGGGTCGTCCCGTTCGGAATCGAACGAGATCGTGATGAACCGTACGTCGGTGTCCCCCGTATCAGCCTCGCCGAGCCTGCTCTGCACTTCGGCGACCGTGTTGTTCATCTCGGCACACTCGTCACCGCAGTCGCTATAGGTGAAGCTGTAGAGCACGATGTCGCCACGGACATCCTCCGACGTGATCGTCTCGGCGTCCTGGTTGACGAGCAGGTAGCCGGGGGCGATGCGGATCCGGGGCAAGACCTGAATCGGCTCGAAGACGGCGAAAGCAACCGCGGCCGCAATGATGAGCACCACCGGTATCACCGACCGGAGCACGACCTTCCTCGTCACCTCTCTCCTCTCTGGATGACCAACCGGGGGCGGCGGATATACTCCCGACTCGCCTTCCAGTCGAAAGAGCCGATGGCCATCAAT
>JASJBC010000049.1 GCA_030066715.1 Acidimicrobiia bacterium
TTGCTCCCTGGTTTGCGTTAAAGTTACTAACTTATAAAGCAATCCGCGTGCCAAAAGTTAACGTTTGATCAAAAATATTTTTATCAATGAAAACACTATGTTAACAAGTTGGTCAAAATTAAGGCTAACAGGAAATGTCAACCAAGTGACGTAATTTGTCACTTGGTTGACGTAATTTGTCAACTAACGTCTTTTGCCCAACTAAAAAGATCGCGGTAACGTTCCCAATGGGAGTGGGTACATTCCCAACGCTTATCTTGAGGAAAACCATAAATATCTTTTACCGCCCCCGTGCGTGAGCGGTAAACGTCCGTTCCGATAAGCCAAAAATCAATTCCGTTTCCTTGCGCTATAAGCATAAAACACCCCCGCCCCTGGGCATTTGCCCAGGGGGATTGATTTGTTAACCCACCTGAACGATTTTCTTGGTGGACGGATCATACCAACCGTGCCGTCGCGTAACGCCATTAGACCCGATACAGGTAAAGTCAAAATAACGGGTCTTGTCCGCTGGTACGTCTTCCCCGGTCATCATGGGCTTGACGTAGCCGTAAGAATCGCCAAGATAGACTTGGCCGAATATTGCGCCGCAATCGTCGCAAGTGTAAACGGAAGCGGTTTTAATTTCAGTAAGGCTTTTGCTGTTACAGGCGGGGCATTTCATGTTATTTGCTCCTTTGTTGCGTTAAAGTTACTAACTTATAGAGCAAGTGCCGTGCCAAAAGTTAACAATTGGTCAAAAATATTTTTATTAATGAAAACAGTAAGTTAACAAGAAAGCCAAAGTGATTGTTAACGCGAAATTCACGCAAAAGTGACGTAATTTGTCACCTTTGCCGCAATTTGTCACCACGTTATAAAACGCAATGTTTACAGCTTGTTAAGTGCTATGCCAAATTGGAAGGGTGACAAAATTTGTCAGTTAAATTGCGCTTAATATGCTGGTGAATCTTAACGGCATCAATGATCCAGGCGGCGTCAATTCGGTAATGTGTTCCGTGGATAATTTGAAAGGAACGTTGGCGCTTGTCTTCTGAAAAACACCACGTTTCAAACTGATAGTAACCATTTGATGAAAAATAGGTTGGCCCGTACCATATGGCGGCGGAACTAACGCGGATCAATGGCGTTATTTGACTGTGAAGTATGCGGCAATTTGATCTTCTTATCATTTGCCGCCGCGCCCTTTGCTAAATTTGTAAATCTTTCTTATTGCCACGTTCAGCCGTTCAAAGTCTTCCGTCAATTTCAACAGGCGGTTCACGGCTTCTAAAATGTATGCGTCACATTCCCGCAATTGGCCGGACGTTCCGGCAATGATAACCTTGACCAATTCGCGTGTTGGCATTTCGCTTGGCTTATCGGTCCTTTTAATTTTGGCTTTTGCTAACGCCCTGGCAACTTTTCCCATGACAGCCCCCAAGGGATAAAAGGCGCGGTATCTTGCGGAATACCGCGCCTTTAGTTTCATCCTGATTAGACAAACCATACCAAAACAGGAACAACGGTTTAGACAAACGCGTTTAACGTTCCTTTAGTGAATAAAAAATAATGTTGATATGGGGTCTTTCACATGGTTTACCACCCCCTTTGATGTTAAGGTTACTGCATGAAGTGAAACCAACACAAAAGCCAAAATTATCAATAGAGTAATTCCGTAATTGATCATTCTTTTAATTTTGCGTTCAACACTTGTCATAATATACCCTAACGGACAAAGATTCGGTGCCGTTCGTCATCAACAATGGTTGTAAGCTTTTCACGTCCCATAACTTCACCTGGGACAATGCTAAAAGTTCTATGGGCAAAATTTGCATTCATGATCTTTAGGCAATGCCGAATGTTTTCACCTTGGTTGGCTTTAGGGATAAAAAGAATTTTGGTAAAGTATCCGTCAAGGGTGGTATCGGGGTTGAAAACAGCATGGTAAGCAGTTAGATGATCAATAGTTTTTTTAAGCGCCCATTCATTAGGCTTTAGACTTTCAAAATCAGGGAAGAATTTAACCGCACCGTGAACACGGGCAACTTCCCCCAGGCGTCTTAAGCCAAAGGCGTTAATCTGTTTGTCAAAACGTTTACAGTCATACAAAGAAAAAAAGGAAGGGCCAAAGATACGCATAACGGTTGCGCGTTGCTCACTTTCCGGCGTGTCAAGCCGTAGCTGTAAGAAATGGTCCCTGAATGCAGCGGCGTTGACAAAAGTTGAACAATAAATCATTGGCCCTTTCCTTCCACGTTGGCGGCATGAAGATAATTGGAAACATCCGGAATATCAGCAATTACAAGAAATAAATTTTCAATTCTAACGGATTTGCAATTAGGACAGTTCATTTAGCCGGTATGCTCCTTTTCTTGAAAACACTCTAAATAGCTATATCAGCCTTTAATTTTTGTCAACCGTAAAAACAGATATCTTCCAAATCGGTAAAAAATTCCGGCGCGGCGTCCCTTAACTTGCGTGCGGCCTGTTGCATCAGCTTTCTAATTTGCGGGTGCGCGGCCTTGGACGTGCGTTGCCGGATGATATGCCGCCACGTCCTGAAATTGTACGTTGCAACAATTTCCGTCTTTAGCGAATTGGGCAAGACGTTCCGCGCCTGTTGCGCTTTCCAACCAAGCTTGATCAATTGGTTATAATGCGCTTGTGCGTTTGATAAAGAAGCTAAAAAGACCACTTCAGGCGGGGCAAGTTCACCATAATTTTTCAGCAAATCAAGAACCTGTTCCGGCGTCCATACACCAAGCCAACGTTCTTCCATCCATACCGGCAAGATAAATTGCATGTTCTTCCCGGCATAGTTGACGTACCGCGTTGATTCCTGGGAATAGGCCGCTAAACGGTGCCTTACCAATTCATGTGTAACGCCCCGGTCCGTTATGAACCGCACGCTTGCGGAAAGATGTTCAATAACGGATTCATGGCCGCTTTTAATAATCCTGTCAATAAATCCGGCGGCGCTATCGGCGGTAATCAAGTCTTCCGATTTGTAGCAAGTCCGGCCAAAGGCTTCAATCTTTTGCGCGGCCAAGTCCGGAATATATTCAAGAAACGCACCCTGTTCAATTATTTCCATCTTCTTTGCTCCCCTTCGCTTAAAAGTTTAGCCTTTAACCACAGCGGTTAAAAGCGAAAAAACCACAATTAAAACACCAATCGTGTCAAATCCATTCCAATCATTCATTTTGAATATATTCCCGCATATAGTCTTTAGTTTCTTCCCTGATTTCTTTCATGCGGTTGCGTAATGTTCTGGCAACTTCAGGGCTATTGTCCGTGGCCCTGGCAAGTTCGGCTTCAAGCGTTTCAAGGTTTTCAAGAATGATAGAACTAAAACGCAAGTGGAGTAAAAGCGTTGCGTCATCAACTTTTTTCTGTAACCTGTCTTCAATGCCGCTTAAAGCCAACTTGGTTGCAAACTTGTCTTCAATGCGTGTGTCAAGCCATGCGATCGAAGAAAAAACGGCAACAATAACGGTGCCAATAATCGTTACAAAGCGCCAATTAAAATACAAATCCCCGGTCTTGGTTGGCATGGCCTATCCCCCAAATTTTCAAGGTTTCCCGGCGCATACCAACGGATATTATTTTTTGGCGCGTGTTTCAACATAAAACTTGGTTGCCGCTTCCGCTATGCTAACAGGCGTCATGCCAAAGACCATGCCCCAGGCGGAACAGCGGGCGTATCCGCATTGGAACGCAATTTCTTTGCGCAAAAACAAGACAAAGCGCAATTGTTCCGGAATGGTGCATTTTTTGCGAATGCCGCCTATAATCCCCTGGGCGTGTTCCCAATTTGCCCAGGGGTCAAAGTTCTCCGGCGCGTCCCCGTTCAGGAAGCGGCGCAACAGGGTTAACTTTTGATTATGGTTTAACTTAAGATCATTTTCCCGGCGGTTTGGGTTGTCCATCCTGTTCAATTTCCTTATGGTAAACGGTTGTTGAAATCGTGGTTAGGCCGTCAAGCCCCTTGGCCTGGAAGTCCGCCGCCAGTTGTCCAACGTCACGGCGAACGATACGCGCAACAACGGTGCGCGTTTTTTCTTTGCCGTAGCGGATCAATTGACGTAAGGGGTTGTCTTGGTGCGGTTCAAATAAGGTCTTGCAGAGTATTTGCCGCCCCGTTTCATGGTTGACGGAAAGCATGGTTTCCCCGCACGTTGGGCAACGCTTCCGGCCAAATTCGCCTTCAACTTGAACCGCCGTATAACGCATAATGCGGCAACGTCCGCATAAGTAAACCGTGTCTTCCCGCAATACTGGAAGGGCGTTGACGTTTTTGCTTCCAAACATTTCATCTAACCTTAACATGATCGGTTGGGCCATAAGTCCCCCTTCAATATCCGCTAACGGGAATAATCCCAGGTTTGAAGAATTTTACACCGTCTTTGATGATATGCCGTTTGATGTTTTGACCGGTAATGGTCATGTTCAACTTGTGACTTATCATGGACCGCGCCCCAAAGCTAACCACGCTAACGCGGATTGTCTTCTTGCCGGTCAAGTCTTTGTCTTCCACAATTCCAACCCCGCGCCCTTTGCCCTGGGCCAAGTTGAAAGTGCAAAAGCGTTCCCCTAAAACGTCATGTTCCCGAATTATAACGGATTGCGCTTTTGTCCTGGCCTTGCGTTCCCCACGCGTTGCTTTCAAGCTTCGCATCTTCAAATCTCCTTTGAATTTCGTTTTTGATCATTTTAATAAAAAAGCGCTTCTGGATAGCTAACGACCGTTTTGCTTCTTCCTTGGTCTTCAACCCCGCCGCATGGTTACGCACAAAAAGCTTATCCCCGCATAATCCTATTAGCGAATAATTCCAACCTTTGCAAACACCTACCCATTGGCCGCAATCGCAATTGATAATTTGGGCGTGATAAGTGGCAATCATTCGACCATTCAAGGCAAAGACACGGTTGCCGTTGTCATAGTCGATAATTTCAAGGCTGTTTTTTTGTGCGTGCGCCTTCATGTTTAGTCACCCTTATCTTCCAAGGCGCTAACACTATAGGCGCGGCCCACGTTGGCGGAAAAATCGTCAAAGCAAGTCTTGGCAAATCGGCCAAGATGAAACAAAACGATAAGGAAAAAAACAGAAATGATCAAAAACCGTTTCACTTTTAATGCTCCTTTTCTTAGTTAACAGCTAATCCCCTTTTCTATTTCCTATTATCGGTATATTTTACAAAAAGTCAAGCCTTTTTTCAAAACTAAAGTTATGACCGCATTTAAGGCATCTAAAAATGAAAACCCTGTATTCCGTATTTACGTTAGATGGTCTTTTTATGCCGTCAATTTCTTGAATTAACTTAGTATCAACGGCGTGGCATCTTGTGCAAAATGGGTGCGCGTCTAATGCCCTTGTTATGGCTTGTCGAACGTCCTTAACCCCGTGTTTATTGGCTGTTTCCATAAGACGCCAACCGCCACCCTTTGATGATTCCCTAATAACAACCTTTCCCGTGTTGCGTCTACGATTTGTTAACAACTGCAAAAAGTCTAAAAGTTGTTTGTCCGTATAACGGGGCATCTAAACCTTGCCTTTTCTTTTAAAAAGTCTATCCCATTTACAGGCATTTTCCAGGGTAAGCCAACGTTCCATGTCAAAGCCATAGAAAACGGCTAATTTTTCAATGCTGGAAGGGCTTAACGCCCCCAGGAACAGGCCAAACAAATTTTCCGCCTGTTCTGGCATCAACCGCATTAAAAGAACGCGAAATAAGCGCAATAAGTGCTTTGTGGAATATTCATTGACAAATTCCGTTGAACCGGCAACCAGGGTCTTTTTTGAAGGTATTTTTTGATCAAGGTCAAGAATCAATTCAACAAGTTTTTTATCAGGGTTGCGGCGCTTCATGGGCCATGCTCCTTTTCTGTTCACGTCTTATTGATATTGCTAACTTTTGTCAATAGCGTGAAGGGATTTCCATACATGCAAAGTGTCATTCAAAACAACGGCAATGCCTGGGTCAACGGAAACCACAACCGCGCCCCTGTCTGAATAGGTAACATTGGTGAAAGTGACGCCAAGCGCCGTTTCAAGCCGCTTTAAAGTTTTTGAATTTGGTATGATGAAGTCTTGTAACATATCATTTCCAATCGGGTTGGGCGCGATTCTTCCATACCGGGGGCCGTTTGTCATTGGGCCAACGGGCGCACAAATAAAGCCGATAAGCTTCATGCACGTCTTCAACGTGGGTAAAGTCAATACCCGATTTTCGATCACACGCACAATTGACGAAGACGGAAGGAAGGTTTGACCAATCGGCAAGGTGTTCATAAATCTTGCCAACCTTGGTAAAAGACAAATGGGTTTTTCCGGTAACGTGGGTGTATAGATCGGCAAGGGCCAAGTGATGAAAAATAACCCATGAAAGATTTGATAAGGATTCAGCCGACCACTTGACGCAAGGGTGATGGACATGGGTTGGCTTGTAAGGCGCATCCCGCCCGTTAAGATGTTCCGCCGTGCATATAATTTGCGCGGTTTCAATGGTCATCTTGTTAACGCGTTTGTCATCTAAGGCTTTGGCGGATTCAACGGGGTCCGGACTTGTGGCAAACAATTGCATTGCTAATGCTCCTTTTCTGTGGTTTCCCCCATACTACAAAAATTAAACGGCCAAGTCAAGCCCCCTGGGCAATTGCCCAGGGGGTAGGGGCGGGTTAATCGTAATACGTTAGGCGTTCCGGTTCAACTTCTTTTCCAAAAAACCTTAAATTCATTTCGGTCCGCCATGCCTGAATTTTGGCAATAGCGGCGCGGTAACTTTCTTTGTCCCGAAAATCAACGGCCTTGGCGCGGCAACGCGGTCTTCCTTTGGCAACGTCTTTGCGCTTAAGTGAATTGTGAAGTTCTAACCGGCCTTGGCCCTTGCCTGTTCTAACAACAATGATGGTGTAATAAAGTTGATCCGCCATCGGTTATGCTCCTTTTCTTTGTAATACGTTTCTTGCCAACTGAACCGCTTCTTTAAATGGGCTTCCTTTCTTGTGGTCTAATAGATTGTTGTAATTAACCCACCTTGCCGCATGGTAACCGAACATTAAAAACTTATATCCGGCCAAGGCTTTCCAAGCCTTTTCTTCCGCGTCCTTCATGGCTAACAACACTTTACCGGTCATCACCGCCGCACCCCCAACTTGTCAAGGCTAATATCATAGCCGCATTTATGACAATGAATGGAAAGCCATTGCTTACGCATTTCCGGCACCAGAAGCCAACCGTATTGATGGTTGTAAGCGTCAACAACTTCACGGTTAACGATAGCCCCGCAAGATACGCAAACGCCAACCGTTGCACTTTGGGCAAGTTCTTCCGCCGCCCTGATTGCTTTGTTGATCACCGTCAAGGGTAAATCGTGAAAGTCTTCAAATTTAACAGGCATGTCAAACGCTCCTTTTCTTTTGGCCCCTGGGCGATTGGCCCAGGGGGAGCGGGTTTATTTACGCTTGCCGCGCCAACACCAAGTTTTAACCTTGTCCGTTATGGCAACCACTTTGCCCCAACGTTCCGGATTGCTTTTATTGCAACTGTCAATAATTTCTTTATCCGTTGCGTTGTAAGGGTCCGGACCGTCTGAATACATGCAACCGGTCAAGTGTTCACCATCGGAAAAAATCATTGTGAAACCAACGGCGGGAATTCTATCACTAATCGAATCAAAAAAGGCGTGCGTTAACATGGCTAATGCTCCTTTTCTTGTGGCCCCCGGCGGACCGGGGGCCGTTTGCTGTTAGGCCGCGTTCAAGATGAAGTCCGCCGCTTTTTGGGCTTTCGCCGCCGCGTGAATGATAAGCTTAGGGTCATTGGTCAGTTTTTCACGCCAACCGTTGATATAAGCAACGCTGTTGTCTAAAGTCTGGTTTTCAATTCCGGCATGTCCGCAAAGGAAGGCCGCGCCGATTTCGGCAACAAGTTCTTCTTTGCTGTAATCTTCGGACCCGAACGCCGCCAATTGGGTGTTATTTTCAAAACGGTCAAGGCGGTCTTTGTGGCCGGTTGAATGGACAAGTTCATGGAACAGGGTGCTATAAAATTCTTCGGGAAGGCCAAAGGCGTTAAGTTCAGGGTTGTTGATCACGTCAAGCATGGGGACGTAACAGGCACGGCTTCCGCCAAAGTTGATTTCCGGTTTGTTGGGCATTCCGTCAACAATCGCTTCCGCCGCTTCAATCGGGGAATGGTCATTGACTTCTTCATTGGTGACCGGGGCTTTAACGCCGTCCACTTGGTCAAGGTTGAAAACCGTGTAATAACGTAAAATGAAGTTCTTTTTAATTTCGATTTCGCCGGTATCTTCATCTTCAACTTTTTTGTCAACCACTTTCCAAAAAATAACTTGCGTTCCGGTTTCACCCTTGCGCACGCTTCCGCCTTTTTGCTTGGCCTGTTTGAAGGTCATCCAGTAGTTAGAAGAAAAACCACCACGGAAGGCGGCAATGCCAAGAAGAATGATGTTAACGCCATTGTAAGGCTTGCCGCTAACAATGTTGGTATGGGAACCGCTTGCGGCCTTCCAAGGCTTGCGCCAAGGAATAACGCCTTTGTCAAGTTCTTCAAGAATTTTGCCGGTGATGATTTCGTAAACTTTGTTAGCCATTTTGTTTGCTCCTTTTCTTAGGGTGTGCTGTGTGCGTTGTTGCTATTAACTTAATGCATTGCCCGTGCCATGTCAACACTTTTGCAAAAATTTTTTATTTTCAATGAAAACAATAAGTTAACAGCTTAGGCAAAATTAGCTAACAGGAAGAACACGCGCAAAAGTGACGTAATTTGTCACCAACTGACAAAATTTGTCACCCTGTATGTTATTTGCAATGATTAGGGAATGTTGGGGGGATTTGGTCTTGACAGGATTTGTCACCCAGGCAAAAGAAAAGCCCCCGGCGGACCGGGGGCTTATGGGGATTGGGACGGTTACCGGCTAAGAAAACCGTCCCTTGGGGTGACTACTCAACGCGCCAACAGCGGACATAAAAACCGTCCCCTTCCTGAAGGACACGCGTTGTGAACTTTTTCCCGGCACCCTTGGCAAAACGGCTTGCCGCACTTCCAATGGACCGGCCAAGCTTGGTGGCCGCTTCTTTATCCAGGGTGCCGGTGGTCGGTGCGCGGAAAGTGTTTTTGGCCTTGCCGTCCCCTTTGGCATCCACTTCCATATGCCTGAACGGATACTTGTTGACGGCGGTTTGCCGTGCGGGAATTGCAATGCCGCCTTCAAGCTTGAATTCCGTTTCCGGCGGGGTTGCGGGTGCCGCCGCTTTAGGCGCGGCCGTCTTTGCCGTCAATGCGCTTTTGCCTTTGGCGTCCTTTGTTGCCATTTTCTTTGCTCCTTCATGTTGCGGGTTATTAAAACGTGCTATCCGGCACAAATACACCTTAAACCTAAATCAAGGCTTTTTTATTGTCAATCCTTTTTTAACCTTTGCCACGTTCCTTAACAACAGGGGCCAAAGAAACAATCCGGCTAAATACTCACGTTGCCCCGCCTGTTTTGCGCCTCCAATCCTTATGGCTTCCGATACGCCAAAACCGGCCCCCAAATAAAATGCAAGCGGTATGATCCAAATATAATGTATCATTTAAAATGGTTCCTTTCCGTTATTGTCAAGTGGCAAATCGTCATCATGCAATTCAATGCTTTGCCATTCAAACTTAGCGTTGCACACTTCACTAAAAAAGGCGCGGCATTCATTCAATGGCGGAAATTTGTAAAAAAAATCACGTTGACCAACAACTTTTATTGTGCCTGGAAACTCGGGGTCTGGTATTTCCCTTTTATAGCTCCGCATTTTCTTCAACGGGTAAACTGAACCACGCGGAACATGCTTTTTAAACATTCGGCCAAGTGTTGTTTGATAAGATCGGCGGTTAATTCCGGCTAATTTAGCGTTTTCGATGCAATCAATATAAACGTCTTGCGTTAAAACCCAATCTTCCCAATTCTTATGGTTGTTGCATAATCGGCCCCGTTGAAGACATTCATAAAACCATTGTATTTCAGGGGCAAAGCTTAGTTCTTTTTGCTCCCGCAAAGCATCCGTTGCCGGGGCTTTGCGCACGTTAAAGCCGTTTAGATCATGGTTTAAAAGCATATGAAGAAGCGCTTGGCGTCCGCCCTGTTCAAACATATGTTGGTTAATGGCCCTAAAGTAATCCGAATCTTGCCGCCGCTTTTCCGATACGTCCACCACAAAAAAGCGCCGTTCATCCGTTCCGGCGGGGACAACCCAATCAGAATTTGAAGCAAGTAAAAGATGCGTATAGTTTGGCCCTGGTTCAGCATCAACACCTTTGGCTTCAAAGGTAATAAGTTCTTCTGTAATCAGCATTTTTAAAACGGATTCATGCTTTTTGTCCCCGGCAAAAAACGCTTCATCACCAAACAAAATAACGCAATCGCGCAAATGCGCGTTGAATGATCCAACCAAATGTTTAGGGTCCGATACCGCTAAAAAGTGCCGTCCCCATAATGAACCGAAAACTTTAACAAAAAAGCTTTTACCGGTGCCACGTTTGCCGCGCATCACAACCGCCGTTTCCCCTGGGCAATCCGGCTTTTGCACGGCCCGCGCCATCCAGTTAATTAGGTAATCATAGTTTTCTTGATCTTCCTGGCAAATATTTTCAAAAAGATGGTTAAGGAATGGTTCACAATCCCCGGCTATTGCTTCACAACCGAAACCTTTCCAAAGGTTGTAAGCGTTTTCCAACTCACGCCCAGGCGCAAAGGCGATTGTTTCAAATTGCCGCCTTGATTCATTTTCCAGCCACCACTTGCCCAGGGGCATCATTACCGGTCCGCCTTCCTTGGTAATGCCAACCTGAACGCGTTTATGCATGTAACGGTTTCTAAAGTCGCTAAAGTTTTGACGGCTAAGGCGCTTTCGCTTTAGGGCATGGTCAAAGACTTCCGAAACAACAATACATTTCCCGCCAAGATCACCAATAACCGCGTGTTTCTGGTTTAGTTTCATAAGGAAAGGGTCAACCGCATTTTCCTTGGCCTGTTCGATTTGACGCAATGCGTAACGTTCAGCCGTGCGGCCCTTTTCAAGCACGCTTTCCGAAATGGCAAAATCAGGATC
The DNA here is from genome assembly GCA_030066715.1 of Acidimicrobiia bacterium. Classification (GTDB taxonomy): domain Bacteria; phylum Actinomycetota; class Acidimicrobiia; order Spongiisociales; family UBA5794; genus JAAETI01. The sequence goes on from JASJBC010000049.1 coordinate 11,087, forward strand.
AGTTATAACCGAATAAACAACTTTATCATCAACGCCGTTTCTTACCAATTGACAACAAACGGCAAAAAGTGCTTCTGAACGTGAAGGGTATTTATGGGGGTCATTGGGGTCTTGGCCGGAAACAATTAACGCCTTGCACCAATCGGGAACGGGGCCGTTATCAGCATGTTTATCAACTTCATGCACGTCAACAAGTCTTGGAATTTCCCCCTCTATTTTAACTGTGTTTCCGGCAAAGCCGTCATCTTCTTTTGTTTGAATAAGGGGCGCGGGCGTGAAGGTCTTTATGTCATATACATTACCATTGAATTCAACTAACGCCGCTAATTCTTTTTTCCGTCCCTTTTTAACTTTTTTGGCATTGGGTAAATTGATTGTTCCCGGTAATCGCATTATGCGATCAATGTTGTGGCATTGGTCCGCACCAAATAAAATTTCAAGTTGTATGTTGAAGCGCTTAACGTCTTCCGCTTTGGCAAGGTCACCATGAACCGGCAACGGGTCTTTTAACTTCCAAAAGCCTTGATAACCGCCGCCGCTAAATATGATAACGGTTGGTTTGGGGACTTCATTGGGTGGGTTTTGTAAAAGGCTTAACGCCCTTTTTTGTTCTTCTTCAACGTCTTCCCCCGCACGCGGATCAATATCAACGTGAAGCCAATCAAGGCTTTTAACGTCTTCCCGTTCGGCTTTGCGGGTTAATTCTTTTAGACAACTGTTAACATGGAAGTAAATATTGCGTTCACCGTTATATTTAGTCAACCATGTATAAAGCGCTTCCTTGGTTTCTTCCGTAAAAGTCTTTGTTTCAATCTTTTTACGGTCAATAGTTATGGCTGTTAAAATCCAAGGTCCGCCCTGTTGCCATTTTCTTAGAAAATCATACGCCGCGCCGTTATCCGGCTTTACGCCTTGTTTCTTCCCCATTTCTATTCAATCCCCAAAACCAAAGCAAACGTTGACCATCAATTTTTTCTTTTTCCATCATCGTAATCAACGGGGTTGTAAGGTTAAGTTTATCGGCAATGTCCTTTTGTTTTAGCCCTTTCCTTTTTCTTAATATTATACAAACTTCCATTGGTTTCAGTTTAGGGCCAAGGTGAATGATGGGTAAAATTTCGCCCTTCCTTATTTCCCCACGCATCCAACAACGAAAACGCGCATAACTGATATTACAATAAGCGGCCATTTGCTTTTGCGTTAACCGCATTCGTTTTTGTTTAATAAACAGACTTTCAGAAAATTTTAATTGGCTTGGAAGCATTTTAACAATTCTTTGGGCTTAGGTTTTTTAGGCCAATAGGCAAGGGCGTTATCAACTAATTCCTGATAAAGCACTTTCCCAACATAACGCGCCGCGTAAAGACCATCAAAAAGAAACCATTCCTTTTCAAGTTGAAGAAGTAAAAAGACCTTGCCGCCTTTCAAGTATCGCCGCATTATCCAAGCCCGTTGTTGTGGCGTATAGTGGTCAATTTTAATTTTTGTAGTATCCAACCTTTTAGGTTTTGTGTCAAGGCTTTTCAGTTCAACCCAACCGTCAACAAAATTCACGTCCGGCGTACCTGGGCCAACGCGGTTTTCCACGGATACAGCATCAATCGGTTTAAGCGCTTTAATCACCCAAGGCTTCATTGTCTTTACTTCATTTGCCATGTTGGCACTTTAACCTTCCTTGGCCCATCACATAACCGGCACCATCGGGGCGTGTCTTTGCGGTTCTTAAGCTTGCGTTCAAATTCACGGTCCGCCCCTGGAAAGACATGCGCAACGCTAACAATTGAACCGGCGTCCAACGCGGCCTTGACTAACGGACTTCCGCCCCCGTTGCAATGACGTTCAAACCTAACGTCAAAGTCTTCCGTGTAACCTATGTAATGCTTCGCGTGCCGGTAAGGCGGATCAAAATGCAAAACGTAAACGGTCAATGAATTCTTCCTTTATCCACGCCAAGCCCCGCAACATAAGGAATTTGGCCGGTTTTGTGTTGAATTATGTTAGCAAGAAAGTTGCCCAACATTTCACCCATCAACCTTTGATCATTTTCCATGTAAGCTTTTAAAAAGCGTTGCCTAACGTCTTTATCCGCCTTGGCTTCCGGCACGCAACAAGAAAAATCAGGGCAGCATTCCCCGCGTTCTTCATTGTGAATACTATTTCCGTTAGCCCATTCAATAAGTTGTTCTTCAATCTTCATGCGGCTTCCCCCCAACTTGGCCCAACTTCAACGTCAACCTTAGACGGAACGCTTAACGAATAAACGTTGCACATGATTTCACCAATTTCTTCCGCGTGCTTCTTCTTTTCAACGCTTCCGTCAATTTCATCGTGAACTTGCAATTGCAGAAAATAACCGGCCTTGTCAACTTCAACAAGGGCGCGTTTGGTTTGGTCCCCGGCGCTTCCCTGGATTAGTCGATTTAGCGCCTTGTATGCCCAATCAAAGCGGCCTTTGTCATCTTTGGGAAATCTACACCGCCGCCCTGATAAAGTCTTGATATAGCCCCTTTGAAGGGCGCGGCGTTCAGCCTTTTTGGAAAGGGTCTTGATATACGGCGCGTGCGCGTTGAATTGGTCAAGTATCGCCTGGGCTTCATCCCCCGCCACTTCAATCATAAAACCAACGTGGTTTTTAATCATCTTGGTTGGTAAGCCCAGGGAGCGGGAAAGCTTTGCGCCGCCCATGCCATAGCAAAGGCCAAGGAAGATATTCTTTGCATATTTTCTATCCAAGCCGGTTAATTCGGCCATGAATGCGTGGTTGTCCGTGTTTGGATCATCGTTATATTTCTTAACAGCTTTTCCGGCACCCTTACACCCTGAAATGTAAGCAAAGTGCGTTGTTAGCCGTGGTTCCTGTTGGCTGTAATCATCGGCAAACCAAAGGCAACCGTCTTCCGGTATGTAAATCTTCCGCCACATGGGCGCAAGTATTTTATCCCTTGACGGCTGTTGTTGTATGTTCGGGTCTTCTGAACTTAACCGACCATAGGCGGCACCCTTAACGCCGTGCCTATCTTCATTTTTTAATTGATTAAAGTGGGGGTGAATACGCCCTTTTACTTCATAGCGGCGGATTGAAGCGGCAAATGTTGTTCGGACCTTGTTGACATTTCTTGCCCATGCAATAGAAGATGCAACTTTGTGGTCAATACTTTCTAAAATATCTTTTGTTATGTTGGGTTGGCCTTCCTTTGTTTTACCAAGTTTCACCCCAATATATTCAAGCGCCGGGGCTATTATGTTAGCGTTCCAAACGTTGCCAACCCCAATGTCAATGCCTGTTTTATCCTTGACAATCCTAAGCGCTTTTTCTTCTTCGGTTAAAGTATATTTTTCAACCTTTGCAAGTTGTTTGAAATCAATCCTAACGCCGCGCCGCTTCATTCTTAACAAGACCGGCATAACGTCTGATTCTAAGTTATACACTTCCCAAAGGTCTTGATCATCAATAACCCGTTCCTGTCTTCTTAACAAACCCAACGGGGCAAAGGCGTCTTGTTCACCATAGGGGCCAACGTAACGGGCCGGTAAGCGCCAAATGTCTTCTTTAGGGTCAAGGTGATAATCACGGGCGGCTTCCCTTAAAAGCGCTTCATCCTTTGGCGGCAAGCCATGCCGTTCTAAAACCGCGTTAAGGTTGTATCTATATTGCAATTCATCAATCAACGGTTCCGCAATAAGAACATCCCTAAAGCGTTTAACCTTGGGGAACGTAATGCCGTTGTGCAACAGGTAATCAAGATCATACTGAAGGTTAGCGCCAACAAGTTCCCCTTCAAATTCTTTTAGCCGGTCTTGGAGGTATGTTAAACAGGCGGTCTTGTCTAAATTATCGCCGCCTTCATGGGCAAACGGCAAGTAATGCTTTGGCCCATCTTCAATGGCAAAAGAAAACCCCGCCATAAAACCATCACGTCTAACAGCGGGGCCAAGTCCCTTTTTCTTAAGCCCTGGGTCACAACTTTCAATGTCAATGCCTACGCGTCTTGCATCCTTCCAACTTTGCGGCAATTCTTCCCATGTTGGCGGACGCCAAACGCTTTTTGGCGTGAACATGGGCAGTTGCCCCGCCCCTGGTTTGATATAACGCCGCCCCATTACTTATGCTTCCTTTCAAGATACAATTCATGTGAACCTTTGGGGCAACCGTTATCCAAATTTTCCCTAACAATGTTCTTCCATTCGGCGGGGTTTTCTGAATACCAATTACCAAAATCTTCAAATATGCTATTAGTCTTCAGCCACCAATTAGGCGCTTCCAACCATGATCTTTTGTCGGGAATGTATAGCTTGGAACGCGGGAAACCTGAACGGGTGACATGACCGGCCACAAAGAAGAAGCCCTTGCGGCCAAACAGTTTATAAGCATAGTAAGCGCCTAATTTCCAATGGCGTTTTTTCTGTTCAGGGTCCGTTAAATAGTCAAGTCCCCAATGGCCCACGTCATGAAAGAAAATGCAAACAAGTTGCCAAAACTTAGGCCATGACCGGTATTCCTTATGCCACGCAATCAAAACGCAAAGCGGGTGCATTATAAATTGGTGACAACCAATAAGTAAACTAATTGTTCCTTCCTTCATAACTAATACCCCTTCACAACAATTACTTCTTCACTTGCACGCGTAACCGCCGTGTAAAGCCAATTGTTTTTATTAGCCTGAAAGGCCGCGCTTTCATCAAAGATAAAGACTTTTTCCCATTGTGAACCTTGGCTTTT
>JASJBC010000076.1 GCA_030066715.1 Acidimicrobiia bacterium
ACGGGATGACCGACGTGAGGACTGCCTGAACCATTGCGTCGACTGCCGTAGTCGCACCGATGATCTGCTCGTAGGCGCGGTCGATCGGGTTTCTTCGGTGGTACGAGATCGGCAGATCGTGGAGCTTTGCGATCATATCGCGGCGCAGCCGGGCGATGGCGATCTTGCCCTCGTGAGCCATCAGGAAGCGGCGCAGTAGCCCGACCAGTTCACCTGCGATCAGAAGAGCGATGAGTACGGCGCCGGCACCGATGATGCGGCCAGGGCTGGAAACTGAGATCGCGTCGTCGACGGCGTAGCGGGCGACAAGGGGCACCGGGATGAGCAGAAGCGTGGTGACGATCGAGAGCAGGATCTCCAGGATGAGGGCGCGCCGCGACCGCGGGAATCGCGAGCGCAACTGTCGCCACCTGCCTGTGGTCCCCACTTCAGATCTCCTTGGCCCGCTCCGCTTCCGGCTCGGTCAGACCCCCGGGCGAATGTATCACCAGTCGGGACGTAGCAGCGATGCCCCCCGATCGATTTTGAGGGTGGTACCGGTCATACCCGCGCTCAGCCCTTCGTTGAGCAGGAACCAGACCGCCTTCCCGACTTCGACCGGATGTACGGTCACATGGCCGAGCGGAGTGGCCCGGCTCGACACGGGACTGTCACGTCGGTTGGCCCCGACCGGCCCCACCGCAACCGCGTTCACCCGGATGCCGTTGGGAGCCAAGTCTGCGGCCATGTTCTCAGTTTCCACCTGGATGCGCGCTGCCATGGGTCCGGCCGGCCCGGTGCGTTCGATTCCGGACATGAGCAGGATGGTTCCGGTGTGGCCGCGGTCCCGCATGCCGGCCGCAACGACCTCGGCCAGTGCGAGGTGACGTGACACCGACTCGGGGTCCTCGAGTTCCGGATTGGCGACGAATGCGGTAAGCGGAGCGGGCAGATCGGCCAGGAAGTCGTCGGGGGCCAGGCTCGGGTCCTCCCCGATAGCTACCACGGGGGTCGGGGTGTCACCGAGCTTGTGCACTTGCACGTCGAGGCGCGGGGAGTCCGCCGACGCTGCGATCACGGTGGCTCCGGCCTCTGCCAGGACCCGGACGATCCCCGGGCCGGCCCCCGAGGTTGCGTCGGTGATCAGGATCGTGGCGCCGTCCATCGAACCGGCAACACCACGAATTCGGTTGGCGCGCTTGCGGAACATGTCGCAGAGGATACGTGGTTGGAACGAACCCCTGCCATGTGTCGGTGGCGCCATGTAGGTTGTGCCCATGAGCAAGAGATACTTCACCCCCAAGCTGTTCGGGTTCCTTCGGGAGCTTGCGGAGAACAACGATCGCGAGTGGTTCAAGGCGCACCAGGATGCCTACGAGCAGCATGTCAGAGAGCCTGCTCTCGAGTTCATCACCGATTTTGCGACCCCTTTGAAGAAGATCAGCGAGCACTTCGTTGCCGACGCACGCACGGTTGGCGGCTCGCTGTTCCGCATCCAACGGGACACCCGCTTCAGCAAAGACAAGACCCCCTACAAGCTGAACACGGGGATGCAGTTCCGCCACCGGGCCGGCAAGGATGCCCACGCTCCGGGTTTCTATGTCCATCTCCAGCCGGGCGAGTGCTTCATGGGTGTTGGCCTCTGGCGTCCGGAGACGAAGGTCGCATATGCGATCAGGGAGCACATCGATGCGGAACAGGCCGCATGGAAGCGAGCGTCCCGCGGCAAGCGGTTCACCGATGTGTTTGCCATCGGCGGCGATTCCTTGAAGCGGCCGCCCAAGGGCTATGACGAGGATCACCCGCTCATCGTCGACCTGAAGCGCAAGGACTTCATCGCCTCCACCGGGCTCACGCAGAAGACCATCACGTCGGAACAATTCATGGAGGATTTCACCGACCTGTGCAAGCGTTCGGCTCCGTTCATGGAGTTCCTGTGCGACGCAGTCGGGGTTCCCTTCTAGGCAGCAACGGCCGCCGGCACAACCGGCGGCAGCATCGGTCAAGCGAAGGCCGAAGCTGACGATATACCTGCCATGCCTTGGCTTGCCTTTGCCGCCGCCGTTGTTGTGGTGGTGCTGTTGGTTCTCGATCGGATGCGCAACCGGCGCCGGGATCGGCAGTTCTTCCAACTGCTCGAGCATTCGCCGGCTTCGGTGGTCGTGTTCGACGAGAACACGGTCCTGTATGCAAACCACAGGGTCATCTCCGTCATCGCCGGCGGCAACGCCGATGCGGTGATCGGGCGTCGGATCGATGAGGTGCTCTCTGCGGAGACTGCCGAGCTGGCGTCTGCCAGCTTTCGTACGATCCAGGACTCCGGCGAACCTCTGTCGGTGGAAGACTTTGCGGTAGCGGGTCGCAACGGTTCGGTCATCCGCTGCGATCTCACCATGGTCCCGACGGAGTACATGGGTTCTCCCGCTGTGCAGTGCGCATTCGATCCAGTGGACGAGAAGCACGCTGCCCTGCTGGCGCTGCGGGAGACCGAGGAGCGCTTCCACCGCTTCTTCGACGAGTTGCCGCTCCCGATGTATCGAACCCGGCTCGACGGCACCATCGTCCACGCCAACCAGGCGCTGGCCACGATGCTCGGCATCACCGATCGCAACGAACTGGTCGGTGTCAGTGCTTCGAGCTTCTATGCCGATCCGGGGGAACGGGCGCGGTTGGCCGCAATTCAGGTGGACGAGGGTCTGCTGGAAAACCAGATCTCCGCTCTCGAGACGGCCGACGGCCGGTCGATCTGGGTTCGTGACTCGAGCCACACCATCGTGGATGGGGGCGTCGAGATCTTCGAAGGTGCGCTTGCGGACGTAACCCGCGAGCAGGAGTTCAACGACGAGCTGCGTCGTCGGGCGGTCCGCCAGCAAACCCTTGCCGAGATCGCACAACTCGCGTTGCGCGAGACAGACGTCTTCAGCGTTCTCAGCGATGCTCCCGCCCGGGTGTGCGACGTACTGGATGCTGAGTGTGTGCTCATCGCGCAACAGCAGCCGGGACGCGGGTTGATCACGACCGCGGTGGCATACCGCGTCGACTCGGTACGAGAACGGGAACGGCTGCTTCGCTACGTGCAGGCTCGCGTCACGGAGATCCCCGATGGTGACGAACCGCACCGGCTTTCCGGCGAGAGCCATCCGGACGGGGAAGATCTGCAGGGTGTCGCCATTGCGCTGACCGGACCGCAGGAGGCCTATGGGGTGATTGCGGCCGCAGGCAGCGGATTTGTCCCGTCGGAAGAGGACCAGGACTCGCTCGCCGCAACCGCAGCGATCCTGGGCTCCGCCGTGTCCCGCTCGAGAGCGCGGGCAAAGCTCGATCAGCTGATGCGCTCCAAAGACCAGTTCGTGGCCTCGGTGTCGCACGAGCTGAGGACTCCGCTCACGGTCGTTGCCGGATTGGCGCTGGAGCTGGAGCAGGGCTGGCGCGCTTTCTCCGAGGAGGAGATGGCAGAGTTCATCTCCCTGATCGCCGATCAGAGCCGGGAAATGGGTGATCTCATCGAAGACCTGCTGGTCGCGGCTCGAGCGGACATCGGCAAGGTCCCACTCAATATCGAGATGGTCGATCTGCGTTCCTGTGTCGATCAGGTCGTTGCTTCCTGTTCGCTAGGCGATCGGGCCCGCATCAATGTGACCGGCAATGGTGTCGCCGGCCACGCCGATCCAATCCGGTGCCGACAGATCATTCGCAACCTGATAACCAACGCCATTCGCTACGGCGGCCCGCACATCCGGGTCAGCGTGATCGAGAACGGAGGGGAGGCGCTCCTCCGGGTCTTCGACGATGGCATCGGTATCTCCACCGCCGATCGCGAGCGGATATTCACCGCTTATGAGCGCGGTCACGAGGCAGGTGCAGGCGTGCCGGGGTCGGTGGGCTTGGGGCTCTCGGTATCGCGACAGCTGACCGAACTCATGGGCGGCTCGATCAGCTATCGCTACGACGGGGGGAGTGTCTTCGAGGTGCGGCTCCCGTTGCTGACCGTTACAGCTGCTTGATCTTCTCGGCGACGGTGGCCAAGAGATCGTCGAACGAATCCTGAAACGCCTTGACGCCTGCCACCTTGAGCTCGGCGGTGATGTCGTCGAAGTCGATGCCGAAGTCGGCGAGCACCGCGATGTCGTCACGGGCCGCCGCAACATCATCGGTCAGGGCCGCCTTGCCGACATCGCCATGGTCGACGAAAGCATCGATGGTGGCCGGGGGCATCGTGTTCACGGTGTTCCGGCCGATCAAGGGCTCGACGTAGAGCACGTCCGAGTACTCCGGGTTCTTCACCCCGGTGCTGGCCCACAGCACCCGCTGGGCACGAGCGCCTCGTCCCACCTGATCTGCGAAGTCCTCCCCCTCGAAGATCTCGCGGTAGCGGTCGTAGGCGAGCTTGGCGTTGGCCACGGCTGCCTTGCCCCGCTGCCGTAATGCCGCATCGGAGCCGTTCTTCTCCAGGGCGGCGTCGGTGCTGGTGTCGACCCGGCTGACGAAGAAAGAGGCGACAGAGGCGATGCCGGAGGGGTCGGTGGCGCGCCGAATGCCGCGCACATACGCCTGTGCGACGTTCTCGTAGTCGTCCATCGAGAACATGAGAGTGGCGTTCACATTGATGCCTGCTGCGATGAGGTCCTCGATGGCCGGGATACCTTCGGCTGTAGCCGGTACCTTGATCATCAGGTTGGGTCGATCGACGAGATTCCACAGCCGGTGGGCCTCGGCGATGGTTCCCGCAGTGTCGTCGGCAAGATGAGGCGACACCTCCAGGCTCACGTAGCCGTCGCCGCCGGCGCTCTCGTCGTACACCGAGCGGAGGGCATCGGCCGCATCCTGGATGTCCGCGACCGCAAGGCCCTCGAACACAGTCAGGGGAGTGGCGGCGGCGTCGGCGGCGACCGCTGCGGCGATGGCGGCGTCGTACGCGTCGGAGGAACCGATGGCGTTCTTGAAGATGGCGGGGTTCGAGGTGAGCCCGCGGATGCCATCCCCGACCATGGCGTCGAGTTCTCCGCTCCCCAGCATGTCACGGCGGATGAAGTCGAGCCAGACTGACTGGCCCGCGGCGTGGAGATCGTGCAGTTTGCCCATTGGTGCCTCTCCTGTGGTCAACGATGAGGACGATCGATCATCGATCGATACAGGGTAGTCGTCCCGGTGTCGGTGCTACTCGGACAGTAGTGCGCTGATCCGGTCGCGAAGTTCGGCGCCCATGTCGGGGCGATCGAGACCGAAGGCGATGCCGGCCTCGAGGAATCCGACCTTGTTGCCACAATCAAAGCGGCGTCCGCTGAGACGCAGGCCGTGGAACGGGCTCTGCCCGACCAGTTCCAGCATCGAGTCGGTCAGCTGGATCTCGTTGCCCGCACCCGACTTCCCTTCACCGAGGTAGGTCATCACCTGGGGTTGCAGGATGTAGCGACCCACGATCGCCAGGTTGGAGGGTGCGTCGGCGGGATCGGGCTTCTCCACCAGGCCCTCGATCTCCACGAGTTCGCCCTTCATCGCACCTGGGGTCACCACTCCGTAGCGGGAGGTGTGCTCGTGTGGGACTTCCATTAGCGACACAACGTTGCCGCCGTGCTCCTCGTAGACCTCGACCATCTCGACGAGGGTCGGTTTGTCGGACTTGATCAGGTCGTCGGCGAGCAGCACCGCAAACGGCTCGTCGCCGATGAGATTTCGTGCGCACCAGACGGCGTGACCGAGGCCGAGCGGGGACATCTGGCGCACATAGGCGATCTGTCCCGGCTGGAGCTTCGACCCGTTGATGAGACCCAACTCGGTCTCCTTGCCGCGCTCGGTCAGCGTACGCTCCAGTTCCTGGTGATTGTCGAAGTGGTCTTCGATGGCACTCTTGCCCCGACCCGTGACAAAGATGAACTCCTCGACGCCTGCGGCCCGGGCCTCTTCGACGGCGTACTCGATGAGAGGCTTGTCGACAACCGGAAGCATCTCCTTGGGCAGTGCTTTGGTTGCCGGCAGGAAGCGGGTACCTAGCCCGCCTACCGGGAATATCGCTTTGCGAACGGGTTTCAAGATCGTGTCCCCTCTGGTCGGATAAGGATCGTATCGGCCGACTCGTGCTGTCGCCTGAGTGGATGAGTTGTGTTGGGTCAGCCTTGATCGAGCACAGTTTTGCCGACCCGGTCAACGTGCGCCTTGGCTCGCACGTTGTACCACGCCTCCTCGATCACACCTTCGGCATCCACAACGAAGGTAGACCGGATGAGGCCTTCGTACTCCTTGCCGTAGTTCTTCTTGATTCCCCACGCCCCAAAGGCCTCGGCCATCTCGTGATCCTCGTCACTGAGCAGCGGGAACGGGAGGTCGTACTCAGCGCGAAACCGGGCGAGATCGGCTGCGGGATCGGGGCTGACGCCGACGACCTGGTAGCCGGCGGCAAAAAACCGGTCATGGTTGTCGCGGAAGTCACAGGACTCGGTGGTGCAGCCGGGGGTGAACGCCTTCGGATAGAAGTAGATCACGACCCCGTTGCCGGCGAAATCGGCGTTGCTACGTGCATTGCCCTCATGGTCGGGTCGAGTGAAGGCGGGCGCCTTCATCCCCGTTTCGAGCTTCATGTGGTTCCCTTCTGTTCTGCACCCCTGATTCGGAGCTGGCCGCAGGCTGCGTCGATATCTTGGCCGCGCGTCTCCCGATAAGTGGCGTTGGCGCCATGTTCCTCGAGCCGGGTCATGAAGTCCTGGATGGCCAGTCTCCCCGGCCGTCGGTGGGACGTCAGCGGCGTGGGGTTCAGCGAAATGACATTGATGTGCGCCCGCAGCCGACGAGAGATCTCGGCGAGCTTCTTCGCCTGCTCCGGGGTGTCGTTGACCCCGTCCATCATGGTCCACTCGATCGAGATGCGTCGCCCCGTCGTCTCGAAGAAATAGCGTGCGGCTGCGATCAGCTCGTCGAGCGGGTACCTCTTGTTGAGGGGAATGAGCGTGTCCCTGAGTTCATCGTCGGCAGCGTGCAGGCTGATGGCGAGCCCTACCTGCCACGGTTCGTCGGCGAGCTTGCGGATTCCCGGGACGACCCCAACGGTTGACACCGTGACCGATCGTGCCGCCATGTCGATGACGTCGATCATGCGATGGAGCGAGTCGCGCAAGTAGGTGTAGTTGGCCAGCGGCTCGCCCATGCCCATGAACACGACGTTGGTCACACGCTCCGGTGACCCTGGAATGGGGTTCCGGCGCAACGCGGCATTGGCGTACGTCACCTGGGCGACGATCTCGCCCGCATCCAGGTGCCGCTCGAACCCAAACTGGCCGGTGGCGCAGAAAGTGCACGCCATCGCACAGCCCGCCTGCGAAGAGATACACAGGGTTGTGCGTTTGCGGTACCCCATCAGCACCGCTTCGATCGAGGCGCCGTCCGGGGTGCGGAAGAGCCATTTGCGGGTTCTGCCGTCGTCGGCCGATTGCTCTATCTCGAGGGTGAACGGCCACAGCCTGCCCCGAATCCGTTCGCGGACGGCACCGGGGAGGTTGGTCATCTCCTCTGGTTCCAGCACCGGATGGCGGTAGAGCCACTCGCGAAGCTGGTCGGTGCGGTACCTCGGCTCACCGGGAAGCAGCTCGGCCAGATGGTCCGGGTCGAGCTGATAGGCAGTAGTGCCGTGGCCGGTCAAGACAGCAGGGCTTGTGCCTGTGCGATCCAGTCCGCTACCGCAGCCTCGCTGGTGTCGATCTGCTCGGCAACCGAGGCCGCGTCAGACTCTGCGAGAGCACGGTACGACACGACTCCGGCTGCGCCGAGACGCTCACTGAAGGCCGGGCCGATGCCCTTGATGACGGTCAGGTCGTCTGGTTCGGCTTGCGGCGGTGGCGGAGTAGACCTGTAGTGGGGCAGGGCTTCCCCGGTGACTCGCGGCTTGGGGAGCAGGTGCTCCCTCGTGAGCCAGACGATCGTCGCGGCTAGTGCCACCAAAACGGCCAAACGAAATAGCTTCTTCAACACGTGCCGATTCTAGGACGGTGGCGGGCGATTCTCCGACTTGTCAGGGCTTGCAGCTCCAGTGAACCCAGGCGTCCTTGCCGTCGTCGATCGACTCCTGCACCAGCCACGCGGCAGTGCCGACGTTGGCCTCAGGATCGAAAGGCGAAGCTCCGGAGAAGCCTGCGTTCGGTGACGCCCACCCCCACGTGCCCGGGATGAACTGGAACAGTCCGGATGCGCCCGAGGACGAGTTGTAGGCCAGGGGATCCCCGAGGCTTTCGCACCTCATCACGGACAGCGCCTCGTCGACAAGACCTTCCGGGAAGTACTGGCTCACCAGCGGCCGCCATTCCTCGACGTCGCGCGGGCCACCTTCGACCGGCGGTGCGGTGGTGGTCGTGGTGCTGCCGGTGGTAGTAGTGGTGGTCGGCGGCGGCTCGGTTGTGGTTGTCGTCGTAGTAGTGGTCGTGGTTGTGGTCGTCGTTGTCGCGGGCGGGCGAGTGGTTGTGGTGGTCGGCGGCGGCGACGTGGTCGTCGTCGTTGTGCTCGTCGTGGTGGTCGGTGGCGTCGTCGTAGTGCTGGGCTCGGTGCGAGGGGCGGGAGCGGCTTCGACCACGAATGCTGTGGACTCGGGTGCGGCGGTGGCTTCCGGTACTAGCTCGAATCCTGTGGCGAAACCTGCGGCTGCCACGCGCGACGAAAGCGCGCTCGGCATCTCGGTAGCCGCCGGCGCCGGTGGTTCTTCTTCACCACCGCCAACGGATACCGCAGCAAGGCCAAGCGCGGCAATGAGGATCACAATCAATGATCCGGTCGCAGAGATCTGAAAACGAGGCCGCACGAAGTAAATCCGCTCCTGAATTCGGTCGGATGACCGGGCGCAACGCACGCCGGTGCTAAGGCTAGATGCGATCTGGTTGTTGCGGCAACCTCAGGAACTCCATTATCTGGGCGATCAGTCCTGGGTAGAGTTGTACAGGTGAGGCAATCCATTCTTTTGGCACTGGCCGCGCTTGCACTCCTCCTGGCTCCCGGGCCGGCTCTTGCCGACGCGGCCCGCTGTGAGAGCCGCTTCCCCGGTGCGGACTGGCAGACGTACGAGGTCGACGCGCCGGTCACCCTTGCCACGGCAGGAATGACCAACGCAATGTCGCTGCGCTTCGCCGCGGACGTGACGCGAGTCGCCAACCTGATCCAAGCTGAACTCGGTGGCTTGGATGGTGCGGCAGTCTGCCTGGCAACACCGGAGCTGTCTCCCGTATTCAGCGATCTGGTGGCACCAGGGCAGCGACTCCACGTTGGCGTCTTCGCCGAGGAGAAGATCATGGCCATATCCGCGGTCGAGACCCGGACGATCGACGATGCGATCGCCTACGGTCTTCCCCACATCGCGGTTTGGCACGTTGCCGATGAGCTGGGCTTTCCCGACGGTTACCCGGAGCCGCTTGGTTCGACAATCGCGCACTGGTACCTCGCTCGCGACACCGACCGGCTGGCTCAGTACCGGTCCCAGCTCGTTGTGGCGATCTACCTCGATGATCCGAACCCGGAGGAACGGACGTTGGAGGACGCAGCAGTGTGGGTCGGCGACGTCAAGGGTGACCCCTTCTTCTTCGATCCGCAATTCGTCGGCTCGCAGATGGGCGTGTTCATCGATTACGCCGTTGCCGAGGAAGGCACGGACATCCTGCGGGCTGTCGATCAGGCGACCTGGGCCGATCTGGAGAACCGATGGCGGATCTCCATCCGCGACGAGTTCCCGCGCGGCAACTTTGGTGTCTGGATCGGCGTCGGCATCTTCGTCGGCTTCATCGTGCTGGCGGTGTTGCTGGCCTGGGGTCACAGGATCCAGAAACGAAGGGCGGCGCGGCGGCGCCCGACCCCGCCGGCCGACGAGAGCCTCTTCGAGTCGCAGCTGGACGGCGCCTAGACCGGTAGTGCTGCCGACGTGGCGACCCGTGGGTCGGCCGCGCCCACGGCGATCCCATCTCGGGTCGTAATCATGGACACGGGGCCCCAACCGCCCATCCAGCCCTCCGTTGCTCGGACGCGGTGGCCGAGATCAGCGATACCGGCGGTAACCGCATCGCCGAGGTGAGGTTCGACAACCACGGTCGGGTCGCCGGCTCGCCACTCCTCAGTCGTCCAGCGAGGGGAGAGCTGGGCCGCAGCTTCGTGCCGTCCCGCCCAGCGCAGGTAGGTGAGAGTCTGAAGGAGCGTCTGCGGCTGGAAGTCACCGCCCCTGGTCCCGAGCAGCATCCTCAGCCGGCCTTCCTCGGTCCACAGTGTCGGCGACAACGTGTGCAATGGCCGCTTGCCGGGGGCGAGCTCGTTGGGGTGGCCCGGCTGCAGAGTGAAGTCCGAGCCCCGGTCGTGGAGGAAGAACCCGGCGCGGTTGACGCCGATTCGGGAGCCAATGCCGTGATAGTTGGATTGGATCAGAGAGATCCCCATCCCGTCGCCGTCGTGAACCGTCAGGTACGCGGTGCCGCCTGATGCTCTGTGTTGGGCCGGCCATGCAGTCCGCCGTTGCATCGAGATCTCGTCGACACGTTCCTGGAGACGCGCCGGATCGAGAAACTGTGCGGCGGGGAGCGGAGCGAAGTCCGGGTCGGCGACGAGGTCGTTCCGTTCCCAGGCAACTGCGCGATAGGCCTCGATGGCGGCGTGGGTGAACTTCGGATCCTCGGGGTCGCGTGGCGGATCGAGCTGCTCGAATATCCAAGCTGCCGCAAGGGTCAGATAGCTCTGCGAGTTCGGCGGGATGGTCCAGCCCGTCCAACCCATGACCGACATGCTGATCGGATTGATCCAGTGTGCCTGCTGCTGGTCCAGGTCCTCATGTCGCAACACCCCGCCGGTAGCGGTCACGATTGCGTCGGCAACCGGGCCGTCGTAGAAAGCTTCCCGGCCATCCCGGCCGATGGCGCGGAGGGTCGCAGCCAGCTCCGGGCGCCGCAGCCGCTCTCCGGCCGAGGGAGCCTCCCCGTGTGAATACAGGCCCGACGCGGCGTCCTGCGGCGCCAGCACCTCGCGCAGCCGTTGCAGGGTTGCGGCTAGTTCGGCGGATGCCGGGAACCCGTCTGCGGCATGGTGGATGGCATACGCAAGCACCGTAGCAAGCGGCATGGTGCCGAAGCGCTGACTCATGGCGATCCACCCGTCCACACATCCCGGGACGGTCACTGCGAATGGGCTATCGATCGAAATCTGCTCGTGGCCAAGGTCGCGGACCAGCGCGGCCTTGGCGCCCTGACCGGCGCGACCTGAGGAGTTGAGTGCCGCCGGACCTGCGTCGCCGGGATTGTGGATAAGTGCAAAGAGGTCGCCGCCGATGCCGCATGCCTCAGGGGCGACCACACCGAGCACTGCATTGGCGCCGATGGCGGCATCGACCGCGTTGCCGCCTTGTCTCATGATGTCGGTTGCAGCCTCGGTGGCAAGTCGATGCGGGGTGACCGCAACCCCGGCCCCTTGCGCGGTCAGCGCGGCCGGATCGTGATGGTCGGGTGGTTTCACGAGATGATCGCCGGCAGGCGGCGGTTCAGAGCATCGAGAACAGCTTTGACCGCAGCCTCGTCATGGTCGCCGCTCGAGAGCGCACTCCCGACCACCAGCTCCTCGCCTTGCTTGCCGGCGAAGACGATCACCGCAATCAGCGCAGTTCGCATCCCGACCCCCGCAGTGCCGATGGCGTCCAGGGCCAGTGGCGGCGTGTCGGCAAAGATCGACTCCATTGCGTGCAGGGTCGCCTCACCGACCAGGCGGAGACGGGCGGATGCTGCGTCGGGACCGGATGCGGACCCGACATGCTCGCCGTTCTGCCATGCCAGCGTGACTGTGAGGGTGGTCCTCGTGTTGTCGGTTTGCTCCCGAATCCGCATCAAGGCAGGTCTTTGCAGCGTGCGCTGCTTGATGCTGTCGGCGGCAAGCTGGACCACCGAGATCACGCGACGATCGATGTTGACTCCGTAGCGGGCCATGGCCAGCGACTGGATATCCCGCGATACCTGCTTCGGTGACTTCGAGGGAGCGGCCAGCACGTGGAGTTCTACGATCTTGCCACCCTTGCGGACGACCCTTGCGGCCTCAACGGCCTCGAGCTGTGCGATCGTTTCTTCGAATTCCTCGTTGTCGAACACTCAGCCCTCCATATTCTCTTCGCTTCGCTGCTCGAACCCTAGCCAGAGCACGTGGTCTACCCGGATTCCTTGCCGGATCAGCTGCCTGTGGATAACCTCGTGCCGAGAACGGTCGAACCTCGAGTGGACGGCAGCGAGGAACCACATGGCCAGGGCGCGCTTGTACAGACTTGCGATGGTTGTCTTCGTCGTGCTCGGCATCGCGGCCGTCGCCCTCGCCTTCCTCGCCAGGGGGAACCCAACCCCGGTAGTCGTCGGATCCTTGCTGATGACGGGAGCACTGATGCTCACCGTTCCGGCAATGAGCGGGAACCGGGTCTACCTCGGCATCTCGGCGGCCGCGGCCGTGCCCATCGCGGTCGCGGATGCGCTCACCGCGGCAGCCATCTACGCCGTCTCTCTGACGCTCGCCTGGCTGCTCTATCTCATCTTCCGTCCCATCGACCTGACCGAGCTCAACTCGGAGTATCTCGCCGAGGTGATCGCGATCAGCGGCTTTGGGGGTACGTACCACTTGGTCGCTACTGCGTTCGGCGTGCCGGGGTTCGACTTCTCGGCCGTCGCCCCCCGCGAAGGCTATGTAGTGATCGTGTGCGTCATCTTCGGCGGCCTCGTGTATCACGGCCTGCGCGCCGTCTCCAGATCGTTGATCGGTCTCGAGCGTGCGGATCTCTCGGTGCGCTATCTGTGGCTTGCCGGGCTCGAGGACTGGTCCGCGATCACCGTTCTCATCCTCAGCGGCACGATGGTCGGCGTCGCCTATTCGGTCCTGGGTTGGACCGCGATCCTCGTTGCCGCGGTGCCCTACTCGTTCACCCACCAAGCGCTCGCTCGCTACAACGGGACCAAGGTCACCTACGGCCAGACCATCCAGGCGCTGTCGCAGATTCCGGAGGTGGCCGGTCTTGCGCCGATGGGCCACTCGGTGCGGACGGGGCGGCTCGCTGCCGATATGGGCCGCGAAATGGGTCTCCACCCCGACGAGGTCGAGGACCTCGAGTACGCCGGCTACATGCACGACATCGGTCGCATCACCCTCAACGAGCCCGCGATCCTGCGTGCCGGGTTCACCGATACCGACATCGCCCGATGGGGTTCGCAGATCATCGCCGAGGCCCCACATCTCGGCGAGGTCTCCAAGATCGTCGGTGACCAATGTCTTCCCTACCGGACCCCGGGTCAGGAGAAGGATCCCGAGGTGTCGACCACGTCGAAGATCATCAAGGTGGTCAGCGCCTACGACCAGGCCGTCCACGAGATGGGGTTGCGTCCGATCGACGCTGTAGAGCAACTGCACCGCGGGTCGGCCTACGAGTTCGATCCGGACGTCACGAGTTCGCTGCGTCGTGTGCTCGAGTTCCGCGGCGAGATCTCCTAGGGCTCGTCACGCTCAGCGGCGGAGCCCGGCAGGCCCTGAACCCGATGGCGGAAGAGCCGCAGCGGTTGGTGGAGCTGATCCTCGACGAAGACGCCGAGACCGACCGCCAGCAACACGTCACCCAGCGAGATGACCGAGCCCGGCATCGGGATGATGTCGGCGAGGAACGGAAGCCGTGATTCGCTGTCGAGAACCACGTGTTTTGCGTCCAGCATCATCCGCTCCGGATCACCACCTGCCAGCTCGAACGCCTCGGGGAGCACCGGCATCCCGTTGTTGAGGGCGATGACGGTGAAGTTCATGAGAATGCCTATTCCGGCGATCCACATGCCGGGGAGGCGCTGGTTGAGCGCAACCACGGCCAGCAGCGGGATGTAGGAGAGGAGCACGAGCCAAACCGCGACCTCCCGTTGGTCGGTGCTGATGAAGTTGGCTGCGGTCTGCATGCCGAGGCCGACGAAGAGCAGCCACCAGCCGCGGGCATAGATTTCCGCGATATTGGAGAGCTTCCCTCCCCGCAGCAGAGAAACCGCCACGGAGACGGCGAGCACCACGAACAGCCACAGCATGAGCGCGACGTTAGCCGAGTCCTGAGCGCTAGCACTGGGTATCCTCGAGTCCGAGGAGGGCAGCGCATTGTTGCGATACGAAGTTGCCGGCAACCGGGCCACACTGACGATTGATGACCAGGAGCGACGGAACCCGATGTCGTTGCAGACCATGGGCGAGTTGGCCGGCCGGGTCAACGAAGCCGCCGCCGATCCGGCGGTGCGCGTCATCGTCGTCACCGGCGCCGGAGACCGCGCCTTCTCCGCCGGGGGTGATCTGACCGGGCGCTTCGTCGACGCACCGCTGGCCGATCACGACGCAAGGGGTGCTCTCGCCGATCTGATCCGTTCGCTTCGCCGCTGCGGCAAGCCCGTCATCGCTCGAGTCAACGGCCATGCCCTCGCCGGCGGGTTTGGCTTGGCCGCGGCCTGCGACATTGTCATCGCCGTCGATGATGCGATGTTCGGCACCCCAGAGGTCAACGTTGGCCTGTGGCCGATGATGATCACAGCTGTGCTGCAACGATTGATCCCGCGCCGGGCTGCCTTCGAGCTCATGGCAACCGGGCGGCGCATCTCGGCCGACGAGGCTCTCCGTCTCGGCGTCGTCTCCCGCGTCACCTCTCGAGCAGAGCTGGACTCGGTGGTAGATGAGACCGTCGATCGGTTGCTGGCCGTGTCGCCGGCCGTGCTCGCGCTCGGTAAGGACGCTTTCTATGCGGTCGAGGACATGCCGCTCGATGCCGCTCTCGATCACCTCCACAACGGCCTCACCACCGTTGCTCTCACCGAGGATGCAGCCGAGGGTGTGGCTTCTTTCGTCGAGAAGCGCGCTCCGCAGTGGCGGGGCCGCTAGGAGCCGAACAGTTCGGCGATTTCCTCATCGAGAGACTCGACCGTCACCACGCCGAAGTGGGTCTTGGCGATTGTGCCGTCGCCGTTGATGTAGATGGTGGCGGGCAGACCGAGAACCGGGTACGCATCTTCAACCGAGCCGTCGTCATGAGCCAGCGGGTAGGTGACACCTATCTCCTCGGCAAAGGCCCTAGCGTCGTTCTCGTTGTCCATGACCGCGACCCCGATGTAGGCGACCTCGGGATGTTGCGACGCCGAAGTGTCGATTGCGGGCATCTCGGCGCGGCACGGACCACACCAGGAAGCCCATAGGTTCAAGATCACCGGGCGGCCATCGTTGGCGACATGCTCGCTGAGATCGAACGTGTCCCCGGCAAAGGTGGTGAGGGCAAAGTTGGGGGCGGGCTCCGCATCACCCGGGAGATTGGGGTCTTGGGAGGCGATGTCGCCCAAGTCGGGGAAGTCGGGCTCGTCGCTGCCTCCGCGGGTGCCGACAATGAGGGTGACGACGACGGCGGCCGCGAACACGCCGGCCAGGAGTAACCATGTGTTGCGGCTGGTTCGTCGGGGTGG
Source organism: Acidimicrobiia bacterium (assembly GCA_030066715.1). GTDB lineage: Bacteria > Actinomycetota > Acidimicrobiia > Spongiisociales > UBA5794 > JAAETI01. Next base: position 15,414 of record JASJBC010000076.1, read on the forward strand.
TTCCTGATTGTCCATGCGATCGGAGACTAGCTCTGGCAGTGAACCATCCTTTGCGTGGGCAGAAATCCTCAATACCGTGTCACCCGGGAACGTCTCCCGTGGCGTCACATGGGTGTAATGACTGACGAAGAGATCTATCGCAAGTACGCCGACGACCTGGTGCGTTTCGCCACCGGTCTCGTCGGCCCTTTCGATGCTCAGGACGTGGTTACGGATGCATGCCTGCGGTCCTTCCGGGCCAGGGAGTGGCCGCAGGTCCGCAACCATCGAGCGTATCTCTATCGATCAGTGCTCAACCATGCCCGTTCGCACCATCGCAGCACACTGCGGCGTCGTGTGCGGGAGATGAAGTCTGCTTCTCCCGCCATCAGTTGGCCGTATGAGATAGATGTCGACGTGCTGGCTGCGGTCGATCGGTTGAGCGTGCAACAGCGGGCTGCGGTCGTCCTCACCTATTGGGAGGACCTCAGCTCGGCAGAGGTGGCACAGCGCTTGAAGATCTCGGAGGGATCGGTCAAGCGCCACCTGGCCAGGGCACGCTCACGACTCAGGGAGTACCTCGATGAGTGATCAAATGGATCGCAATGATCCGCGCGTTCGGGAACTGACTTACCGGCTGATGGAAATGGCGCCGGATGCGCCCCCATTCCCGGAGGAGGCACCCGCCATGACTGTTCCCGAGAAGAAACAACGCCCCCCGATGCTGGTGTGGGCGGCCACCGCAGTAGCAGCTGTGCTGCTGGTCGGTTTGCCGCTGTTCCTGTTCCGGGGCGATAGCGGCACGACCGATCCGGCGACCACGATTGCGGCGCCGGATTCGACTACGACGACGGAGCCGGGGGAGACGACTGTTGCGCCGGGTACAACGGTTGCG
>JASJBC010000004.1 GCA_030066715.1 Acidimicrobiia bacterium
CGTACCCGTCGTGGTACGCCAAGTACGTCTCGCCGTAGTACGGCTGGGGGGTCACGACGTCGTCGAGGCTGCCGACGACGACCTGCATCGGCCCGTCGTAGCCGGTGATTGCCGCGACCGGATCGGTCGTGTACAGCTCCAGGTAGAACGGCTGGTTGAGAGTGACTACCGCTCCCCAGGGGAGGGTGGCGTCCGTCACCGGCTGGGTGAGACCGGTGAGCACCGTCTCGGCACCCAGGACCGTCTTGTAGGTGTCGACGGTGTTTGCCACCGGTGACCAGAGAACAAGCGAGCTCACTTTGCGATGGGACTCGGCGACGTGGGAGGCGACGAGGCCGCCCTGGCTGAGGCCGAGAACTCCGATGTCGCCCACGATCCGTTGATCGTCCAGCCACTCCATAGCTGCATAGGCGTCCGAGATCTGTCCGGAGAAGGTCGTGCCCTCAAAACCAAACTGGTCGAGGCTCTCCCCAGAACCGCGGAAGTCGATGCGGAGCGAAGCGATTCCGTGCTCGGCAAGGACGTTGGCGGTGCGCTCGTACATGAAGTCGGTGAAGGTGAAGTCTGGTTGCAGGACGGGTCCCTCGTTGCGGTCCCCGGTGAAGCCGTGCAGGAGCAGCACTGTCGGGGCCTTGCCGCGCACGTCGGCGGGCGTGACGAAGGTGCCGTATATCGTGCCGCCTTCGTTCTCGAACGTGATGACCTCCTCGGTGATCTCCCCAGGTGGGCGCCAGCGATGATCTACATCGTCGGCAACCGCATTGGCCTCGGTCACGTCGCTGCTGGCAACCGCGGCCGCGGCACCCGCGATGAGCAGAGTCAGCACAACTAGAAGTAGCAGTAGCCTTCTCATAGAACTCCCTTCTCAGTTCCTCCCCCAGCCGTGTGAACCCGGCTCCCACTTCAAGCCTATGGGTTGCCGCACACCGGGTACAGGGCCGAAACGGCTCCTTGCGCGGGGACGGTCGTAGCGGAGTCTCGAGATGTGTCCCTGCGGACATAGCTGTAGATTCCCCCGGGAGACAGATACCGAGCAGGGAGACCACGATGAGCGGTCGCATGGCCGGCAAGGTTGCAGTGATCACCGGCGCCGGGCAGGGGATCGGCCGGGCCACAGCCCTCGCCTATGCCAATGAGGGCGGCACCGTCTGGGCGGTAGACCTGAACCCGGACTCCCTCTCCGACCTGCAACACATGCGGCCTGATGTGCGCACCGCGGTCCTCGACGTGACCGATCAGGCCGGCGTCGCCAGGCTGGCCGATGAGGTGGGAGGCGTGGACGTTCTGTTCAACTGCGCCGGTTACGTGCATGCCGGCGGCATCGAGGAATGCACTGAGGCCGAGTGGGATGCGGCGATGGAGGTCAATGTGAAGTCGATGTTCCTCGTTAGCAGGGCCTTCCTACCCCACATGGAATCCGGCGCGTGCATCATCAACATGGCCTCGGTGGTCTCGAGTATCAGTGGGGTTCCGGGACGACTCGCCTACGGAGCGTCCAAGGCAGCCGTCATCGGGCTGACCAAGGCGATGGCCGCCGACCTCGTCGATCGCGGCATCCGCTGCAATGCCATCGCTCCCGGTACCGTCGACTCGCCCTCGCTCGCCGACCGGCTGGCTGCATATGACGATCCCGAGGCTGCTCGGGCGCAGTTTGTTGCCCGGCAGCGCATGGGGAGGCTGGGCACCGCCGAGGAGGTCGCAGCTCTTGCGGTGTATCTGGGCTCGGACGAATCCGCCTACACCACCGGGAGCGTGCACGTGATCGATGGTGGTATGACGCTGTGAAGGAGAACACGTGAAGCTGGTTCGATACGGGGAACGTGGCGCCGAACTCCCTGGGGTGATCGACAAAGACGGAGGCCTGCGCTCATTGGCCGACCACATCCCCGACGTTGCCGGCTCTGTCCTCGAACCGGAATCGTTGGCACGGCTGGCCCGCGTCGATGCGAGAACCCTCCCGCTGGTGTCCCACGACGTCCGCATCGGTCCCTGCGTCGGCAACGTTGGCAAGATCGTCTGCATCGGCCTCAACTACTCCGACCACGCCGAGGAGTCCGGCATGGAAGTTCCCGACGAGCCGGTTCTCTTCATGAAGGCGACCTCGTCGATCAGCGGGCCGAACGACGATGTGGTGCTTCCCCGCGATGAAGGCAAAGGCGATTGGGAGATCGAGCTTGGTGTCGTGATCGGCAAGCCCGCCAAGTATGTCTCGGTCGCAGAGGCGCCGAGCCACATCGCCGGATACTGCGTGATCAACGATCTCAGCGCTCGGGAGGCGCAGCTGGAAGGGACCGGGCAATGGGTCAAGGGCAAGTCGGCCGACACGTTTGCCCCCATTGGTCCCTGGCTGGTCACCCCCGACGAGATTGCCGACCCGCACAATCTCGACATGTGGCTCGAAGTGGACGGGTACCGGTACCAGAACGGCAATACGCAAACCATGATCTTTGGTGTGTACGAGCTGGTCAGCTACGTCAGTCGCTTCATGTCTCTCCAGCCTGGTGACCTCATCAGCACCGGCACCCCGCCTGGGGTCGGGCTTGGTCTCGACCCGCCGATTTGGCTGCAACCGGGCAACGTGATCGAGCTGGGCATCGCCGGGCTGGGGCGCCAGCGCCAGCTGGTGGTCGGACCCGAATGAGTGCCCTCGTCACCGGGGCGGCGGGGGCGATCGGCAGCGCGGCGGCCTTCCGGCTGGCCCGCGACGGCCATCCGGTAGCCGTCGTCGACCTGGATCGGGATGGAGCAGATGCGATCGCCGATGGGATCAGGGGCGAGGGTGGGTTGGCAATCGGGATCGGTTGCGATCTGCGCGATGAGACCCAGATCGAGGCTGCTTTTGCGACAGCGCATCGCGAGCTGGGTCCGCTCGAGGTGCTGGTCAACAACGCTGCGGTGTTTCCGTCCGGGCCGTTCCCCGAGGTCTCGGTCGAGGAATTGGACACCACGATCGCAGTCAACCAGCGGGCCTACTTCCTCTGCGCCCAGCAGGCGGCGAGCGCCATGATCGAGTCCGGGGGAGGATCGATCGTGAACATTGCTTCGATCACGTGGCACGGGGGCTGGGCCGACATGGCGCCGTACGTGATGACGAAGGGCGGCATCGTTGCCCTGACGCGGGCGGTCGCCACCGAGCTCGGTCGCTACGAGATCCGGGTGAACGCCATCGCCCCCGGTGCTTTTCCCACGGCCGCGGAGCGGGCGCAGCATCCGGACCTGGAAGCCTACGAGGCCGTGATCCTGGAGTCGCAGGCGCTGAAGCGGCGCGGCACATTCGAGGAGCTGGCGGCGGCGATCTCATTCCTGGCGGGGCCGGAATCGACATTCATCACCGGTCAGACCTTGAACGTCGATGGCGGTTGGATCATGGCCTGAGCGCATGGCCGGGGAGCGCAAGGCCCCGATCAGCAGGCAGATTGCGCCCGTTCTCGACTCGCTGCCGACCATCTCCGGAGGATCCTGGTGGACGCCTGGCGGCCGTCTCCGCAGGCAGCTCCGAGCCTGTGTCTGGATACAATGATCGGCGTTACCGAGGAGTCCGTCATGCCCCAAGTCGACGTCGAAGACGGTGTTGGCGCCACGAGCGAGAGCGAGGAGATGTACCTCATCACGATCGCCATGGCGATCGAAGACGGGCAGGAGGCTCCGATACCGGTGCCATATCTCGCCGACGCTCTTGACGTCTCGCGAGTTTCGGCCAATGAGATGGTGAAGAAGCTCGATGCGCGCGGTCTCATCGAGTACGTGCCCTACAAGGGGGCGGTCTTGCAGCCCGAAGGTGAGCTGATCGCCAGACGGATTCTCCGCCGGCGCCGTCTCTGGTCGGTCTTCCTTGCCGAGCAACTCGGCCTCACTCCCCAAGCGGCCGATGCCGTTGCCTGCGAGTTCGAGCACGTGACCCCGGCAGATGTGGCCAAGCGACTGTCCGACTTCCTCGGTGACCCGAAGGTCGGGCCGCAGGGGAAGCCAATTCCGCACTCGGTTGACGACCCGAGCGAAGCGGCAGGAGTGGTTCCGCTGCGCGAGCTCGGTGCCGGCGCAGATGGCGAGGTCGTTCGTCTTGATGGCGATGCCACCGACAAGTCCTTTCTCGCCAATCATGGTTTGGCGCCGGGTGTCACCCTCACGATGCTCGCCGTCGCCGACGATGGGGCGGTCCTGATCGCCACCGGTGCCGGCAGGCTCAACCTGTCCAAGCCGATCGCCGACCTCGTCGGGGTAGTGCCGACTTAGCAGTGCCCGCAGCAATGGCCCTGTGCTGGTTCCGGCGGTGAAGGGCCGGGGGACCGCAACACGAGCTCGACAACAGGCATTAGGCTCACCGTACGTTGAAGTTTAGGTCTACCCTGCTTAGCGCCCGGTCCCAAAGTGTTGTTGACATGAGTTACTACCTAGAAGCGGTCGGCTTGACCAAGAAATTCGACGACGTGGTTGCGCTCCGCGACGCCCAGATCCGCGTAGAGCGGGGCAACGCCTTAGTACTTCTCGGTCCGAGCGGATGCGGGAAGACCACGCTGCTTCGCATTGTCGCCGGTCTGGATGTGCCAGACGAGGGCTCGGTTGTTGTGGCCGGGGAAACGCTGACCGCCTCCGATACTCATATTGCGCCCGAGTACCGGCGCATCGGGATGGTCTTTCAGGATTGGGCTCTGTTTCCCCACATGTCCGTCGCCAGGAACGTGGCATTCGGTTTGAGCAAGGCAGAGGTGGAAGCGGGGAGGGTCGATGAGGCGCTCGAGATGGTCGGACTGTCCGGCTACGGCACGCGCTATCCCGGCGCCCTCTCCGGAGGCCAGGCACAGCGTGTTGCCCTGGCCCGGGCGCTGGCGCCGCGACCGCAAGTGATGCTGTTCGACGAGCCATTCTCGAACCTGGATAGCGAGCTGCGCGGGAAGGTTCGGAGCGAGGTCGCCGCGCTGATGCGCGAGGTGGGTATGACATCCGTCTTCGTTACCCACGACCAAGAAGAGGCATTCGTCCTCGGCGACACCGTGGCGGTGATGCGGGAGGGCCGGATCCTCCAGACCGACACTCCTGCCGGCATCTACTCGTCGCCCGTCTCGTCCTGGGTGGCCTCGTTCGTAGGGGAGGCCAACATCGTGCCCGGCGATGCCGGTGGCGGCTCCATAGCGACTGCGGTCGGGTCACTCCCGGCAGCGAATGGCTTGCGCGGCAGTTGCAGTGCCGTGATTCGGCCGGAGCACCTACTTGTGTCGTCGGGTGGCGACGGGACCATCTCTTCTGTCGAGTTCTACGGCCACGATTCGACGTATCGGGTAGCGCTGAACGATGCCACCTATACCGTCCGGGTTGCGTCCGCTCCCAACTTCCAGCCCGGGGATATGGTCTCGATCTCGTACGCGGGCCCGGCGGTCGTTGCGTTTCCTGAGACGCAGTCCTGAGGGGTGACGATTGCCGTCCACAAGCGTGCTGATGCCGAGAGCCGGCCCGCGTTGCGTGCGGTCTAGCTAGGCAACGAGCTCGAGGAGGTCATTCGTCATCAGCACGAGCAGGAACGCAATCACGCCGATGTGGATAGCGGTGACCGGTCGGCGCCATGGATGTTCCGCCCTCGAGAACCGACGGATGCTGTAGACGTTGGCGGCAATGGCAACGGTGCCGAATGTCAGTCCCAGCACCGGCCCGACACCCGGGGCGAGACCGAGAAACGGGGTTACAAAGGGCAGGATCACATAGGTCAAGACACAGCGGAGACCCGAGACGACCATGGAAACGGAAAAAGCGCGCTCAGTCTGCTTGCGGCTCGGTTGTGGTGGGCAGGCAGGTCCGACCGCCGCTTCCGATTCGATGCCTGGCTGAGTTGCCTGAGACACGAGCACGACCACCTTTGCGCTGTCCCGAATACCTTGGCGCTCCCGACTCTAGGCATGTCCAGCACCGAGGATCGACACGAGGCCCCGGCACCGGGATAGCCAGCCGCCCCCTTTTTACCTACGGCTGTAGTGGTATTAGGGTCACCTAATGATCCGTGCAAGGAAGTGTTTATGAAGGGGCAGGCGTCGACTGCGGGAAGCGATCGATGAAACGGCTCGCAACCACCATGCTCGTCGTCTTGGCCCTCACCGCATCGAGTTGTGGCACCAGTGAGGAGACAATCACGATCTACTCGGGTCGGACGGAGAACCTCGTTGGCCCGCTCCTCGAGGAGTTCACCGCCGAGACGGGCATCAACATCGAGGTCCGGTACGGGCAGTCTGCCGACCTGGCTCTGCTCATCGATCAGGAGGGAGACCGCAGCCCGGCCGATGTCTTCATCTCGCAGAGCCCTGGAGCCGTTGGCTTCCTTGCGGGCAACGATCGCCTCAGGCCAATCGGCGGCGATGTTCTCGAACTGGTTGCCCCGGAGTTCCGCAATGCGAACGGGGAGTGGATAGGGATGTCGGGCCGGGTCCGCGTCCTCGTGTACAACGAGGACCTCGTGGACCCAGGTGAGCTTCCGGAGTCCGTTTTCGAGTTGACCGACGAGAGGTTCCGCGGCCGAGTGGCGGTGGCGCCGGCCAACGGATCATTCCAGGACTTTGTGACCGCCCTGCGCGAAACCAATGGCGATGAGGCCACCGCAGCCTGGCTGGCCGGTCTGGCCGCCAACGAGGTGCAGACTTACGCAGGCAATACGGCGATCGTCCAGGCCGTCGGCCGCGGCGACGTACCCATGGGTCTCGTCAATCACTACTACAACCTTCGGGCCAAGGCAGAGAACCCGGAAGTTGCCTCCAGGAACTACTTTTTCCCCGATGGTGACATCGGTTCCCTCGTGATCGTGACTGCGGTCAGCGTGCTGGCTACGACCGATGCGCCCGATCTGGCTGAGGAATTCGTTGCGTTCATGTTGAGCAAGTCGGCGCAGGAGTTCTTCAGCTCCGAGACGTTCGAGTATCCGCTTGCCGCCGACGTGCAACCGGGGCCGGATCTCCCGCCACTTGCGACGATAGGTGTGGCGGCATACGACTTCGATCAGCTGGGCGGAGGCCTAGAGCGAACGAAGGAGCTGATCGATGAGAGTGGCCTCGAGAGCCCGTAGCACAGCCAAGCCGACGTCAGCCGTCACGGCGATCGTTGGTCTCCTCTTTCTGTTCCCGCTCGGGTATTTGCTCTGGGGCGCACTGAACCTCGACGGCGATCTCTGGGGGACGCTCGCCAGTGAGGCAACGCTCGAGCCCTTGGCGAAGTCCCTGTTGCTGGCAACGTCGACGGCGGCGGCAACAGCGGTCGTTGGGACGGCTCTGGCCGTCCTGGTGACCCGAACCGACCTGCCCGGTCGCCGATTCCTGCGGGTGCTGTTGGCGCTGCCACTGGTGATCCCGTCATTTGTGGGTGCTACCGCCTTGCTTGCCGCCTTCGGCCCCGGTGCGCTGATATCAGCGGTGCCGCGACCGCAGGGCTTTTGGGGTGCCTTTGCCGTCCTCACGCTGCTGAGCTACCCGTACGTCTATCTGCCACTCTTGGGCAGGCTGTCCACCACGGCCTCCTCGCTGGAGGAGGCGGCGCGTCAGCTTGGCAGCACGCCGCGGAGAACCTTCGCTCGCGTCGTGCTGCCGCAGCTCCGCACCACGATTGCGGCCGGCACGATGCTGGTGTTCCTCTATGCGCTGAGCGACTTCGGCGCGGTCTCCCTGCTGCGCTACGACACCATCACTCGGGCGATTTTCTCCTCCCGCCTATTCGACCGACCCACCTCGCTGACACTGGGGTTGGTGCTCGCCGTGCTCGCTCTGGCGGTTGCGGCCGGTGAGCGCCTGCTCGTGTCACGCCGGGAACGGCAGCAGATCATCGGAAGCGGCCAGACCGTCTACCGACTTGGGAGGGCTCGTGTCGCTGCGGCCGCCGCCGTCCTCGTGGTGGTGGCGGTGGCTTTGGCCACCCCGATCCTCGTTTTCGCCATCTGGATCCTGCGCGGGTCGGCGACCATCGGAACTGGGTTCACGGGACTTGGGGATGGGCTGGGGTTCCTCATTGCCCCCACGATCAACTCCGCGGTGGCGGCGACGGTGGCCGGCCTTGTCGCGGTCCTCGTTGTTCTCCCCGTTGCCTACAGCGCGGCTCGGCGACGCGGCTTCATACCCGAGGCGGCCTCGGCCGCCGTCACATCGGTGTTTGCGCTGCCCGGACTCGTTGTTGCCCTCGCTGTTGTCTTCTGGGCCATTCAGGCTCCCGGCCCACTGGCCGGGCTCTACCAGAGCTTCCCCCTGCTCGTCCTGGCCTACGTGCTCAACTTCGGGGCGCAGTCGATGCGATCCTCACAGGCGGCTATCTCGGCCGTGCCAACTCAGTACGACGAGGCCGGACAAACCCTCGGGGTTGGGGCGCGGCGTCGCTTCCTCGAGATCGAGATGCCACTCATGGCCCCCGGGCTCATCACCGGGGGCGGCCTGGTGCTGCTGTCGACCCTCAAGGAACTGCCGGCGACGCTGCTGCTGGCACCGATCGGTTTTGAGACGTTGGCAACGCGCATCTGGGGCGCGGCGGAGGATGGCTTCTATGCCGAGGTGGGTGTCGCCTCTCTCGTGTTGATTGGCCTCTCCGGTGTGCTCACCTGGCTTCTCGTTCTGCGCCCCGAGCTGAATCGACGATGAGAGCTATCGGTTTGGTGCGAAGGCACGACTGAACAACCGATGCTGCCGTCATAAGGCTGGCCCTAAGAACGGGGACTTTCGACCCTGGGGGAAATTGCTCTACGGCGATAGAGTTTTTGGTATGCCTGAAGAAACGCTGACTGAAGTAGCAGCCATACCTGAACTCGACTCGACCACCGAGTCGGAGCAGATGTACCTGATCACTGTGGCGCAGGCAGTGGAGGCCGGCATCTCCGGTCCCGTTTCGATTTCGAAGATTGCTCAAGACCTGGGTGTCTCCATCCCCTCGGCAAACGAGATGGTCAAGAAGCTCAGCGGGCGCAACCTGCTGACCTACGAGCCGTACCACGGTGTTGAGCTCACCGCAGTCGGCAGCCTCCTCGCCGATCAGGTGCTGCGGACGCGACGCCTCTGGGCCACCTTTCTGGCCGAGCACCTCGGGTTCAGTCCGGTTGATGCCGATGCTCAGGCGTGCCATCTCGAACATGCGACCTCGGCCGAGGCCGCGGATCGGCTGGCGGCTTTCCTCGGGAACCCCGAGGCAGGGCCACTGGGCCGGCCCATTCCGGAAGTGTCTTCATCCTCGCCCCGTCGTCCTTCGGTTCGTCTTGGTGAGATTCCTGTCGGGGCAACCGCTGAGGTGATCTCGGTAACAGCCGCCGACCGTGCTCTCGAATTCCTCAACTCAGAGGGCATAGCGGTCGGCGCCCACCTCACGGTTGCCGCTTCAGGTTCCACCGGCTTGCTCATCGAACACTCCGGGGGTTCGGTTCACCTGAACCAGCAACTCGCCGGAGCGGTCGAGGTTCGTCCCTTCGGAGGTGGCAATGCTTCCGCGTAGGGCAACATCGAAAGAGCCGCCGGCCGACGACCGGTTGACCCTCGCGGAGGCCGAGCGTCATTCCCGGGTGCGGGTGACCCGTGTCTCCGGTCGACCCCGGCTGATTCAGCGATTGGCTGCACTCGGCGTTGTTCCGGGCGTATCGCTCACGGTGGTGCGTCCCGGCGGACCTGCCATGGTCGCAATGGGCGGGGCGCGGATTGCCATCGGCAAGAGCGCTGCTCGCTCTGTTGAGATCGAGGTCGATGAGCCCGGAGCCTCTTCGTGAGCACCCCCGTCGTTGCCGTCGCCGGGTGCCCCAACTCAGGCAAGACGTCGCTGTTCAACCAGCTCACGGGTGCCCGGCAGAAGGTCGGCAATTGGCCGGGGCAGACCGTCGAGAAGTACACAGGCAAGTTCACCGTTGCCGGTTCGCAGTTCGAGGCGGTTGATCTGCCCGGCACCTACGGTTTGGTGGCGATCTCGGAGGAAGAGGCAATCGCCGCCACGTTCCTCGCCGAAGAGAAGCCGGATGTTGTCATCTCTGTCGTCGATGCCTCGAACCTCACCGGGAGTCTGCATCTCGTCGCCCAGATCGCCGAGGCGGGGTTTCGTCAGGTTGTTGCCCTGAACTTGATCGATGTCGCAGAGCGGCGCGGCATCGAGATCGACGACTCGGTGCTTTCGGATCGGCTCGGCGTCGAAGTGGTTCGCACGGTCGCCCGGCGCGGTCAAGGCATCGATGAGCTCAAGGCCGCCGTCGTTCGTGCGCTCGACCGCAAGCCGATGCAGCTCGTCGTTGACTACGGAGCTGTGGTCGAGCGCCACCTTGGCGGACTCGTCGAGCGGATCATCGATCGGCCTGAGGTTGCTGCGGCACAGTCGCCACGCTGGACGGCGCTGCAACTGCTGGCCGGGGATCGTGGCCTGCGCCGCCGGCTCGGCAGCATGCAGGGCGGGTCCGAGGTCGTCGATGCGGCCGATGCCTTTCGCGATGACATCAGCAAGGAAGCATCGTCCGAGTGTGAGATGGAGTTGGCCGAGCATCGCTTCAACTGGATCGCAGGTCTCGTTGACGAGATGACGGGTGCAGTCGTGCAACAGACGACCTGGTCGGATCGTGTCGACCGGGTGTTGACCAACCACTACTTCGGCATACCCATCTTCCTCGTCGTGATGTGGGTCACGCTGCGCGTGACCGCCGACGTCAGTGCTCCCTTCCTCGATTGGATCGACGCAACGGTTTCGGGACCTGTCTCCCGTTGGTTCGTTGGTCTGCTGGATCTAGTCGGGCTGAGCGGCGGGTGGGTCGAGAGCATGGTCGTCGATGGCGTACTCGCGGGGGTCGGTGGCGTGCTCGTCTTCGTACCCGTCCTGTTCAGCCTCTATCTGTGTCTGGCCATCCTCGAAGATTCGGGATACATGGCGCGAGCAGCAGCCGTCATGGACCGCGCCATGCGCGCCGTTGGGATTCCGGGCAAGGCCTTCCTGCCGATGATGGTCGGTTTCGGCTGCACGGTCCCGGCGATCTACGCGACGAGGACGCTCGACTCGTCTCGTGATCGTCTGCTGACCGGCCTGATCACACCATTCATGTCCTGCGGGGCTCGTCTGCCGGTGTACGTTCTGCTGGCTGCGATCTTCTTCGCCGACGCCAAAGGCACCATCGTCTTCGGCATGTACGTACTCGGCATCCTGGTGGCCGTGCTCGTCGGTCTACTGCTGAGCCGGACGGCCCTCCGTGAGGAGGAGCCGACGCCGTTCGTGATGGTCATGCCCGAGTTCCGTCTGCCCAACGTCCGCACAGTCTGGATGTTGGTATGGCAGCGCACGATGGCCTTTGTCAAGGGCGCCGGCACAACGATCCTGCTCGCCAGCATGGCCGTCTGGCTGCTGCTGGCCATCCCGGTTGGGGGCGGAGGAACCTTCACAGACACCGACGTCGAGGAGAGCGCGTTCGGCGTCGTCGCCAAGGGATTCGCCCCGGTGCTGGATCCGGCCGGGTTTGGGGATTGGGAGCAATCGGGTGCCCTCCTCACCGGCTTCGTTGCCAAGGAAGTCGTTGTTTCCACCATGGCGCAGCTCTATGCCGTCGCGGGGGAGCAGGGTGCCCAGGGAGCGCCCGGCTTCGTTGCCGACGTGGAGGAAATCGGTTCGAGCTTCGTTGCTGCCACGGTCGATACCCTCAAGGCGATCCCCGGCGTGTTTGGACTTGACTTCTTCGATCTCGAGGACGAGGAGGACACCGCACTCCAGGCCGTAGTCCGCGACTCGTTCGAGGAGAGCAGCGGTGGTCGCGGCTCCCTGGCTGCCATCGCCTTCATGGTCTTCGTGCTTCTATACACCCCGTGCATGGCTGCGGTCGGTGCATTCCGGCACGAGTTCGGTACCAAGTGGATGTGGGTCAGCGTGATCGGTCAGTTCCTCATCGCTTGGATCGGCGCCGTGATCGTGTTCCAGGGCGGCAAGTTCCTGGGTCTGGGATGAGACTGGCTGCGCTTCTCAGCGCCATCGAGGAATCGAAGGGCCCGGTCACCGGGATCGATTTGGCACTTCGCCTTGGGGTATCCCCGCGCGAAGTCGCCGCCATGCTCGATGCGTTGCGGGCCAGCGGCAGGCTCAGCCCCGAGATGAAGCCACCGCAGCCGATCGACGAGTGTGCATCGGCCGGGGCGTGCTCGATGACCTGTCCCGGACCCGAGGACTGTTCTCTGGTGATAGACCTCAGCGTCACCAGCCTCGAGATCAGGGGCCTTTCAGCGCGGTAGCAGCCCCTGCATCAGTTGCGGGATCAACGCCGCGTTGGCCTTCTCCACATCCAACGTGCCGGTCTGCACCAACTGGAACATCGCAACCATGTTGACCGCGCCCATCAGCGCAACCGCAGCGGTGTCGACGTCAGAGAGAACGAGCTCGCCGGTGGCCTTGCCTTCGATGAGCAGGTCACGGAAAGGCGCCACCATGAGTCGCTCAGCACCGCTGACCACTTCCCCGTACTTGCCGGCGTCCCTGACCGCAGCCGGCATCTCCGTGCACAGGGTCGGGTGGGCGGCCATGGCCTCCATCACAGAGCCGAGGGTGCGTTCGAGACGCTCGACAACGGTACCCTCGGAGTTGATTGCCTTCTGCACCGCAACCGACGCACGGTTCAGCTTGTCCTGGAGGAAGAAGCTGATCAGGTCGTCCTTGCCGGAGAAGTAGTAGTAGAGGGTGGCGCGCGGGATCTCCGCCATCTGCGCCATCTCGTCGATGCTCACGTCGAGGTTCGTTCCCGACAGCTGCTCACCGGCGTCGATCAGCTTGGCGGCGAGGTCATCCGGGAGTCGTTTCATGAGTACTCCTCTAGGGCTTTCGGATCCTACTTCAGAATTGAGTCTGGACGACGAAACAGACACGTGTCTAGAACACACCCGGCCCGGGTTGCCGCTCTCAACCGGATTCGAGAAGCGAGCGGCGCAGGCCTGCCGTCTCCTCCTCACTGAGACCGAGGTGATTTCTGACGTAGCTATCGAACGAGCCAGCGACTCGATGTATCTCGTCCCATGCCGCGTCGAAGTAGGAGTCCTCGAGGATGAAGAACCGCCGGAGGGCCACGCGTTCCTCATCGCGTAATGGAGTCGTCCGCCGGTTGCGGCTGAGGATCTTGCTCAGGAACGCCTCCTGAGTCGCCGGGTCCGTTCCGAGCGCGTCGTTTGACCTCAGGTAGTCACCCCGGATGTCCTCTTCTGGGACGCCGAGGATCGCCAGCAACAGAGCGGCCGTCATCCCGGTGCGATCCTTGCCGCCGATGCAGTGGAAGACCAACGGCAGGTTGGCGACGTCTGCCATCACGCGCAGCGCAGCACCGATTTCAGCGGAGAACTCACGGATGAGTCTCCTGTTCCCTTCCTCGAGGTCGGGGAGGGCAGTGAAGTCCCCATGCTCCAAGGCGTACCTGACGTCGGGAGCCATCGCTGCATCGCCGATGGCGAAAGTCACCTGGGCCACGCCGTCGGGAAGCCGGTTGTGCCCTGTCATCTCCTTCTCCACATCGGGACGAAAGTCGACGACGGTCTTGATGCCGAGATCCGCAAACCGCTCGAGATCTGAGTCGGTCAGGCCGGAGAGCCGGTCCGAGCGGTAGATGAGCCCCGTCTTCACGTACTCCCCGGTCTTGGTGCGATGGTCTCCAACGTCCCGGAAGTTGCGGGCACCTTCCATCAAGCTGTGTGTCATCTGCGTCCTCGGATCGGCCCGAGTCCATTGTGCCACTCAGTGTGCCGGCGCAATCCAGGAGCTAGGCGAGCGGAGCAGCGGCGAACGGAGTTGAGAACCGCAGGCACCAAATCAGCACGAACTGGTGGACGTCGGGATCGAACTCAGCGGGCAGGGCATAGTTCTGCCCACCCACGTTGCCCTTGATCTTGCCCAGATCGATGTACTCGCCGGGGTCGCCTCCGTCATACTCAGCGGACTCCAGAACCCAGACATACAGGTCGGGACCGTTCTGAATATCGGTGTCGTCCTCGAAGCGAAGGACAAACGACCCGTCCTGCTCGTAGACCGTTGCCGTCCCCTCTGCGGAGTGGTCGATGCCGAAGAAAGCGCCGGACGAGATCGCAACGGGACCGGTTGGCTCCGGTGCCGCCGTCGTCGTAGTGGTCGTCGTCGTGGTTGTCGTTGTGGTGTCGGTTTCGTCGCTTTCCGTCTCGGGCGGCAGCGTCGTAGTCGTCGTTGTGGTCTGAGGAGCTTCGGTTGTCGCCGGGGCGGCGGCCACCGGGAAGGCGTCGGCCAGGGACTCATCCACACGATCGTCGATGAAGAGCTTGTCCGGGCGGAACAGCAGGAAGCCCACTATCAGCACCGCGGCGCCAACCCCGATGATCGGCCACTTGAAACGTCGAATCAGATCCATTGTCCTCACCCTGTTTGTCGTTGTTCTGACAGGTAACCAGACCGGGGCGACTCACGTTCCGGGTTTTGCGTGTGTTCTCTGTTTGTTCACACGGTCCGATTTGTCACGAGTCGATGCCGAACCCGAGCGGGAACGCAGCAGAGAGGGTGACCGGCAGCCGGCCCGAGCACGAGATCTCCCCGAAGAGGGCGCGGGCGGCCGCTTCCATGCTGGGCCCGCGGATGCCGTAGGTGCACAGATAGGTCTCGGCCTGCGGGAAGGCAAGCAAGTCGTAAGGAGTGCGCAGGGCGATGGCGATCACCGGAGTGGCTGTGTCCAGGAGCTGCCGGGCGAGCGCCGTCTGTTGCTCGTCCATTGAGCCCGAGATGGTCCCAAGCACGATCAGGTCGTACTCCTCAGCCCGTTGCCGTATAGCCGCGATATCGGCGTCAGTCGGGGGATGGCCGACGACGTGCTCATCGACGTACTGATGATGACGGCGCAGAGCGCCGGCGAGCGATGGGGGCACGCGAGACGAGGTGTCGGCGGGCGTCAGGTCCTTCGGCTGCGGCATCACTGCGGCGATCCGTGCCGACGGATCGAGCCGCAGCGGAACCAGGCCCGCATCGTTGCGGACCATCGTGATGGCCCGTTCCGCCGCCTCGCGGGCGAGCGCGTCGTGCTCGTCGCAACCGACCGTGGCGAGGTCGGGCTTGGGGACGTCGGCCACCCGCCTGCGGAGAGATCGGGACCGTTGCACTGCTGCGAGCAAACGATCGTCGGAGATCAGGCCGCGGTGGGATGCGAGTGCCAAGCCCTGCTCAACCCGCTCCTGGGTGGCAGCGGTCATCAGCATCAGGTCCACGCCGGCTCGGATCGCAGCTACTGCGTCGATTACCTGGCCGGCGCCCTGGGCGATTGCTCCCATGTCGAATGCATCGGTGATGACGGCTCCCGCAAAGCCGAGATCGTCGCGAAGCAGGTCGGTGAGTACGGCGGGCGACAGGGTCGACGCAATGTCGTCGCGCTCGGTGATCCCGGGAATCGCAAAGTGGCCGGTCATCACCAGGTCCGCCCCCGCCTCGAGCCCTGCCCGGAAAGGGGCCAACTCCATTGCCTCGAGACGCCGCAGCGAGTGCTTGATGACCGGGAGGCCGTAGTGGCTGTCCACCCTGGCCTCACCCTTGCCGGGGAAGTGCTTCACGGTGGTCAGCACTCCCGCGTCCTTGCTCCCCCGCACGAACGCACTCACATGGGCGGCTGCGGTCGCCGGGTCGTCGCTGAAGGCACGGATGCCGAGGCTCGGGTTGCCGGGGTTGGTGTTGAGGTCCGCAATCGGGGCGTAGTTGAGGTTCACGCCCAGGGCCAGCATCTCGGTTGCGATTGCCCTCCCTATCCGCTCGGTCAGGCCCGGATCTCCGGCGGCGCCGAGCGCCATGTTCCCGGGGAAGTCGGTGGTACCGACCAGGGCAATCAGTTGGCCGCCTTCCTGATCGGAGGCAATGAGGAGGGGAAGCTCGCTGGCACTCGCCCGCTGGAGGGTGGTAGTGAGCTCCAGCATCTGCTCGGCAGAGACCGAGTTCTCGTAGGAGAAGATCGTGAACCCGGCCGGAGGGTTCTCGGTGAGGCGATCCAGTGTCTCCGGCGGAGGGGCGCTTCCGGGAAAGGCGAGCATGAGGGTCTCGGCGACATCGGGAAGCTTCATAGCTGGGGCGGTCCCGCTCACGAGAGCCGGTCGATCCGATCCGAGATCTCTTCCTGCATTCGCCGGATGTGTCCGGCAACGTGGTCCGACACGTCTGCTTCGTCGTCGTTGAGCAACGGGGTGAGGTCCATGCCGTAGATCAGCGCTTGGGCCGAGTCGACGGCGTGACTGGCCGAGTAGGTGGCGTGGGCGAGGCGGCGGCCCTCGGTAGCGAGGTCGTAGCGCTTGCCTCCTGCGATCTGCGAGTCATAGACACCGATCAGTGCGGCCGCCAGGTTGCCGTGAACCGACACGTCGAACACGACCTTGTCCTCGTCGTTCATCCAGTCCAGATCTCGCCAGACCTCGCAGCCGTACAGCTTCTCGGGGCGTGCGGAGCCGGGGAGGCTGCGGATGGCCGCAAGGGTGCGGAGGGCAACGCCGACATGGGTGTCGTGCTTGTCGGCGAGGTTGTGTGTGTATACGACCTCGGGGGCTGCGGCCGCGACGAGGTTCGCAAGCTCACGTACGAGGCCGTCCGATGGCTTCTTGGCCTCGGCGCTGGGGTAGTCGAGTTGGATCGCGGCGCTGTACTCGCCAACGAAGGCCGCTTTGTTCTCCTCGACGGCACGGACAGTACGCATCTGCTCATCGGTGTAGTCCGCGTAGAGTTCGGCGCGCGGGCTGCCGGAACCGTCTGTGACCGTCACTCCCAGAAACCAGCGATCGTCTCTGCCGAAACACTGGAGGATCCCGTCGTAGGCCATGATGGGGATGTCATCCTGGTGGGCGCCGATGGCGAGGTGGGTGGTCCTGGATACCGCCACGCTCGGGGTCGCCCCATCTGGTACGTAGACCTGTGCTCCGGGGTTGCGGAAGTCCATCACCGGGCTCCTTGGCTAGCTGGGAGGTCTGCGGCGGCGACCGACCGGCCGCGCACCCCAAATCTGCGGGAAGTCTACGCCGCCACAACCAGGTTCCGTTCTACCGGCGTGAGGTGCAACTCCCTCTGTTTGCGATCCAGCGTCCCGGCTGTCCATGGGACGCATGTGTGGCGACCTCTGGGATATGCTGCCAGGCTATCCGTCAATCCTGATTCCGCCAGACGGCCACAGTCTGCGAACATTCTCCCCGGATGGCTGGTGATCTACGGTCGGTTCTCGAGCAGTCGGTAGGCGTGTACGGAACGGCACCTACCTGCTACCTGTCTGCGCTCGCCCGCGTCCCGGATTTGACGCTCGCCGACTTCGATGGCGCAATCGCCTCGGGCTCTCTGGTCAGGCTGCGGGCAATGCGCTATTCGGTCTACACACTCCCGGTCGAGATCGTGCCGGTCGTCGCTGCGGCGACCCGGACGCTCGCGCGCAGGACCAACGCCTATCGCAAGCGTGTCGAGCATCGGTACGACGAGTTCGTGTCGGCCATTGATGCGGCCTTGGCAAACGGCCCGCTGCCGGCGACAAAGCTGCGCGCTGCAGTCGATCCGGAACGCGAGTTGGGTGACCTGTTCAACGTCGTCCTGGGCATGGCCGCCGCCGACTTCCGCGTTGTGCGCACCACGACGACGGGATCCTGGCGCTCCGACCGGTTCCTCTATGCACGCTGGGAGGACTTCCTACCGGCGATCGACCCGGACGCCATCGACGACCTCACGGCGAAGAGGCAGCTTCTCGAGAGGTACGTGGCGGCGTATGGACCGGTCGAGATCGACGATGTGCGGTGGTGGACGGGGTGGACAAAGGCCGAGACGCTGGAAGCGGTCGAGGGCATCGATCTCGACCGCGAAGGTAATGCAGTTGGCCTGATGGCCGGGACGAGGCTGCTGCCGGTCTGGGATGTGCTGCTGGTTGCGTACCGCAATCGCGATCGATTCATCGCCCCGAGCTACGCTCCCCTCGCTTACGACCGGTATGGAAACGCCACCTCGGTGGTGCTCGACAAGGGCCGTGTCGTCGGCCAATGGGATCTCGGCAGCAAGGACTCGCCGCTGCAGATCAAGGTGGCGCCGTTCTCTCACTGGTCGAAGCGTCTCTGGTCGGACGTGGAGAGACAGGCCGGTCGTATCGCCAAGCTGATCGGCACCGAGAGCTTCTCGGTCACGGCCATTGACGAACCCGTCGACCTACTCGACTCGTCCCGCAACCGTTTCCTCGCCCCGCTCTCCAAGCGTTAGGCCCGACCGGCGGAAACTCGTTACGCTGGGCCTCGTTGTCGAGCGCAGGAGTATTTCCCATGCGTGACCTCACCGGTCAAGTTGTTGCAATAACGGGGGCCAGCGCTGGTATCGGCGCCGCCAGTGCGCGGGCTCTCGTCGACAGGGGGGCGAAAGTCGCACTCGGGGCGCGTCGCCTCGGTCGTCTCGAGGGCATGGTTGCCGAAATGGAGGGTTCCGCGATCGCAGTCGAGATGGATGTGCGGGATCCGGACGGGTCGCGGCGTCTGGTCGGCACCGCGATCGATGAGTTCGGCCGGCTCGATGCAATTGTGGCCAACGCCGGTATCGGCGCCTACGGCGGGATCATGGATCTCACCGACGAGAAGCTCGCCGAGATGATGGACATCAACGTCGCCGGCACGGTCTGGCCGGTTCGCGCTGCGGTTCCCCACTTCCTCGAGCAAGGGGAGGGGGACATCGTCATCGTGTCGTCCGTGGCCGGGATCAGGGGCGAGGGCTTCGAGGCGGTCTATGCGGCGACGAAGTTCGCCCAGGTCGGTCTCGCCGGTGGTCTCGACCGCGAGTTGCGGGCGAAGAACATCCGGGTCAGCACGATCTGCCCGGGTGGCACCGCAACGGAGTTCGCCATGGGTGCGGGGCGCACACCGGACATGCCCGGTCTCGCCGACATGATGCGCCCGGAGAACGTCGCCGAAGCCATCGTCACCGTCCTCAGCCAGCCCAAGTCCATGCGCACCCTCATCTGGTCGATGCGCCACATCGAAGAACAGGACTGAGCCGGGGCCTCTCCCCGTTCTTGCGTAACTGGCGGCACATATTGGCCGCCAGTTACGCATTCTTGGTGGGTGGGGCGTCGTGTCACCCCCGAGGTTCATGGTGGTGGCATGAACGCAGACGCAGAACTCGCACTTTTGGCAGCAGATCAACACGGGGTGTTCTCGGTTCGTGACGCCGACCGGCTGGGTGTGCCGCCGCGCACCATCCGCCGTCACTCCGGATCCGGGCGCTACGAGCGGCTGTACCCAGGTGTATACGCCGTCGCCGGAAGCGTGGACACTCCGCTACGACGGATGGTTGCCGCGGCGAAGTCGTTTCCAGCCATCGCGGCGATATCGCATCAGACGGCGGCCGAGCTGTGGGGCATGGGCAGCAGCAGGGCTATCGGCTTCGAAGTCGTCACGACTCGGTGGGACAGGTCACACCGTCCCGGGCTCGTGGTGCACGAGTCCCTTGATCTCATTGCCGACGACATAGTCATCGTCGACGGAATTCCGGTGACAACCGCGGCTCGGACCGTCGTCGACCTGGGAGCCTCCAACAGATGGATGGTGGAGTCCGCACTGGAGCAGGGGATCCGACTCAACCACTTCACACTCGACGATGTCGAGGCATTCATCGCCAGGGTGGCTCGTCGTGGCCGTCGCGGCGTCGGTGTCATCCGACCTCTCGTTGCGGCGCGCCGCCGCTGGGACTCGGTCACGGAGAGCGTCCTCGAGGACAAGTTCCGGAAGCTGCTGGCGGATGCCGGGCTTCCGGACGCAGCCACTCAGTTCGTCGTCACGGACGACCAAGGCCTGTTCGTCGCCCGCGTCGACTTCGCCTATCCCGCAGCACGGGTGCTGATCGAGTTGGACAGCGAAGCCCATCACATGGATCGGTTGGCCTTCAGGCATGACCGATCGAAGCAGAACCGAGCATCCGTTCTCGGCTGGACCGTGCTCCGCTACACCTGGTGGGACATCGTCGAGCGCCCGACAGGTGTCGTCACCGAGATCGACCGAGCCATCAGCGTTCTTGCGTAACTGGCGGCACATATTGGCCGCCAGTTACGCAAGAAACGAGAGAGGGGTGGCCCTGGCCCGGGCCACCCCTCCGCCGAACTGCCCCTACCGCTAGCTCTTGGATTCGTCGGTTTCGAGTCGGAACTCCATGCGGAGATCGTTCTCGGTGAGCTCGACTGCCACCAGGGTGCTGTCCGGGTCCTCCTTGGCATCCTCCTCGAGTTGCTTGGCGAGCTCCTCGTTCCAGATGTCGGTGAGCTCCTGTGGGATGGGGATGTCGTTCCAAACGGCCTCAGTCACGTTGACGCCGAGATGGCCATCCACGACGAACATCTCCACCTTGAAGGAGACGTCGTCGACGCCGTCACCCCACTCACTCTTGGCTTCCATCGTGACGAGCGCAAAGCCGTCCTTCATGTCCACGTCCATCGAGATGACGTTGGGGTCGTCGATCCCCTTGGCGAGCTCGTTGGCGAGGCTCTCCTCGGTGAGCACGGTCTCGATCTGCAACGAACCGTCGTCGTTGCGGGACACGTCGATGCTGCACGCTCCGGCGAGGAGCGCAAAGGCTGCCACTGCAACCAGCATGATGATCCTGTTCACGATCCACCTCCGTTGGTGTGTTCAGTCACATTGGATCGCAGCGGTCGGCTTGCCGGTAGTCATGGGGATCACCTCACCCCATGACAGCGCTCACATTCGAACGTGACGCAAATCACTAGGGCGTCATCGGCCGTGTGTCGATAATGCGGCCATGAGAAGCTCCACCATCGAGCCCGGTCTGCTCAACGTCTTCCGCTGGTACGTGGCAATCCGGCTCAGCCTTCTCGCCATCGTCGCCTGGAGCAACCAGCAGAACCCGGACCCGACCAACCCGCGGTTCCCCGAGGTCGGCATCGTGTTCTTCGGGATCATGATGATCATGCTGCTGTGGCCGCGGCTGCAGCGGATGATGGGACGGGCGTACCTGCCCGTGTTGCTCGTGCTGGCCTCGATCGCTCCGATTGCGGAGAGCGCGGCCAACGTCGAGGGTCGTCTCGACGCCGGGATGAGCATCAATGATGCCCTCGCCGATTACTGGATTCCGTTCTTCCTGCTGTTCGTTCCCCTGCTGCTGATCGCATGGCAGTACCGCTACCGGGCGGTCGTCGTCTTTGCGGTGGGGACCACGCTCCTCGACATGGGCTCGATCCTGCCCCTCGTGGAGACCGAGACGACGAACGTCGCCGAGTTGACCGCCCTCATCGTGGCGCGCGGCCTGCTGTTCCTGTTCGTTGGGCTTGTCGTCGTCAAGCTGTCCAAAGCCGGAAAGGAAGCACGCCGTTCGCTCGCCGTCCATTCCACAACGCTGGAGCACCTGGCGACGAGCCGCGAGCGCAACCGGCTGGCCCGTGAGCTGCACGACACCCTGGCGCACAGCCTGTCGGGTATCGCCGTCCAGCTCGAAGCGGTCAAGACCTTGTGGGATGAGGACCCGACCCAGGCACGCACCATGCTCGACCAAGCCCTGCGTGACGCCCGCAGCGGGCTCGGCGAAGCGCGCCGTGCGATCCAAACGTTGCGTGCCTCCCCGCTGGAGGACCTCGGTCTCGCGGCGGCGATGGCCGAACTCGGCGAGACCGTCGCGGCACGGAACGGCATTCAGGTCACCACCACGATCGGGGACAAGCTCGGCGATCTGGACCCGGAACTGGAGAACGTCGTGTACCGCATCGCGGATGAGGCGCTCACCAACGTCTCACGTCACGCCTCCGCGGCCACGGCAACGGTCGACCTGCGGCGCAAGTCGGGAAAGGTCAAGCTGCGTGTCAGCGACGACGGCGTTGGTTTTGACGTCGCCGCTCCGGCGCCGGACGGTCACATCGGAATCGCCGGGATGCGGGAGCGGGCGGAGATGGTCGGCGGGTCACTCGAGATCAGCAGCGGCGACCACGGCACTACCGTGGCGTTCGAGGTGAGCCCGTGGAAGTGATCAAGCTCCTCATCTGCGATGACCAGGAGGTCGTGCGCGAGGGCCTGCGGGCGATCCTCGGCACCGTATCCGGGATCGAGGTGATGGGTGTCGTCGGCAACGGAGCGGAGGCGGTCGAGGCGGTCGCCGCCGGTAGCCCGGATGTCGTGTTGATGGACCTGAACATGCCGATCAAGAACGGTGTCCAGGCCACCAGAGAGATCGTTGCCTCCCATCCCGAGGTGAAGGTCCTCGTCCTCACCACATACGACGCCGAGGAGTGGGTGGTCGATGCCATTCGCGCCGGGGCGGCCGGATACTTGCTCAAGGATGCCCCGCGGGAGCAGCTGGTCGCAGCAATCAAGGGGACAGCGTCCGGGGCGACCCACGTCGATCCCGCAGTGGCCGGCAACCTCTTCTCGCTCGTTGCCACGGCAGGCGACGTCGCAAACACGAACGTCGCCGACAAGCTGAGCGAAAGGGAACTCGATGTGTTGCGGCTGCTCGGCAAGGGGCTCAGCAACAGCCAGATCGCTGCCCAGCTCTTCCTGTCCGAGGGGACGGTGCGCAACTACGTGAGTGCCGTGCTGGCCAAGCTCCAGGTCTCGGATCGGACCCAGGCCGCGGTGCTTGCGGTCAAGAACGGTCTCGTCGAGTAGTTCTCACCAACCTCTTAAGCGCGCCTTGCCCCTGTCTTACATGTGTGGCGGACAATGACGTAGTCATGGAGTCATGACCACAACCGAATAGTTCGCACGCAGGGAACACCCGGGGCTCACTCCCTTCCTCCCTCCCGGCCGGGCAGTCTTCGCAGACGAGGCCAGGCATCCCGAGTCGGAACTGCGTGCGGCGCCCTCCCCCATCAGTCCCGGTGTTGCACCGGGACTGATCTCGTGGTGGATCAGTGCGCGGCGGGAGTGGTCATCAGCAGTTGCTCCGCCGTGAGGGGAGGGCAATCGCCGCTGACGACGGGAGCACGATCATTCCGGGGTCGTGATGCCGAACGTGTGGGCAGGTCCCAGACCAGGACACTTCCACACTCGGGGCACCACTCAAAACCTTCATCACGCAGTTCGTCGTGATGAAGGAGACGCTCCTCACTGCCCATCTGCTGATAGTCGGGTTCCATTCTTGGAATGTCGGCAGATTGCATCGGAACTTGAAGCGCCTCCTATGAAACCCATCGTACCGCGGGTACGCTCCGCCACATGCTTCCTGAGATCCGGGAATGGCTCCTCGCCGGAGACGCTTCGATCCGCTGGCAGGTGATGCAGGATCTCCTCGACCGGGCGCCTGCGACCGTCGATCGGGAGCGAGGGAGAGTGGCGACCACAGGCTGGGGGAAGCGGCTGCTCGACCACCAGGACCCCGAGGGCACCTGGGCTCAGGGCATCTACGGCAGGAAGTGGGTCAGCACGACGTATACCCTGCTCCTGCTGCGGCATCTCGGGCTGCGGGGCACGAATCGGGCGGCCCAGCGCGGCTGTGCCCGGCTGTGGGATGCGATGGTGGTCGAGGGGGGAATCACATCCCCGACGGCCACAACCCCACCGGACGTATGCATCTCTGCCTTCTGGCTCCTGCTCGCTGCGTACTACGGCTACCACGACGATCGCATTCCCGCCGTTACCGATTGGGTCTTGGAGAATCAACTCGAGGACGGGGGATGGAACTGCGAGACCATTCGCACCGGCAGCACCCATAGCTCGTTCCACACGACGATCCAGGTGCTCGAAGCGCTACAGGAGATGGGAGGCCACGATCTTGCCGCGTCTCGCGGCCGGGAGTTCCTGTTGGAGCATCGGCTGTATCGGTCGCACCGCACCGGTGAGGTGGCAAACAAGGCCTTCACGATGCTCTCCTTCCCTCCCCGCTGGCACTACGACATCTTGAGGGCGCTCGAGCACTTCCGTGTTGCCGATGCGCCGGTCGATCCTCGTCTCGACGACGCTCTGGAGCTACTCCGCGCCAAGCAGCGCAGAGACGGCAAATGGCCTGTGCAGAACAAGCATGGAGGTCTCGTCTGGTTCGATATGGAGAGCGGACGGGAGCCCAGCCGGTGGAACACGCTGCGGGCGATGCGCGTGCTGCGCTGGGCCGCTAGCCCAGAGCCCGGTTGAGAAAAGCTGCCATCTCGCCGCGACGCACCGGGTCGTTGGGGCAGAACATGTCGTTCACGGGCGGGTTGCAGCCGCGAGTGATCCCGGCCCCGGCCAGCCGCTCGATGTTGATCTCGAAGACCGAACCGTCGTCGTCTACGAAACGCCTCCCACCCATGTCGCCCGTCAGCCCGAGGGCCCGTACCAGGAACGCCGCCATTTGCCCGCGAGTGACCGCGTCGCCGGGGCAGAACCTGTCGTTGTCGGGTGGATTGCAGCCGAGCGTGATCCCGGCTGCGGCCAACGACGCGATGTCGGCCGCATGGACCGAGGCGGCAGTGTCGACAAAGGGGTCTGCCGGGGCAGCCGGAAGGTTGAGCGCACGAACGAGGAAGGTCGCCATCTGCTCCCTCGTCACTACAGAATCCGGGCAATACAGGTCGTTGGTCGGCGGGTTGCACCCCTTCGTCACCCCCTCATTGCCCAGCCAGGTGATGTTCGCCTCGAACAGATGCCCCGGAGGAACGTCGCGGAAGCCCGAGGGTGGGATGGGGCTCGACGACCCAAACTCGTCGGCGCCCACATCGGCTGCCGACCCGACCGGGCGAAAGTGCCCGTCGAAATCGTCGCCAACGAGCGCCGTGCCCGGGGCCGCATCGATCGCTCCCGCCGCGGCGGCGGTGAGATGCAGGTCGCCGGCACCGGCGTCGACAAACCACCCGGGCTGGGCCGAGACCACGTTCCCCGTGACCACCGCACCGGCGCCGTTGCGCTGCCAGATCGGCCCGTCGGTCAGATTGTTGGCGATCGTCGCCGTCGTAGAGCTGAAGCGGTACTCGATCGTCCCCCACGGGAACGTTCCGTTCTGGATGACCGTGTTGTGATAGATCTCGACGTCGCGGGCGTAGTTCACGGTGATGCCGATGTCGCCCGCACCCTCGCGATAGATCATGTTGTTGCGGATAACGCCGCCCTGGTGGTCGTACGTTGTCTCGCCGTCCCGGGAGTTGGCATCCGGCGCCGAGAGCCCGAGTGCGATGGCGCGATCGCACTCGATGAAGAGGTTGCGCTCGACGATCGTGTCCAGGGAGTTCCGCCACATGAGGATGGCCGGTCCGGCGAGCTGTCCTTGGGGAGCACGAATCCTGAGGAAGGTGTTGTCGCGGATGATCCAACCGGAGCCGGCCAGGACATCCACGGCATTCGTGTAGTCGCTGCGCGCCCGGTCCGTGTACTCGAACTGGGAGCACTCCACTATCCCGTTGTCGGCGTAGGGCCCCGGCGGACCGGCGGTCGATCCCTTGACGAACTGCTCACCGGCGTCGATGAGGTGGAGGTTGTAAAGGTGAACGCCGTCGGCGTCGTCCTCCCCGTGAATCTGGATCAGGTGGTAGTAGGCGTCGCGCATAGTGAGATCGGCGATGAGAACATCGGATGCGTCGTAGACGGCCATGACATGGGGGACGTTGCCGTACGCCGGGTTGCTCATCCCCGGTCCTCGCAGCACAACGCTCTCCCGGTCGCCGCTAACAGACCGGATGGTGACGTTGGTGACGCCCCGGACGTTGAGTGTGTTGGTCAGGTCGTAGACGCCGTCGGCGATGAGGATGGTTGTCCCCGACACGAGGTTGCCGATCGCGGCTTGCAGCTCGGGCACCGAATCAACCGTAACGGTCGTGCCCTGAGGAGGGGTCAGCGCCGGGCAGTTGGCTGCGGCGTGAGCGGGCGTTTGCGGCACGGCAACGACTGCTGTTGCCAGGGCGAGCAAGGCAATGGTGCGTCTCATGGCCGCATTGTGGTCGGCTTCCTGCGCCAACCGGAACTGATTTCTGTCTCAGGATGTGTCGGCGACCTTGGTCTTGTCGACATCCAGGTTCATGGCCCGGAGGGCGGCGAGGAACGGAACCGACAGTGCGTATACGGCACCGCCGATCACGTATGCCGTCCCGTAGCTGAACGCGTCGGCGGCACGACCGAGGGCGGGCTGGATGACAACTCCACCTGCGCTTCCCATCAGCCCGTCGAACGACAACACGGTCGCTCTTTGCTCCGAGGCGATCAGAGAGTTCAACAGGGTCTGCCGGATCGGCATCGCCGCCGCCATCGTGATCGACGTGATGACCAGAGCTGTCAGCGCAACCCAGAAACTCGAGGTGACACCGACGATGACCAGCGCAACCGTCTGGACGACCACAGAAAGAGTGAGAGCCGTCGAGCGGGCCGAGAACCAGCCCGAGGCCCTCGTGGCCACGAGTCCGCCCACCATGCGAGCTCCGGCAAACACGGCCGCAGCGGTGCCTGCGATCCACGTGGCGTTGGGGTCGCCGTAGAGGTCGAGTAGGTGCGGCTGGAACGCGTAGAACGCCCACAGCCCGACGCCGAAGGAGAACGGCGCCGACAGCATGATCAGCCGCACGGGCCGGTTGCGCAGACCCTGGTCGATGGAAGCCCGCGCAATCCGCGCCACCTCGGTGCGGAGCCCACCCGAACGGACCGGCTGGAAACCTATGTCGTGCATCGCCACCCAGGCGAGCACGAACGTCACCAGCAGGAGCACCGAGCGCAGCAGATAAGGGACGGCGAAACCGAGCTGGGCGAGGGCGCCGCCGCCAACTGAACCGATGAGCATGGCGGCGCCGCCGACCACGGCCGCCTTGCCAAAGACCTCCTCGAGCTGGTCCTCGCCACCGGTTGCGCCGAGCGCATCGACGAGCCACGCCTCCGTTGCTCCCGAGAAGAAGGTGAACCCGAGGCCGAGCAGGGCAGACACGATGATCCATGCCCACAGCGGACCGTTGATCGCCCACAGCCACAGGTAGAGAGCTGTGGTGACTCCCAGCGTGACCGTCCCCCACAGGTAGGAGGCTCGTCGCCCGACCACATCGGCGACAACACCGGTTGGGATCTCGAATACCACCATCCCCGCCGTGAACGCGGCGTTGGCGACGAACGCACCGGTGTTGGACAGTCCGGCGTCCAGCAGAAACAGCGTGTTGATGCCAAAGATCAGGGAGGCGGCGAGTGTCTGCACGAGCGTCAGCGCCAAGTACGTGCGACGGATAGCCGATGCAGTTGTGGCCATGCGACTCCCTCCCGGCGGCGCCGACGTTATCAGGCCGCGACGGGCCAGTATGACGTCAAGGACCCGCCCAACGATGCCGAAGAAGAACGCTGTGACTAGTGACGGCGACTCCCGTTCGTTACCTGCATATCTTGCGGGGACGCTCCTCCTACGCGGTCGTACCAGGCTGATGTGGACGGCCGTGTTGCTCGTTGCACAAGTCGTGTTTGGCCTGGCCATCCAGCAGGCAGTGGGGCACCACTCGAACGCAGTCATCGCCCCATTTGCGCTGGCGCTTGCCTGGATGTGGGGCTCGGTACCGGGCGCCGCCTATAGCCTGAGTGCCGCTGCGCTCAACGTCCTCGCCACCAGGTGGATGGACCTGCCGAGCAACGTGTGGTGGTCGATAACCCTCGACGCCGTCGCCGTTGCGGTCACCGCCTTCTTGATTGGGCATATCGCCAAGTCACTGGAGCGCGCCCTCGGGGCGCGAGCCCGGGCGGTCCATACCGTTGATCAGCTTGCCGCCCAGGCGAACGAGCGGATGCTCACGATCACCGATCAGGTACCCATCGGCCTCTATCGCACCACGCCGGCCGGCGAGATCATCGGCGGCAATGACGCGCTGATGCGCATCCTCGGTTTCGACGACAAAGAATCGATGCTGGCCACGAACGTGTGGGATCACTACGTCGACATCGACGAGCGATCGTCAAAGCTGCACAACTATGCGGCTGGAGAGCAGTCCTGGAACGAACTTGCGCTCAAGCAGGTCGACGGCACCCCGCTCTGGGTCCGTGACTGGGCCGTCGCCGTGCTCGACGAGAACGGCGAGCCGCTGCACTTCGACGGGGTGCTGGAGGACATCACCGAGCAGCGGCGTGCCGACGAGAGATTCCGGGCCGCGTTCGAAGACTCTCCGCACGGGATGGCGATCTCAACGGCCGACGGTGTCGTTGTCCGCGCCAACGCGGCCATCGCAACGATGATGGGACGTTCCCCGGAGGAGCTTCGCCACCTCCACTACTCCGCCTACACCCACGACGACGAGTTGGACGTGACTCCGAGCGCG
This sequence comes from Acidimicrobiia bacterium, assembly GCA_030066715.1. Classification (GTDB taxonomy): domain Bacteria; phylum Actinomycetota; class Acidimicrobiia; order Spongiisociales; family UBA5794; genus JAAETI01. The sequence goes on from JASJBC010000004.1 coordinate 28,112, forward strand.
CTGGCCAAAGCTGCGGCAGGCGAGGTAGTCCGCTACGAGAAGCGGCTGCAGCGCAGTGACGGCTCCTTCTTTTGGGCGATGATCACGCTGGCGCCCATCAAGGACCCGGTAGGTGCCCAGTTGTTCATCTCTCACGTCATCGATGTGACCGACCGGCACCTGGTCAGAGAGGCGTTGGAGAACCTCGTCCGATCCAAGGACGAGCTGATCGCATCGGTCAGCCATGAACTGCGCACCCCGCTCACGGTGGTCCACGGTCTGGCCCAGGAGCTCGATGCGAATTGGATGTCCTTCTCCGTCCCGGAGCAGAAGGAGTTCATCAGCATGATCGCCCAGCAGTCTGCCGAGGTGGCCCATATCGTCGAGGACCTCCTGGTTGCCGCACGGGCGGACATCGGCAAGCTGCCTATCCACCCCGAAACTCTCGATTTGCGCGGCGAGATCGACAAGGCCTTGGCTTCGGTGCCGGATCTCGACGCCAGGCTGCTCGATGGCGCAGCGAATCCTCCGGTGGCATTTGCCGACCCGAACCGTGTTCGCCAGATCCTGCGCAATCTGCTCGCCAACGCCGGCCGCTATGGCGGACCTCAGGTCCAGGTTCGGTACGGCGGGGGCGATCGCGCCTGGCTCGAAGTTGCCGACAACGGTCCGGGTGTGCCACCGGCTGAGGTGGCCAAGATCTTCGAGCCGTATCAACGGGCGCACAACGCCGAGGGACAGCCGATGTCGGTTGGGCTCGGGCTGACCGTGTCCCGTACATTGGCGGAGATGATGGGTGGCTCGCTCGAGTACCGATTCCACGACGGGTGGTCCGTGTTCCGGCTCGAACTCCCTGCTCCCGGGGCGGTGCACACCGGTCGTGCCGTCCGAGCCGAGCGGGCGGCCGAGTAGCGGTAGGCTGCCGGGGTTCATCCGGAGCAAATGTGACCGACGATCGTCGTCTTCCCAACCCCCATCGCCCGGTCTATGCGGAGCGGGTGAACGCGGCCGTCGACTACATCGAGCGCCATCTCAGCGAGGACCTGTCCTTGGAGCAGGTGGCCGCTGTGGCTCACTTCTCACCCTTCCATTTTCATCGCATCTTCGGGCTGCTCGTCGGCGAGACTTTGAGCCGCTTCATCCACCGCTTGCGGATGGAACGAGCGGCTACGTGGCTCGTGCAACAGCCGGATCGAACGGTCACCGAGATCGCCTCGGCCTGTGGGATCCACAGCCCTTCGTCCTTTGCCCGGTCGTTCCGGGAGATGTTCGGCGTGAGTGCGACGGCATGGCGCGACGGTGGTTACCGCAGCTACGAGAGCGGTGAGTCGGTGCTCGATTTGCTCGGCAACATAGGGTCGCCGGCGGCAGGGTACGGAATCAAGCGGACTCTGCCGAGCGCCGATCGCAACCGGCTGGTTTGGGAGATTGGCTGTGGCGACCTCCCTGAGACGACGGTTGCGATCATGGATGTGCCGGACCTCGAGGTTGCCTACGTGCGGCATATCGGTCCCTATCAGGGCGCGGTCGCAGTTTTCGCCGACATCTTCGGTCGGCTGATGAGTTGGGCGATGCCCCGCGGTCTGGTTCATGAGCAGTCGTGGGTCATGGCCGTTTATCACGACAACCCGAGCATCACCGAGGAGGAGAAGCTGCGGGTGAGCGCGTGCGTTGACGTGCCGGCGGAGACCGGAGCCGACGGCGAGATCGGGCGGATGCTCCTGCCCGGGGGCCCTTGTGCGATTGCTCGTTTCGAGCTGGGCACCCAGGACTACCCGCAAGCTTGGTTCGCCGTCGCCGGTGGCTGGTTGCCCGACAGTGGCTACGAGCCAGACGACCGGCTCCCCTTTGAGCGCTATCCGGTTGCCGCAACCGGCGACGACGCTACGACCTCCGCGGCGACGGAGGTCGTAGACATCTGCATTCCGGTGCGGCCCCTGCGTACCGCCCCGCCCCGCTCCGGCGGCGGCCTGTAGAGCTATTGGGCGTTCTCGAACACCGCACCCCAATCAAAGCCTGTCTCTTCGAGACAGGTTGGGAGAATGCCGCCCCATCATCCTGATGGCTCGCCATTCTCCGTCCAGCACCGCCGGCTACTGGGCGTTCTCGAACACCGCACCCCAATCGAAGGTGGCGGAGTCCTCGTACCACTGCGGCCAGTCGGCACACCATTGTGGCGTTGCCACGTTGCGAACACGGTCCACAGCGGGGAAGTAGGGCTTGAGATCGAGGATCGGGGTATCCGGCTCGGCATCGATGTAGGCAATGCGGACGATCCCCGCCGTCTCGTCGATCCCGATCACAGGAACCGCAGTCAGTGCAATCGGATTGGGTCGCGCCGGTGACCGGGTGGCGAAGATCCCCACCTGATCCGGCCCTTCTTTGTATGGCTTGTCCGCCAGGACCATCTCCCGGTACTCGGGGGTGTCGAGATAGTGGCACCAGAACAGCACATTGAGATGGCTGAAGCCGGCCAGGCCGTGCAGGGCCTCCCGGAACCGCTCCTCGATGGCAAGTGCGAATCCATCCTCCCCAACTGTCACGCGACCGATCGGCTCGAGGTTGTACGTAGTCATGCCTTTCTCCTTTCGTGTTGCGTAATACGATGACGCCGGGATAGGTGCGCGGCTATTCAGATCTTGCGTTCGGCTTGTCGAGTCTTGCGCGTTGCGATGAGGAGAAGTGATGGTCCAGTATCCAGAGACGAAGCGCGGTGACGTGGTCGACGTCTACCACGGGACTGCAGTTCCCGACCCCTACCGCTGGCTCGAGGACATGGACTCTCCGAAGACGCTGGAGTGGGTCGATGCGCAGAATGCGCTCACTGCGGCTCACCTGGATTCGATTCCCCGCCGTGAGCAGATTCGGGCGCGTTTCGAAGAACTGTGGAACTTCCCCCGCCAATCGGCGCCCATGCGCCGGGGCGATTGGTACTTCTACACACGAAACGACGGGTTGCAGCCACAGCCGGTCCTCTACAGAGAGCCGGTCACTGGTGGCGACGCCCAGGTCGTGCTCGACCCCAACGAGCTGGCAGCCGACGGGACCATCGCTGCGATGACCCTGTCCTTCACCAAGGATGGGTCGCGGCTTGCCTACACGCTCGCCGAGGCGGGTAGCGACTGGCAGACCGCCCGTGTCCTGGATGTCACGACAGGTGAGCACCTGCCCGACGAACTGCATCGGATCAAGTTCACAACTCTTGCCTGGACACCCGCTGCAGACGCGTTCTACTACGCGAGGTTTCCCGAGCCCGAGGAGTATCCCGACGCACCACCCAGTACCCACCAGCAGGTGTTCTTGCACCGGTTGGGCACGCCGCAGCGCGAGGACGAGCTGGTCTATTCCCGGCCCGACTCACCCGACCTTGGCTTCCAGCCGTTTGTGACGGATGACGAGGAGCTGCTTGTCTTGCACGTCTGGCAGGGCACAGACACGCGTAACCGCCTGTACTACCGGCGGCTCGGCGAAGGCGGCGATTTCGTCAGGCTTCTCGATGATTTCGACGCGAAGTATCAGCTCATCGGGCACGACCAGGGGCGCCTGTATGTGCTGACCGACCGCGCGGCACCGCACGGCAAGGTGGTTGCGATACCGCTCGACGACCCTGCGGTGGGCAACTGGGACGAGATAGTTCCTGAGAGCGGGGACACGCTCGAGTTCGGTGCCATGGTGGGCGGGAAGCTGGTGACGGGGTCGCTCCGCAACGCCAGCCATGTCGTGGCGATTTGGGAGCTCGACGGCACACCCTGCGGCGAAGTCGATCTGCCCGCGTTGGGAACCGTCACCGAGTTTGCGGGAAAGCCCCATCACCGGGAGTTCTTCCTGGGGTTCGAATCCTTCGTCCTTCCCCCGACCGTGCTGCGCTACGTTCTCGACACCGACGAAGTGGAACATATGGCGACATCATCGGGAGGCGTTGCTCCGGAAGACTTCGTGACGACCCAGACCTGGGCTGAGTCCAGCGATGGCACCGCCATCCCGATTTTCGTCACCCACCGTGCCGACCTCGTACCCGACGGAGGTACTCCAACCATCCTCTTTGGCTACGGGGGGTTCGATATCCCGATGACCCCGATGTATGCGCCCGACCGGCTCGGATTCATCGAAGCCGGCGGCATCTTCGCCGTGGCCAATCTCCGCGGCGGAGGTGAGTACGGGCACGATTGGCATGCCGCCGGCATGTTTGGCAACAAACAGAACGTGTTCGATGACTTCGTGGCTGCGGGCGAGCACCTGATCGCCGCCGGATACACGTCGGCGGCGAATCTCGGCATCTACGGGCGCTCGAATGGGGGCCTGCTCGTCACTGCCTGCCTGTTGCAGCGCCCGGAACTGTTTGGGGCCGTCGTCGGGATGGTTCCCGTCACCGACATGCTTCGTTATCACCGGTTCACCGCCGGGCGCTACTGGACGGCGGAGTACGGCAACGCCGAGGAGGATCCGGAGCACTTCGACTTCCTCTTCGAGTACTCCCCGCTCCACAACGTCGTTCCGGCCGACTACCCGCCCACGCTTATCACCACCGGTGACAGCGACGACCGGGTTGTGCCGCTGCACTCCTACAAGTTCATCGCCGAGCTCCAGAGTGCAGTCGGGGACTCAGGACCCGCCCTGCTGCGGGTCGACAGGCGTGCGGGGCACGGCTTGGGGAAGCCGACGGCCAAGCTGATCGACGAGGCCGCCGATATCTACGCCTTCTTCCTACATCACCTGGCTACTTGACGAACTCGAATTGGTGGACGTCTATCCGACCCACTCGGAAACCGGCCTCGCAATAGGCGAGGTAGTAGCGCCAGGTACGGCGAAAGCGCTCATCGAGTTCGAGGTGGCGCAGCTTCGGCCAAGCCGCTTCGAAGTGGTGACGCCAGGTCTCCAATGTCCTTGCATATGACGAGGCAAATGCCGTCGCCGACTTGACCAGGAGGCCGCGTTCGTCGGCCAGCGTGTGCACATGCTCGACAGAGGGGAGAGCACCCCCGGGGAAGATGTGCTTGCTGATGAAGTCGTCGCGCTCCAACAACGAGTCGAAGAGGCGATTGTCGATGGTGATCGCCTGCATGGCTGCCTTCCCGTCGGGGCGGAGCCGGGCGTTGATTTGATCGAAGAGGGCCGGCCACAGGTCGGCTGGTATCGATTCGATCATCTCTATGGAAACGATCTTGTCGTATGTGCCCGTCTCGTCGCGGAAGTCCTGCAGCTTGATGTCGGTGAGGTCGGCAAGGCCGGCCTTGTCCAGCCGATCCCGTGCATATGCGGCCTGCTCCGAGCTGAGCGTCAGACCGGTCACGTGCGCCCCGATCTCTCCGGCCGCATACTCGGCGAACCCACCCCAGCCACAACCGATCTCGAGAACCCGGTCTCCTGGCTGGATGTCGGCGAGTTCAGCGAGGCGCCGATACTTCTCGCGCTGGGCTGCAGGGAGGGGCTGCTCCTCGGCCGTGAAGACGGCTGAGGAGTAGGTCATGGTGGCATCGAGCCAGGCTATGTAGAAGTCGTTGCCCAGGTTGTAATGCTGGCCGATGGATGGGATCTCCGCACCGCGTCGCGCCGTCAGCCGCTGCCAGCGGCGGCGAGCCCACTCGATCCGGGGGCTGGGACGCCGGTCCCGAACGTGGGCGTCGAGGTTGCGCGCCAGCACCTCGAGCGTTGTCGCCAAGTCGCTGGTGTCCCAATACCCGACGAGGTAGGCCTCGGCGAAGCCGACCCCTCCGCCCCGGAGCACCCGCCACAAGGCGGCAACGGGGCGATGGACTTCGATCATGACTTCGGGACCAGTGGTTGCGGCGTTGTGCAGGCGGGTTGCAGGGCCGAGCTGGACGGTGAGCCGGCCGAAGGTCGCCCGGCGTAGCAGCCGGCGATAGATCCAGCCAACGGGAAGCATCGTGATTCGATTCGAGACACTCATGTCGTCACCAACGTACTCTCCAGCGTGACTTGCTGCTCGGGCTCCGCAGGTACTGGACGATAGCGAGCACCCTTGAGCAGCAACCGCAGCGCCTGCCAGTGGATTCCGCCGATCACCTTGAGTGTGAGCAGGGGATGGGTGATGAAGACCCGGGCAAGGGAACGGTCATTCAGAGCCGTGCGGTCGCCGACCATCGTTGCGGTGAGCAGGTCCTCGTCGTCGGTCGAGTAGTCGATGGAGACCGAGAACCGGTCGCCGGGAGGACGCAGCGTGAACGAGTAACTGCCGTCCTGATCGAAGAACGGGGACACGTGGAGGTTCTTGGCGAACTCGTGACGATGGGGTGCAGCTCCGCTGATTGGGACCAGATGGCTGTGGCTGTGCCCGAAAGTGTTGTGGATCTCGTAGAGAACGGCGCGTAGCGAGCCCGCAGAGTCGTAGCAGAACCACATAGTCAGGGGATTGAACGTGTAGCCGAGGATGCGCGGGAAGAGCAGCACCTCGACCCGTCCCCCGGTGATATCGATTCCGGCGGTTGCCAACTGGCTGTCGATCCACGTCCGCAGCGGTGTCCCGTCACGGGCGCCATGGTCCCGGTCGTGAATGGAGAAGACGTTCCACCGATTCCGAGAGAGCAGCCGGGACCGTCCGACGATCGTGTCCAATTCGTCGAGGTCGACCAGCATCGAGTACGTCCTGTAGCGGAGCTTGTGTTGGAACGGCGCCTTCCTGCGATGGGCGACCCGGCCGACGTACAGCGCACTGTTCATGCCGCCGCCCGGTCCCTTCGCCTCATCGCAACAGTTGCGGCGGGGCTGCGCGGCGTTATCTGGTCCGCCCACGGGGCGGCCGCACCCAACTGGGATGCCACGGTGAGACCGGCTTGGAGACCGTCCTCATGGAACCCGTAGCCGAGGTAAGCACCGGCGAACCAGGTTCGGTTGTCACCCTGAATCGTCCCGAGATCGGCCTGAGCCCGCTCCGACTGCGCATCGAACTGGGGGTGGGAGAACAGGACATCGTCGATGACGGTCTCGCTCCTCGGTTCCATCGTCGGGTTGAGCGAGACGAAGATCTGCCTGTCCTCGGGCAGCGACTGCAACCGGTTCATCCAGTAGGTCACGGTGACGGGGTTCGCTGCGTCCGGGGTCACCGCACCGATCGCATTCCAGCTCGCCCAGGCACGACGGCGCCGCGGCATGAGCCGCTCGTCGCTGTGCACCACAGCTCGGTTGGGGGCGTAGCGGAAGGAGCCGATGATCTGGCGCTCGGCCTCAGTTGCCTGGTCGCCGAGGATGTGCATTGCGGTGTCGGCGTGCGTGGCAAACACCACTTGGTCGAAGCTGCGGCTGTCCCCCGTTGCGTCGGTCAGACGCACGGAGCCCGGATCGCGCCTGATGGCGACGATGGGGCGCTGCAGGAGCACTTCGTCCACGCCGGCAAGGGCGCGGTCCACGTAGAGGCGGCTGCCCCCGGCGACGGTGCGCCACTGCGGGCGATCGTTGAGTCGCAGCAGACCGTGGTTGGCCAGGAAGCTGAGGAAGGTCCGCGCCGGCATCTTGGCCACATCGTCGCCGGTGCCGGACCAGACGGCTGCGGCGAGCGGCAGCAGATAGTGGGAGCCGAACGCCTTGGGGTACTGGCGGTGCAGCAGATAGTCGGAGATGGAGAGCCCGTCGGGTACCTCTCCAGCCTGGAGCCGCGCTTGCTCGCTGCGAAACTCGTTGATCCCGCGCAGTATCGACCACATTCTGGGCCGGACCACGTTGCCGAGGTTGGCGAATACGCCACCGACGCTCCCTGCGTATTCGATCCCAGTCTCGTCGTCGCTCACCGAGAAGGACATGTCGCTGTCCTTGGTCGCGACACCGAGCCGGGCAAACAGGTTGGTCAGGTTTGGGTAGTTGCGTTCGTTGTAGACGATGAAGCCGGTGTCGACCGGGAGGGTGTAGCCACCCATGTCGATGTCGATCGTCCGGGCGTGGCCACCTGGCCGGTTCTCGGCTTCGTAGAGGGTGACCTCGTGCTTTCTCTTCAGAGCCCAGGCCGCACCGATACCCGTTACGCCCGAGCCCACTACTGCGATTTTCATTCTGTCCATCCTCGCTTTCGGCCCTGTTTCGGTGCCGGATGCAGGGCCGGATCAGGTCATACAGCGGGGGCGATGGCTACGAAGAAGGGGAAACGAGGAGGAACGTATGACTCGTCTCATCGAGACAGCAACTACATCATTGAGTCAAGAAGAAGCTTTCGGTTACGTCGCCGAATTCGAGAACATCGACCAGTGGGACCCTGGCGTCTCCAAGTCGGTGAAAAGCATTCCCGGCGACACCGCAGTAGGGACTGCCTATGACCTCGATCTCTCGTATCGCGGCCGCAGCCTGAAGATGACGTACACCGTCACCGAGTGGGAGCCGAACCACCGTGTCGTGCTCGAAGGTGTCGGCGGCCCCGTCAAGGCCATCGACACGATCACCTTCGTATCCGGCGACGACGGCACCATCGTCACCTATCAGGCGGACCTCTCCCTCCGCGGCATCGCCAAGCTGATCCAGCCGCTCATGGGCTCCCGCCTCAACGCCGTCGGCGAAGCCGCCGGCCAAGGCCTCCGCACCTGGCTCGCAGAACTCGAGCGCCAACACAACTGACTCTCCACCGTTCTTGCGTAACTGGCGGTCCATATCGGCCGCCAGTTACGCAAGAACGGGAGAAACATGTCCTCACCGGGCGATTTCGTTCGTAAGTAGGGTGAGAGCGGGGTCAGCCCGCGCCAACCTATGAGGAGACATCATGAGTCAGTACCTTCTTGCTACTTACGTAGTCGAGGGCGAGGCCCCATCCGGCCCCAGCAGTCCTGAAGAGATGCAGGCCGCCATGCAGCGGCTGATCGCGCTCGAGGCGGAGATGGAGGAGACCGGCTCCTTCGTCTTTGGCGGCGGTCTGCACGGTGCGGACGCAGCAACCGTCGTCGGTGTTGAGGAAGGCGAGGTTCTGCTCACCGATGGTCCCTTCGCTGAGGCGAAGGAGCACATCGCCGGGTTTTACATCATCAACGCTCCCGATTTGGACGCCGCGCTCGAGTGGGCCGGGAAGGTCGCGAAGACGATCAACCGCCGTATCGAGGTCCGTCCCTTCGCCGCCACCGGCAAGGTCGCCGACCACATGGATCAGATGTCGTAGGACCCTATGCCGTCCCTACCCATCAGCGGCGAGGTCGAGCGGACCTTTCGGGATGCCCATGGCCAAGCTGTCGCGACCCTGGTCCGTGTCTTTGGTGACATCGATCTAGCCGAGGACGCGGTCCAGGATGCCTTTGTCGTCGCCAGCGAGCGCTGGCCCCGCGACGGATTGCCACCCAACCCGGCCGGGTGGATCGTGACCACAGCGCGGAGAAGGGCAATCGACGTGCTTCGTCGCGCGGAACGCGGCGACCAGCTGAACGTGGAACTGGCGATTGGTGCGGCGGGGGACTCGTATCCGAGCGAGGAGGAGATCTTGCAGGACGACCAGCTTCGCCTCATGTTCACCTGCTGTCACCCGTCCTTGCGCACGGAGCACCAGGTCGCCCTCACGTTGCGCTTGCTCGGTGGCCTGACAGTGGAGGAGGTTGCGCAGTCGTTTCTCGTGAGTGAGCACGCAATGGCGAAGCGGTTGGTCAGAGCCAAGTACAAGATCAAAGCGGCGAGGATTCCATATCGGGTACCGACCGGTGCCGAGCTGCCGGATCGTCTGCGTGCGGTGCTGAGTGTGGTGTATTTGATCTACAACACCGGGGCAGACGGCGAGGGGCGAGATGCTCTGCGGGCCGATGCGATTCGGCTGGGGAGATCGCTTGCCGACTTGATGCCGGACGAGCCCGAGGTATCGGGCCTGCTGGCGCTGATGCTGCTCAACGAGTCACGCATGCCGGCGCGCGGCAGCAACGGTGCGGTGATCCTGCTGAGCGAGCAGGATCGGACACGGTGGGATCGCAACCTGATCGCCGAGGGGCAGGCGATCGTGCGTTCGTGCATAAGGCGTGGGCAACCCGGCCCCTACCAACTGCAGGCAGCGATTCAGGCAGTCCACTGTCATGCGCAGACCTACGAGGACACGGACTGGAGACAGATTGTCACCATCTACGACCAGCTCGTGGAGGTGAGTCCGACCCCGGTTGTTGCACTCAACCGGGCGATTGCGGTCGGCGAAACTGAGGGTGCGGGCGCCGCCCTCGCTCTCCTCGACGGCCTTGGCGCCCAGCTCTCGGACTATCACCTCCTCCACGCTGCCAGAGGAACGATGCTGCGCAGGCTGGATCAGGCAACGGCGGCCCGCGATGCCTTTGCACGGGCCCTAGACCTGGCGACGACGGAGACGGATCGCTCCTTCCTCGCCCGCCAGATCGATTCGCTGGCTGTCTAGGCGTAGGCGGCAGTGGTCTCGTCGAGGATCTCCCACAGACGGTTCTGTTCGGCGGAGGTCTCGATTGTGCTCTTCAGGCGATATTCCGAACGAACCTCGCGGTCGTGCCACAGCTTGCCGGTCTCGACGCCGCCCCTTGCAGAGGAGGCGAGCCAGAGGATCGTGTCGGCTCCCTGCTCCGGACTGCGCAGTAGCGGACGGGTCAGACGATGGAAGCCGGGCAACGAGTCTCGCACGCCGGGAGTGTCGACCCATCCCGGGTGGGTAGCGTTGACCGTGACGCCGGTGCCCGCCAGCCGGTCGGCCCACATCTTGGTGAGGACCATCAGTCGCCGTTTGGCGCGGGCATAGGCAACAGCACCTCGGTAGTCCCCGTCTTCGCTCTGCATGTCGTCCAGCGTGAGAGGCTGCGTGTACATGCCTCCCGAGATCACATTGATGATCCGGGACGGCGCCGACTCGCGCAGCCGGTCGAGAAGCCTGTTGGTGAGAAGAAACGGAGCAACGAGGTTCGTGGCGTGGGCGAGCTCCAAACCCTCATCCGTGAACTGCCGCTCGGCGGGCAGCACGACTGCGTTGTTGATTAGCACGTGGATCACGGGCTCGCCTTCCAGTATCGAGTCGGCCACGGCGGCGACTTCGGACATGAGGGAAAGGTCGGCGATGTAGTAGCGGATGTCGTCGTGTCCGGCGATAGCGGCCAGTTCGTCCCGAAGCGCCCGAGCCTTCTCGGCGTTGCGGGCGACGAAGCGAAGCCTGGCGCCACGGCGGACCGCCTCGATGGCGACGGTCGTGCCGATGCCGGAGGTGGCCCCGGTGATCAATACGACCCGGTCGGCAAGGGCATCGTCGGAGATCGCGTCCCATTGCTTGGAACGGACCTTGTGACCGATTGTCGTGAAGCTGCCGACCACCGAAGCCTCGAGCAGAGAGTCAAGGCGGCTCATGTGTCAGATGTCCTCGCGCAGCCAAACTGCGGTTGGGGCGACCTCGGAGACCACAACACCGCCGGCGACCTCGTTGGAGATGGCGATGCCGTTGATGTTGCCTTCGGCACGGAACTGGACCACGTCCGGGTCGTTACCGAGCAAGCCGGCAGAGATGACCCTGTCGTCGACGATCAGCCACAGTTGATAGGTGTGCTCATCATCGAGTCGCGGCAGGGTGTCGGCGATCACGTAGCCGGTGCCGTCGTCTGCGATGACGACCTCCGGCGCGATCTCCAGCATTCCGTCCGGGGAAGCAAGCGTTACGGCAAAGGAGTCGGGGGAGGAGGCTGCGGCGGCTGCCAATGACCTGGGATCCGTGGTGTCGGTACGAATGGCGAGGAGGGACGTTACGCCCACCGCCACCACAGCGACAATGACAGCCGCCGCAAGCATGAAGGATCGGGGCCACCAGCTGCGACCAGCCGCGGCTTGAGGCGGTGGCTCAGGGGAGGTGATGCCGGCCTCGGCGCTGATCCGGTCCCACAGCGCGGGTGATGCTGCAGGCACTATGTCTGGCAGCCCGTCTGTGAGGACTTCCGCCACACGACGGAAAGAGGCGACCTCGTCGGCCAGTTCGTGGTTCAGGTTGTCTTCGAATGCAGCGGCTTCGTCGGCGGGCATTGCGTCCAGCGCATATGCCGCTGCGTCGTCGAGATTATGCAAATCCATTCAGCTCAGTCCCCAGCGTGTCGCGGAGTTTTGCCATCCCGGACCGGATGCGGCTCTTGACCGTTCCTTCGGGGACTCCGAGTTCGGTGGCGACCTTGCGGTACGAGTACCCGAGGTAGAAGGCCATCGCAATCGGAGCCCGCTCGGTTTCCTTGAGTTCGTCAAGGGCGGTGCGGACCCGTTCCGAGGTGATCATCTTCATTGCCTCTTCTTCGGGACTGTCTGCATATCTGGATGACTGGCGCTCGTTGGCGATTTCCCGCTTGGACCGAGCTTCTTCGGAACGGATCAAATCAACGCTACGGCCGTGGGCATCGAGCTTGAGAAAAGAGGCGAGTGAACCACGGTCGGAGTCGAATCGCTCTGGCCGCTGCCAGAGCCGCACGAAGACATCCTGCGTCACATCCTGGGCGAGTTCTTCGCGGCGGAGAAGGCCGTATGCAACCCGGTAGACGCGGTGTCCGTAAACACGGTACGCCTCGCTGAGAGCTTCCGAGTCCTGGTTGGCGATCCGCTGGGCTAGATAGGCGTCTGCCTGCCGGGTTGTGGTCTGCTGGAGCTTTGTTGCTGTCTGGTTCATGGGTCCCTCCATGTGATTTAGTACTAAATAAACCATACGATGTGTAACTTGTCAAGTGCTTTGTTTGTTGAACCCCTGCGGAGTAGCTCTCAGCTTCGACTTGCAATCGAGACGCTTTTGGCACTAAATAGAGGGTATGAGCGAATCGCACCTGACCCTGCACGAGGTCGCCGACGAGCTGGGCGTCCACTACATGACCGTCTACCGGTATGTCCGTCTCGGGTATCTGCCGGCGCACAAGGAGGGCGGCTCGTGGCGCGTTGAGCGCAAGGACCTCGACGACTTCGTCGCCGAGCCCGAGGCCGTGCGGGGAAGAGGCCAGTCGGACACGGCATGGGACCAACGGCTGGTGCAGAGGTTGCTTGCGGCCGATCAGGCCGGGTCGTGGAAGGTCGTCGAGGCCGCACAGGCTTCTGGGATGGAGCTGCGCTCGGTCTACATGGAAATGATCATCCCGGCCATGCGTTCTGTAGGGGAGCAGTGGGAGCAGGGCTCGGTTTCGATCGCGCAGGAGCACGCCGCTTCGCAGGTCATGGTGCGACTCGTTTCGCGACTGTCGGCTCAGATAGCCCGTCGCGGAGTTTCCAAAGGCACCATCGTCGTGGGTACGACGGCAACGGATCTGCACACACTGCCGCTGATGCTCGCCGCCGATCTAATCCGTCTCGAGGGGTTCGAGGTGCTCGATCTCGGCTCCAACCTCCCCGCTTCATCGTTTGCCGAGACGGCGGCCGTGCAACAGCGACTGGTTGCCGTGGGCATAAGCGTCACCGCGCCCGATCAGGCCAACGCGATTCAGGAAACCATCGCCGAGCTGCGTTCCCAGGTCGATGTCCCGATCTTCATCGGAGGTTCGGCCATAGACGGTCCCGAGCACGCCAAGCTGCTGGGGGCAGACTTCGGCGGGCCCGGTGTTAACGACGTGGTGCCCGAATTGCTCGATCTGGTTTAGCCGCCGAGGTCTGTCGCAAGCAGGCGGAACGACTCGAGTCCTTGTGCCAGTGCCTGGGCGAGGGCGGCGAGTTCGGTATCTGCGATATTGATCTCGATCGGCACGTCGAGGTTCACCGGAACTTCGGTTTCGACCGGGATGGTCTCGTTCACCGGGATCGACACATCGAGATCGATCGGAAGATCGAGTTGTATCGGAACCGTGATATCCAGCGGGATGTCGATTCCGAACGGGCCGTTGATCGTGATGGTGGTATCGAACTCCTCATCGATCGGCAGCGTCGTCCGAATCGGAACCTGCAGTGTCCGGTCGAGGACGACCTCTGTGCTGATCGGTACGGTCTCGTCGATCCGGACATCGAACCGGATGGTCGAGTTGGCGAACTCGTCAATACCGACCACGGCCTCGCCGAGGGCCGAGTCGATGGTCGGCCCGAGACCACCAAGTTGGTCCTGGAATGCCGTCACCTGAGCCGCATAGAGGGCGGCACCCCCTTCCACCCGAGCCATGTCGGCCTCGAGTTGGTCCTGACGCTCCTGCGCCACCGCCAGGTCGTCCGCCAGCGAGCCAACCCGCGTGGCCAGATACAGCGTTGTTGCCGCCAGCGCAAAGATGAGCACGGCGGCGCCAATCGTGATCGGAGTCAGAATGCGATTCGTGGTCACGGGCACCCCCTCGGCTGCCGATTCGGGAACTGGTTCTGGGTCCTGGTCGGGCGAGCGGCGCATCATCCAGGCGACGAGCCACGCCACCACCATGACAAAGCCTGCGGCGACGAAGGTCTCCGCCATTGCCGCCGCGGTCAGATCGGCCGACGCTTCTGCGACTCTTGCTGCGTAGTCCGGGGCGTCCAATGGCGGGAGATCCATCTCCGTCCTCAGCTGGTTGAAGCGGTAGAGGCCCCACGCAGTGAGACCGGAGAGCCCGACAGACAGACCGATGAGCCGGAGCACCATGACGAGACTGGCTGCCGTCCCCCGTCGATCGGCCGGGGCACTGTCGACCACGGCGGCCGTCGTCGGGGCCATCACCAGGCCAAAGCCAACTCCGAGCAGCGCCAGTTCGGCCCCCATCACGGCGTAGCTCGTTTCGGTGTCCCAGCCGTAGCCCATCAGGAAGAAGGCCAGAGCAGCGAGCCCCAACCCCATCAAGACCGGGGGTCGATACCAGCGGCTCTCGGTCACACGGCCTCCGACGTAGGAGGCCACCGACATCGACGCGGTCAGTGCGCTGAGCACCCAGCCGGTGATCACCGCTGCCCGCTCCAGATCCAACTCAACGACGTTGATGAAGAGGGGCACGTTGACCATGGCGATCGCAAGCGTGCCGCCGACGAAGAAGTTCACCCCGACCGCCGCGCGCAGGTTGCGCCCGCGGAACAGGCCCGGATCGATGAGGGGATCAGGGACGCGTCGCTGCCAGAGCACAAATCCAACTCCGGCGATCACCGCCACTGGGTACAGCCAGACGAGCGCCGCCCGGCTCCCGCCGGTGAGCTCCTCCAAACCCGTCACGCTCTGGATCTCTGCCGGGCCCAGCAATGCGAGGTTCAGGGCGACGAGGGCAACGGTGAGCAGACCGGCGCCGACCCAATCGATCCGCGCCTTCCGCTCGGTTTCTGTGGCGTCGCTGAGCACATACCAGGCGGCGACGATGCCGAGGATCGCCAACGGGATGTTGAAGTAGAACTGCCACCGCCAGGCGAGGAAGCGGATGATCATCGCACCGTAGAGGGGACCCCACACCCAACCGAGTGTGTCGACGGCCGCGAGAACCCCGAGGGAGCGGGCACGCTTGCGGGTCTCGTAGACATCGCTGACCGCGGCCATGCCGATGGGGACGAGGGCACCGCCGCCCATGGCGGTCATGACCCGGCCGACGAGGAACGGGCCGAGCGTGTTGGTCATCGGGATGATGATCGAGCCGATGAGGAAGATGCTGAGGGCCGCTATGTAGACCCGCCGCCGACCGAACACATCGCTCAGCCTGCCCATGAACGGCATGACCGACACGTAGGCAATGAGGTAGACGTTGACGATCCAGGCGGCGTCGTCGATTCCGTCGGGGAGAACGATGCCGAGATCGTTGATTATCGGCCGCAGCATTGTCGTGACGACGGTGAGGTCGTCGGCGGCGATGAAGATGCCGAACGCAACGACGATCAGGACGGTGCGCGGGGATGCCTGTCGCCTAGCCACTCCGTTCAGCCCTCTGTGTCGGGCGGCGTGATTTCAACCGGTTCGTCGAAATCCCAGAACTCGATGAACCAGTCGCTGGTCTGACCCTCGTGGACGGTTGCCAGGTCCGCCTCCCTGACGTAGCCGGTCACAGGGTCGATCCACATGTCGAGGTCCACCGCTTGTCTCTGGATCAAACCGGCCAGTATCAGCGCTACCCGATCCTCGTCGGCCGCAGCCCTGATGTGATAGCGCGCCTCTCCGTTCCGTTCCTCCTCGCCGATCCACACGACGTCGCTGAGACCGCTTGCCAGCAGCGGTCGCCAACCGAGTTCCGGGTCGAACAGGGTCGCCGGATCGAACACATATCCCGCCGGGGCATCCTCCCACTCACCGGTGATCGGGTTTGTCAGCCACGTTCTCCCGTCGATGGCGATGGCGCCGATCTGGGCGTTGATGTTGCCCACTTCGAGAGTGACGACTGCATTTGCTGAGCTCGGTGCGGCGAATTGGCCCTCAGCGACCGAAAAGTTGAGGGTGTCGAGCGGGTCGATGTAGACGGGCGCACCGCCTCGCTCGATCTTGAACCGTACCGAGTCCACCTCTCCCATGGCCGTGGCAGCCGCATCGAGAACCACATCCGGGTCGGGGGGGATTGTCTCGACAGGTTCGCTACTCGAGCAAGCGACGGCCAGCAGGCTCAGGGCCAGGGCGAGTGCCCGGAGGTGTTTCATGCGGCCACCCTAACGCCCGCTCGTTTTGTGGCGCTACGATCGATCCCGGGGTCCAGCAGAAGGAACTCACATGTTGCAGAACGGCTCTTCGGGGAAGGGCGTGACCCGGCTCCAGAAGCGTCTCGCTGCGACAGGCCCGGCAGCAAACGCCGTGGTCGATGCGGCGGTGACCGCAGCTCTCGAGACGCTGAGCGACTTCGGCGACGCGCCCGCCTCGGTGTGGAGGTGAGCGAGCGCAGCGTGACGGTACGGGCGGCCACGCCTGCAGACGCCGCAAGCCTGGCCGCCGTGCAGCTGAGCAGCGCGCTGGCCGGGTTTGCGCACATCTTTCCTGCGGCGATCCCCAAACCCAACCAGCAGGATCTCGAGGACGAGTGGTCGGCGCTCCTCTGCGACGAGGCGACGGATGTATTCGTCGCAGTCAAGGGCACAAAGCCGGTTGGTGTTGTCGTGTATGGCCCTGACCCGGAGCCCGGGTTTGGCACCGACGGTTACTTGCGCAAGCTGTACGTACTCCCCGAGGCATCCGGCCGCGGCATCGGCTCGACTCTCCACGATCACGCTGTCGCCGATCTGGCCGGCCGCGGGTTCACCCGGATACGGCTGTGGGTGTTGGAGAGAAACCTCGTTGCTCGTCGTATGTACGAGCGGCGGGGATGGGAGTTGCAGCCGTGGTTCCGCTCCGATTGGCCGGGCAGCGGAATTCTGGAACTGGGTTATGCCCTCGAGATCGACTACTCGTCGGCTATGTAGCGGTCGATGTGCTCGTGGATCCACTCCATGAGCTCGAGCTCGAGGTTGCGCATGACCCGGGCAACCGCCAGGTCGTGGGCGACCCGATGATCACGATGATTCTCAGGAGCATGGGCGTTGCACCGATAGACATTCCCCGACAGCGTCATGGATCCGGTTGCGTCGACTCCAGAATTGGTCTCTTCCAGCTCGATGGAGATCGGGATGACCTCGCGCATGGCGGTTCTCCTCTGGTAGCGAGCTACACACGCGATGATCCGTCATCGGCGAGACCGGTCATAGTGCCGAACGTCACGATCGTTCCCGGCTCCCGCCGCAGATCAGCGGATATCGGGTCCCATTTGGTCGCTCTCCTGGTCGCTGCCGATGCCCGAGAGCACGCCGATGCCTAGCGCCAGGAGCAGGACCGGCCACAGCAACGACGGGCTCAGCGTGTACAAGTCGAGCGCCTCGAGCAGGAACATGACCCCAAGGGCAACGAACAGCAGACCGCTGATGATGCCGCGGCGGCGCCGAGCGCTCATCGGGTCACCTCGATCTGCCCGAAGCCAACTCGCGCCTCGATTGTCAACCGTCTGGGGGCCGTGGCGAACCCGGCTTCGGTCTTGGTCTGGTCGATGCTGATCCCGTCCCATCGCGACCCGAGAACAGAGAGCTCACCGGCCGTGATTCTCGAGTCGATCGAGACTGCAACGTCGTCCGGGATGCCGTGAATGTAGATGCGCCCAAAGGTGACGCTCACCTCGACCCGGGTCTCCCCCGGCGGGAAATCGACGTCGCTGAGATCGATGTCGAGCTGGCCGGCGACCAGCCGGTACTCGGTTTCGAGGGTGGCGATCGTCGGGTCCACCTGACGGTCGCCGATCCCGCCCGACAAGGGGAGAGAGAATGCGGCGTTGGCGGTGCTCAGCAGCGCAAGGACGATCGAGAGGACGACGCCCGCCGTGAACAAGCCCTCCGGGGCGGGTCCCCTCGCCGTAGCGACGAGGAGTGCGACGCCGACGACGATGAGAACGGCGGCCAGCGCTGCCCGCCACGGGATGTTGGCGACGCCGAGGGTCGCCAGCAGCCAACCGGCGCCGATCACGATGAGGATGGCCCCCCAAACCAGAGGCCCTACTGCGATCTCACGCTTGGGCTCTTCGGGGGAGAGGAGGTCGCCGTTCATTTTCGCAGCGAGTAGACAATCACACCGGTGCCGACGGCGATGAGGATGGCGGGGAGGATGAGGTCCTCCATCCAAGGCAGGTAGCGGTTGGCGAGAAGCGAGCCCCCGATCAACACGAGCAGTCCGCCGACGATCAGCCGGCCGTTGTCACCGGCTCGTGTCGCTCGCACCGGCAGCGGCGCCGCGTCCGAGGACTCCGGGATGGCGATCCAGGCAATGATGTAGAGAAAGAAGCCCGGGCCGAGAATCAGCAGCGCCAGCCATGCGATACGTAACCACGCTGTGTCGACGTTGAGGTAGGCGGCCATCCCACCGGCTACTCCACCGACCATGCGGTCGGTCTTGCTACGGGTGAGACGGGAGCGTCGGGTTGGTTCCTGTGTCAGCTTCGACCCCCTAGCGAACCGCAAACGCGAGTTTTACGTTGGCGCGGTACTGGACCACTTTGCCGTCGTCGACACGAGCGCTGAGGTTCTGCACTTCGACGCCGGTGATCCCGTTGATGCTCTCTGCGGCCTTGGCCACCGCATTGTCGACCGCCGCTTCGAAGCCGTCTGTCGAGATCCCGATGACCTCGATGACCTTCACGGCACCCGACTCGATGAAATCGCCCATGATGTGATCCTCTCCTAGCTACCGGGTGATGGTAATCCGCCATCCCTTCGCTCCACCGAGCCGCAAAGCCGGATGCGCCCGGACCCGAATTACCCTGGGGTCATGGCAACCGGGATCGACTTTGCGGCCCGCCGTGGCGGATTGCCCCGATGGGTCGGGGGGATCTTGGGTTGCACCTACCCGTTGGTGCTCACCGCCGGGGCGATCAGCGTGGGTTTCGACCGGGTAGGTGACATGGCGGACCTTGCGGCTTCGATTCTCGCCGTGGGGTTGTTCCTCATCGCAGCCCCTACCGCATGGCTGTTCACGGTCGAGTTCATCGAGGCGGGCAGATTGCTGATTGTGACGTCGGCTCTGCTCACATCCCTGCCGCTGTGGTACCTCGTCGGCTCGCGCCTCGCCTACCTTGCACCCAGCTGGGTGCTTTGGCTGCGCCGCTACGTCGTGGTCTGCCTGGTGTGGAGCGTTCTCAACGTGCTTCTCTTCATATTGTTGGGCTCGATCGCCGGGTAGATCGGCTAGACGCCGAGACGATCGACCATCGCCCAGATCGTGAAGAGCAGAAACCCCATTTCGGCTGCACCGATGGTGAGCAGGCGGCTCAGCTTCTGCCCGGCTTGTGCCGCATCGCCGGCCTCATGGAGTTCGGCGACCTCAGTACCACCGGGCCCGTAGACGCGGATGCCGAGGAACGCACCGAGCACCACTGCGATCACGCCAATGACCACGAACGCTTGCTCGAAGTCGTAGATGCTCTCTCTGATGACCATCCAGACTCCGGTGATGAGGACGATCACCGCCGCAGGGCTGAACAGCACTCGGCCGAGGCGAACGGTCTGCCGCATCCACGTCGCGGCGGTCGCACCGCCGGCGCGGTGCATTGCCGGATTGACGACGAGCTGAGTCACTCCGGCCCCTACCCAGGTAGCCACAGCGGCGATATGGACGAACAGAAGTATCTTCCCCACGGTCTCTCCTCACTCCGTATTGCTCGCCAGCCTACGTTACGGGCTGATCGGATGGAGGAAATCCTGCAATACGGAGAAACCCTCTTGACTCTCCAGTAGCTGGAGACTCCATACTTGACGACGAAGGCCTTCACAGTACGTAATCCAAGCGGAGGTGGGCGTGTACCGGATAGGTGAGTTCTCCAAGATATGCAGAGTGCCAGTTTCGGCGCTTCGCTACTACAGCGATATCGGATTGCTACCTCCGGTCGCCACCGATCCGAGCAGCGGCTACCGCTACTACGAGGCGGGCCAGCTTCCTCGGTTGAACCGGATCCTTGCCCTCAAGGACCTCGGGCTGTCACTCGACGAGATCGGCTCCATCCTGGACAACGATCTCTCGGCTGCCGAGCTGCGCGGAATGCTCCGGCTCAAGCAGGCCGAGATGAGCCGGGCTGTTGCCGAGCAGCAGGCCCAGCTCGACCGAGTCGAGAGCCGCCTCCGCCTGATCGAAAGTGAAGGAGAAATGTCGGACTACGAGATTGTGCTGAAGGAGATCGACGCCCAGCACGTGTTGTCATTGCGCGAGATTGCCCCCGAACCGTCGCACGTGGGCACGATGATTGGAGACGGGTTTGCGGCTCTGATGCCGGCGGGGATCATGCCCACGGCACCGTGCTTCTCTCTCTACCACGACCCCGAGTTCAAGCCAGACCACATCGACGTCGAGATTGCCTACCCGGTCCCGGCAGATGTCACCACGGCTCCGCAGACGCCGGCCGGTCGCAGCTTCGGCCATCGCATCGTCCCCGGGGGGAAGATGGCGGTGACGATCCACCAGGCCGGGTACGACACCATCGACCAGGCCTACGGAGCGTTGGGGAAGTGGCTGGAAGCGAACGGCCTGGGCATGGCCGGACCACCCCAGGAGGCCTATCTGACGGCTCCCGACGATCCGGGTGGTCCGATCACCGAGATCCGGATACCGGTCGAATAATGGCGACAATCGATCTCAAGAAGGTCTACAAGGACCAGTATGCGGCCAGGGCCGGACAGCCGGCCCTGGTCACCGTGCCCGCCCGTCCGTTCCTCATGATCGACGGGGAGGGCAATCCAAACGTCAGCGCGGAGTACGCCGATGCAGTAGCCGCGCTGTACCCCCTTGCCTACGGGATCAGGGCCGCCATCAAGAAGGAGACGGGCGACGGCTACACGGTCCTTCCCCTCGAAGGGCTGTGGTGGTCGGACGACATGGATGCGTTTGCGGACAACCGCCACGACGACTGGAAGTGGACCATGATGATCGGCCTGCCCGAGGTGGCCGATGCGGCGATGGCGGCCGAGGTGCTGCCCGAGGTGACGAGGAAGAAGGGCCTATCGGCCGGGGATCGAGTCCGATTCGAGGTGTACGACGAAGGGCTTGCGGCGCAGATCATGCACATCGGACCCTACGCGGCCGAGGCACTGACGATTGCAGCGCTCCACGAGTTCATCTCCGCACAGGGAATGGAGCGGCGCGGCCTCCATCACGAGATCTACCTGGGCGATCCCCGCAAAGCCGACCCGGCAAAGCTGAAGACCATCATCAGACAGCCCGTCGGCACCTGAGAACGCACTAGAAGAGGCGGGGTCGGTACAGCTCGTCGTGGACGTTGATGGCGAAGCGGTCGGTCATGCCGGCGACATAGTCGATCACCTGGGTCAGCGTGTCTGCCTCGGTGTGCCGGTAGGTGTCTGGTATCTCGGCGGCGTGCTCTACGAAGTAGTTGACGAGATCCCGCACGATGCCCATCACCGTGCGTCGCTGTCCCTCGGTGCCGGCCCGTAGATAGACGTTCTGGAACATGAAATCGCGGAGCTCGTTCATCACCTCCAGCGATTCCGAGTCCATCACGACGGCCTCACGAGCGAGGGACTCGTCCACCACGGCGCGGATCATCGACGCAACCCACTCCCCACCGGGTTCGCCGAAGCGTGCCAGTGCCGCCGCCGGCAGGTCGCTGCGTCTGATGACCCCGGCACGCAGGGCGTCGTCGACGTCATGGGTCAGGTAGGCGATCCGGTCGGCGAACCGGCAGATCCAACCTTCCGGGGTGGCAGGCGGTTCGGCGATCTTCCAGGAATGAGCGCGCACCCCGTCGAGAACCTCCCAGGTCAGGTTGGCGGGTTCGAGCACCTCGAAGATGCGAACCCCCTGCGCCGAGTGCAGCCATTCACCCTCGACGAACTCGCTCAGCGCGTCTTCGCCTGTGTGGCCGAATGGCGAGTGTCCGACGTCATGCGCCAAACAGATCGCCTCGGCCAGGTCTTCGTTGAGCGATAGGGCACGGGCGATCGATCGCCCGATCTGGGTCACCTGAAGGGCATGGGTGAGGCGGGTCACGTAGTGATCCCCCTCCGGATTGATGAAGACCTGTGTCTTGTGCTTCAGCCGGCGGAACGCCTTGGAGTGGACGATGCGATCGCGATCGCGCTGAAACGCAGTCCGGTATGCATCATCCAGTTCGGGCAGGCGACGTCCCCGTGTGGCCATGGACCGGGTGGCCGCAGGAGCGAGCGTCTCGTCTTCGAGACGCTCGCTGTCCTGGCGAGTCCTCCTCCTGAACCCAGTCATCTAGCCGCTACACCAGCCGTTCGCGCAGCCTGGCGCTGATCCAGTCCATCGTGGCGACCACGATGGCGATGGCCAGCATCTGGGCGGCCGCATCCTTGTACTGGAGAAGGTTGATGTTCTGCTGCAGCAGGAACCCGATACCACCACCACCGGCGAAGCCGATGATCGTCGACATACGCACGTTGATGTCCCAGCGGTACATGGTGAACGAGAGGTACGGCGGCACGATCTGGGGCACGACGCCGTAGATGATGGTCTGCATCCTCGTCGCCCCCGTCGCTCGGATGGCCTCGATGGGT
The DNA here is from genome assembly GCA_030066715.1 of Acidimicrobiia bacterium. Classification (GTDB taxonomy): domain Bacteria; phylum Actinomycetota; class Acidimicrobiia; order Spongiisociales; family UBA5794; genus JAAETI01. The sequence goes on from JASJBC010000004.1 coordinate 50,897, forward strand.
CCGCTCATTACGCTCTCCACCTGCTCCGAGTAGAGCTTGGCGAGCGCAGCCGCAGTGTGCAGCGACAGGGCGAGCGAGCCGGCGAACGGCCCAAACCCGACCCAGACGACGAACACGATGACCATGACCAGCGGTTCGATCGAACGCAGCGTGTTGAACAGCGTCCGCGACATGTAGTAGACGATCATGCCAACGCCGACACCTTGTGACTTCTTCACCCGGGCCGCCAGGTAGAGACCAATGAGCGCACCCACGATGCCGGGGATCCAGCGGCTGGTCCACAGGTTGTCGAACTGGTAGAACCAGTCGATGATCGCCCCGATCATCATGGCGATGATGGCGCCGGCCGCGGCTGCCAGTGGCAGATTGACCGCCCGGATGGCAGCCCCGTCGAGACGGTCGTTGAGCGCAAACCCCAGCTTGGAGCCGAAGTTCATCATCATCCCGATCGCACCCACGATGGCAAACACGGGCAGCAACAGACGGGTGACTTCGCCGATGATGGCAATGAAGTTGCCGATGAAGCCCCAGCCGACCGAGGTACCGATGCTGGTGAGCAACGCGGCGAGGACGAAACCCCAGATCGCCACCACGAAGCCGGCGGCGATGAACACCGTCGTAGTGATCGCCCGCTCCCTGCTGGTGGGCGCTTCCGTGTCCTCCTCCTTGAGGATGGCGCGCAGCGTGTACACCAGGCCTATTGGTATCAGAATCACCAAGACCAGACGCACCCAGTCGTTATCGATGTTGCTCGTCCACGACCTTGCCCACCGGCTCAGGTAGAGGCCGATGAGACCGCCGATCGGAATCGCCAGCAGATTCAGGGCGAGGTTGGTGACCGTGGTGCGGATGTCGCGCATCAGGTTGCGAGCGGCCAGGAAGGACAGCGGAAGCGCTATCAAGGTACCCAGCGTCGTCGCCAGGAATGCCATGAACACCGTCTCCACGATCTTGTCCCAGGTCTCGAGTGCGTTCTCGGAGAGGCGCGGTGAGTGGGCGAAACGATCGGCGACGGCATGGGTTCCCGAGCGGTTGCCCGTCTCCGGGTCGTAGAGCAGGATCTGCAGGCCGTTCAGGTCTTGGCCCCCGGGTCCCGTCAGCGTGATCGTTCCCGTACCCTGGTCGGCCTCGACGATGAGGAAATCGGTCTCGGCGACAACACCTGCCGACATCCGCAAGCCCTCCGCAGGGCCGCTGGCCGCAGCGAAGTCCTCACCCAGCGCAAACATCTGCTTGGGCTCGTCGTCCTCGATGAGCGCCAGCCCGGCGCCGGGAATGGTCAGCAGGTCGGGGACCTGCATCACCAAGACGCCGGAATCGGGCATGGTCTGGTCGTCCTCGATTCCGTTCTCGTTGAGGTCGGTCCACACGACCTCACGATTGAGCCACGTGCCGACCTGGACACGGGTGGTTGCCTCGATCTGCTGGAGGTTCTCGGATGTCCGATTGGGGATCTCGACGTCGACGGTGAAGTTGCCGTCGCTGTCCGGGGTGAAACCCTCGAGCGGTCTGGTGATGTCGAACTCCGAGTCGGGCCGGAACGACACTTGGCCTGCCGAGTCGGTAGCAAAGCCGACCCCCGTCACCGTGACAATGTCCCCGGGATCTGCACAGGACGGCTCGACAACGAGGTAGATGTCACCGCTGGTGTCCGAATCGGGTGCTGTGGCCCCTTCAGGGCACGGCACCAGGACATCTGCCGAGATGGTCACCTCTTCGCTGTCGTGGGTGACCAGGTTGGGCTGGGCCAGGTTGCGCATGATGCGCACGAGGCTGGCGCGCCGCGTCTCGCTCTGAACCTCGGCGAGATCGACGTCGGTCTCTTGGACGGCGTAGCCGTAGAGCAGGAATGCGCCCATCAGACCGAGGATGATCCACATTCGCCTGCGGGACTTCTTCGCGTTTTCAGCCAATTCGCTCAGCCTCTCGTCCGTAGATGTCTTTGAACCGCTCGTCATCGAGTTGGGCGGCGGTTCCCTGGAAAACGAGGCGCCCTTCGTTGAGCGCAATAACCCGTTGCGAGTAACGCTCGACGAGGTCGAGGAAGTGGAGACTGCACAACACTGTGACCCCTTCCTCGCGGTTGATCTGCTCGAGGTACTGCATGATCGAGTGGGCCAGCACCGGGTCGAGGCTGGCCACAGGCTCGTCGGCGAGGAGCATCTCCGGCTCCTGGATCATGGCCCTGGCGATGCCGACCCGCTGCTGTTGGCCGCCGCTCAAAGCGTCGGCGCGATGGTCGTCCCTGTCGGTGAGGCCGACCCGCTCCAACTGTGCCTGCGCCCGGTCGTGATCAGCCTTGGAGAAGCGGTTGATCAGTGAGTAGGCCGGGTTGGTATAGCCGAGGCGTCCGGAGAGGACGTTCGTGGTCACCTTGGAGCGATTGACCAGGTTGAAGTGCTGGAACACCATGCCGATCCTGCGCCGGATCCGGCGTAGGTCCTCCTGCGAGGCCTGGGTGATATCAACACCGTTCCACAGGATTCGGCCCTCGGTGGGCTCGATCAAGCGATTGATGCAACGCAGCAGCGTCGACTTTCCGGATCCGCTCAGACCGATGACGGCCAGAAACTCTCCGTCTTCGACCTCGAAGGACACATCATCTAGAGCGAGTGTGCCCCCTTCGTAGACCTTGGTCAGGTGTTCAACCTTGAGCACAGAAGACCTTCCTCACGCGTTCGCTTCATTCAAGCGATTGCGCCTCGAAAATGCGATACGGGCGGGCTATGCAGCCCGCCCGTATCTTTGGTCTCCGGTCGAGTCGACGCCTCGAGGCCGACCCAACGTGCCGGATTAGAAGTCGTCGATCGTGAAGTCCAGCGCCTGCAGCAGGGCCCGGATCGAGTCGAACTCGGCGTCCTCAGTGGTTGCGACTCCGCTCCAGCTGTAGGCGTCGAAAGCGGCTTCGAACGTATCCGGATCACTGTCGGCGAACGCAATCATGGCGTCGACGATCTGTGTCTTGAGATCCGCCGGGAAGTCCGGACCGAAGGCCATGCCGTCGTTCGGGATCGGATCGGACAGAGTCACGATCTTCACCTTCTGGATGACATCGGGATTCTCTTCCCGAATGTTGCGCCGTGCGTCCCGGGGGAACTCGCCGTTGCAGTCGATCTGACCGTCGGCATCGAGCACGCAAGACTCGACGTTCTCTTCGGTGACGTCCGGGCTGGTCAGGAAGTTCTCGTTGAAGACGTTGCGATCGGCGTCGATGACCGGGCTGTAGAACGTTGTGCCGAAGTCGGCCTCACCGTTGTAGACAGCACGGACGACAGCTGTGTGGCCGCCCGCCTCGAATGACTCGGCCGGCTTGATGGCAAACCGCTCGAAGAGACCCGAGGGAACCAGGAAGCCGGAAGTCGACGTGGCATCCGGATAGGCCCACTTCTTGCCGGCGAAATCGAACAAGTCATTGGCATCGCTCTCGCGCGGCACGATGAACTGGGTCCAGTACTCCGTGTAGCCGAAGCGGAGCGACTTGAGCGCCATTTCAACACCACACAGGTCGCTGGCGAGGACATAACCCTGCGCCGGGATGAAGCCGATGGTGTTCTCCGGCGAAGCGCACATTTCTTCGATCGTCGATGCATACGAAGTACCCACCGAGACGTTGAACTCGAGACCGGTCGTCTCGTTGAGCGCTTCCTTGAGCAGGTCGCCACCGGCGATGATCTCTTCAGCGCTGACCGACGGGACGAACAGCACCTCGATCGGGTTGTCCGCCGTTCCGATGCTCGGAGCCGGAGCGGCCGTCGTCTCGGGTGCAGCCGTTGTCTCGGGTGCAGCTGTCGTCTCCGGTGCGGCCGTCGTCTCCGGTGCGGCCGTCGTGGCCGGTGCAGCTGTTGTGTCGTCGGCAGTGTCGTCGCTGTCGCCACAGGCGGCAACGAGCAGAGCCAGCACGGCAAGCAACGCAAATATCTTGCGAATAGTCATTGCGAATGCACTCCCTTTGGTTAGCCCATGCGTGATTTCACTCGCTTGTCCCTCGTAAGACTAGACCTCTGAGCCGTTTGCGCCCATTCGCCATGTCCGGTTTTCGCGACGTCGCCGTCCCGGCTGTGCCCACGCTCCTGACAGGTAGCCTCTCTCCGATGTCCGGCTCTCGCTCTACACGTGTTCTCGTTGCCGTTGCCTTTGCCGTGTTCGTTGCGCTGGGCCTGTCCGGCGGTGTGACGGGGGTGGCCTGGCCGTCGATGCGAACCGACTTCGGCAGACCCGTGGCGGATCTCGGAGTCCTGCTAGCCGTCGGAACGATTGGCTACTTCTTTGCCGGTTTGGCCGCTGGGCGGCTCACGAGAACCATCGGCCTCGGCAACGTCTTGGTTTTGGTCATGGCCATCGGCTCGGTGTCTCTCGCCGGATTTGCGCTGGCGGGCAGCTGGGCCGTCCTGCTGCTGTGCGCCGTCGGCTCCGGGTTCTCGGGTGGCCTGTTGGACTCGGCGGTCAACGCCTACGTGGCTCTCCACCACGATGCGCGCACAATGAACCTGCTCCATGCGTTCTTTGGCATCGGGGCGACCATCGGCCCCATCATGGTGGCGGCCACTCTGACGCGTGGCCTGTCCTGGCGGGTTGCGTATTTGGCGTTGGCCGTCATCGAGGTGGTGTTGCTCCTGGCGGTCCTGCGGGTGCGGCGGAGTTGGCCGACTGCGGTCGCCAACCCAGATCAGCCGCGGCCTGGCCGCCTCGGCGCCGCAGTCGTCATCCTTCTCGCCCTCTTTGTCCTCTATGTCGGCATCGAGGTGGCGGCCGGGCAATGGGCCTTCTCGGTCCTGACCGAGAGTCGGGGGATGGGGGAGTTTGCGGCGGGCGTCTGGGTCGCCGTTTACTGGGGAGGGCTGACCGGCGGCAGGCTGACCCTTGGTGCAGTCGGCGACCGGGTCCGACCGCGCACGGTTCTGCACCTGAGCATGTTCGGCTCGATAGCCGGGAGTCTCCTCTTCTGGCTGGATCCGGCCGGTCTCGGAGTGGTCGGGCTTGCCTTGCTCGGAGTGAGTCTCGCCGGCGTGTTCCCGATCCTCGTCGCGCTCACCCCGAGTTGGGTTGGGGAGGATCGTGCTCCCGCCGTCATCGGGTATCAGATCGCCGCGGCGGCAGCCGGAGCGGCGTCGATCCCATGGCTGGGAGGCATCCTGGTCGACGTCGCGGGACTGGAGGCGATAGGGCCGTTCCTAGTCGTGATCGCAGTTGCGATGACCGTGTTGCACTGGGTGGTTGACCGGGCGGCGAATGGTCACTCGCGCTTGGAGCAGTCCCTGTCGCCTTTCTCCTGAGCAACGAGGCTCACGAACTCGTTCCAGCTGTGGATGTCGGTGGTTCCTTCGATCGGTTCGTTCCACGGACGCACAAACCGGCACACGATCGATTGCGGGCGCTTGTTGACGAGGTCGTGGAGAGCGAACGGCGAGTCATCTAGGTAGATGTCGCAGGCGACCTCCCATTTGTCTCGCAGCAAGTGCACCTCGCGCGTCGGGACACGGTGCTCGGCAAGCCAGGCGTACGTGTCGGCAGCAGCCCAATCCGGTTTCATCGTCAGGATGACGATGTCGTGGCACTCGGCGAGATCGTGCAATGCCTCGAGCGCACCCGGATAGGGATCCAGATTGCGAAACACCGTTGGGCCGTGTCCGGAGGCCCCGGCCCACTGCCAGAAATCGGAAAGGTCGTCGAAGTGGGTCAACTCACCGGCCGCATCCCAACGATCGACCCGGTCCTCGGTGAGGTTCGTGCCGAATTCGAGGTTGTAGCGAAGCATCCACCCCTTTATGAAGTTGGTTACGACACCGTCTAGATCAATTCCAAGACGCATTTCAGTGCTCATCCTTTGTCGGCCATCCGTTGGGGAGACACTCACCCAGTCCCTTTGTCTGCTGCATCATCACCGGGGCGAGCTCTCCCGCAGCGGGACAGCCAACGTGCCCTCGCCCCAGGAAGTGCCCGACCTCGTGGTTGATGAGATAGCTGCGATATGTGGAAAGGTCTCCTACGTAGTCATCGGTTCCTGTTTCCCATCGCATGAGGTTGATTATGACGCTGTTCTGCTTGCGGCAGGAGTACTTGCCGACCGTCCGCGCCGGGTAGCACAAGCGGTCGGTCATCTCGGGTGAGGCCAGGATCAGGCGCAGATCCTGGGTACCGTCGTCGACCGGGACGAAGTGGACGTCCTCGATGGCACTCCAGCCGCGTTCGTCGTTGAGGATCTCCAGCGCTTCCGCAGCGAAGCACTCCCCGTCAACACCCAACCCGCTCTCGACTTCGACACGGACTCGGATGCTGGCATCGGTGGGCGTGCCTGCAGTGGCCGCAACCGCGCTCAACGTCCCGCCGGGATCGTGGTCTGCGCCTGTTCCACAGCCCTGGACGTGGTACTGCGGTGTTGGCGCCGGCAGCGGCACCTCGACGCAGAAGTCGGCGAGGTAGCGGCTGCATGGATCGTTCTCCGCGGGCGCCGCCGCAGGAGCCAGCGGTTCGAGTGGAGCCTGTGTCACAGCCACTTCCGGGGATATGGCCGGCGGCGGCTCGTTCGGATCGAGACCGACCACCGCAGTCGACGAGGAGATTGCGGCAAACACCGTGAGCACGAAGACGACAACTCTGACCAGCCGGCGGCGCGGCCGGTGCGGCTTGGGGGAAGTTTTCACAAAGGGAGGGTAAGCCTGTCCAAATCACATACGTGTGATTTCCCCCAGGAAGAGACAAATCGAGGCACGACGACGGGCTGCCAAGAGGGTGAGTGGGCCCATGTCATCGGCCTCGGGTACCATCGCCTGCGATGGACTACCAGGCGCTCTACCGCAAGTACCGGCCACAGCGATTTGACGAAGTCGTCGGCCAGGATCACATCACCCGGACCCTGGCGAGAGAGGTCGTCGACGGCAAAGTCGCGCACGCCTACCTGTTCGCCGGTCCGCGCGGCACCGGGAAGACAACTACCGCTCGCCTGCTGGCGAAGGCGCTGAACTGCGCCGATCGTCGTGCGGACGGCGAGCCATGCAACGATTGCGTTTCGTGCCAGGCGGTCACCGACAGCAATTCGCTCGATGTGATCGAACTGGACGCTGCTTCGCACAACAAGGTGGAAGATGTGCGGGAGATTCGGGCCAACGTCGGCACCGTGGCGGTGGCCGGCGGTGCTCGCAAGGTCTACAT
>JASJBC010000073.1 GCA_030066715.1 Acidimicrobiia bacterium
AAAGCAGGGTCGGGGGGTGCCGGTGGTGTCGGGGGCGCAACCGGCGCCGGCGGCACCGGCTCCTCTCGGCCGTAAACGAACGGGTCCGCGGCCGGTGGCTCCGGGTCGGCCGCAACAACGGACTCGCCGACGATTGGCGAGTATGTCGGCGTCGGTTCCGCGTCGGGTTCTTCTGCCCGCGGCGCATCGCTTCTACCCAAGCCGCCGAGATCCCCGCGATAGAGCAGGAACCCGAGAACTATCAACACCCCGGCGAATATGAGGTCGCCGTCGATCAAACCGGTGTTGCCGATGATGATCATCGCCGCAAGCACGATCAGGCCGATGCCGATCCAGCTTCCTGCGTTCTCGTAGCTCCCGGTCTTGTCGACGACGATCGAGTCCTTCTCCCCTTCTTCCGGCATTGCGATCCACCCGACCAGGTAGAGCAGGATGCCCGTTCCGCCGAACAGCGCAGCAACAACAAACGCAATCCGCACCCAGGCAACATCGATGTTGAGGTAGCGGGCGAGCCCGGAGGCGACGCCGGCGACGGCGCGGTCGGTGCGGAGCCGTTCGAGGCGGGGCCGCGTGTTCTGCTGTGAGATCGGCTGTGTCGGTTCCATACCGCGAGGATGGCAGGAATGCGGCAACATGCATATCGGGTAATACCCTGACCGGACCCTGACCAGAAACAGCGGGGAAACCAGGGAGACTCCTAGTTGTTCGCCTCCCCGGGCTGTGACAACATCTAGAGCCAATGGACACCGACACCCTAACCGAGCAGAGCCCCGCCAAGCCGATGGGCCGGATCCGCAACCTCGTCGTGCGCCGGTCGGACGACCGCGTCATCATGGGTCTGGCGGGAGGCATTGCAGACCGGATCGGTATCTCCGAGGCGTATGTGCGTGCTGCCTTCGTCTCCCTTGCCCTCTGCGGTGGCGCAGGCATCGTCCTCTACCTGATCGGTTCGGCCATCGCCCCCACCGGCGACGAGGAACCGGCCGATCCACCCACCGGGCGCCAGATCGTCGGCCTGGTCGTGATGCTGCTCGGGACGATGGCCTTGCTCCGCGGCCTGAACCTGTGGTTCGGCGACACGGTCGTCTGGGCCGGAACCCTGCTTGCCTTTGGCGGCGCGGCGATGTGGGACAAGACGAACCTGTTCGATGCCGACGCCGGGGGAATCGCCCCGAGCAGGACCCGTATCGTCGCCGGCGCTCTGCTGCTTCTGGCCGGAATCGCCAGCCTCTCGTCGTCGATTTCCTCCATCGAGTCCCTGGGCCCGGCCGTTACGGCGGCAGCCCTCACCGGGGCCGGCTTCATGATCATCTTCGGCCCCTGGGTCAGCTCCCTGATTCGTGATCTCGGCGAAGAACGTCGCAACCGCATCCGCGCCGACGAACGGACCGAGGTCGCGGCACACCTTCACGACTCTGTGCTGCAGACTCTGGCGCTCATCCAGCGCACGGAGGACCCCAAGCGGATGGTCACGCTGGCTCGCGCCCAAGAGCGCGACCTGCGCAACTACCTGTACGGATCAAAGGAAGCGGACGGAGAGTTCGGGCTGCGCCAAGCTCTCGAGAGGGTCGCCAGCGATGTCGAGGGACGGCACGATGTGCCGGTCGACGTCGTGGTCGTTGGTGATATGCCCCTCAACGAGCGGGGTACGGCTCTCGTCGCCGCCGCCGGAGAGGCAATGACGAATGCGTCCAAGCACTCGGGGGCGGCAAAGGTGTCCGTGTTCGCCGAGGTGCGTGACGATGCTGCTGAGATCTTCATCACCGATCAGGGAAAGGGGTTCGAGACGGACTCCATCCCGGACGGCCGCCACGGAATCAGAGACTCTCTCATTGCACGTATGAAGCGGCAAGGTGGCGAGTCAGAAATCACGAGCGAACCGGGAGAAGGCACGGAGGTCCGGCTTACTCTCCCCCGAGGTACCAATGACTGAGACGACACTCTTCCTAGTTGACGACCACAAGCTCTTCCTGGCCGGCGTCCAGAGCGAACTGAGCGAGCAATTCCCGATCGTGGGCACCGCAAGCGACGTGGACGATGCCATCGCCAGGATTCGCGAGCTGCAGCCCGGAGTGGTTCTCGTCGATGTGCACATGCCGGGGGGCGGCGGGGTCACCGTGATCAGCAGCGTGCTGCAAACCCATCCCGACATCCGGTTCCTTGCGCTCTCGGTCTCCGATTCCCCCGAAGACGTCATTGCGATGATCCGGGCGGGCGCCCGCGGCTACGTGACGAAGTCGATCGCACCCGCCGACCTCGCCGACGCAGTTCGTCGTGTCGCCGATGGCGACGCAGTCTTCTCGCCCCGCCTCGCCGGGTTCGTGCTGGATGCCTTTGGCGGCGCCATCTCCCCAGCATCCGACCCGGAGTTGGACCAACTCACACCTCGTGAGCAGGAAGTCCTGCGGCTCATCGCCCGCGGACTGGCGTACAAACAGGTCGCCCGCAAACTCTCGATCTCGATCAAAACCGTCGAGACCCACGTGTCCTCGGTCCTCCGCAAACTTCAGCTCTCCAGCAGACATGAGCTTGCCCGCTGGGCGTCGGATCGGCGCATCATCTAGCGCCCGACCGCGTCGCATTCCATATTTCCCCAGTAACTAGATCCATCACACGGCGGATTATGACCCTGTGGGATCTAGGGCCTTTTGCCGATCAACCTCTCTATGGACTACGGACGGACCTCGAGCTACTCCCGGGCGTGGTTCGGCAGCGTGGCGGTTGCGGCGGGCTGCCTCGCCGCTGCGGTTCCTCTGGTGGTCGCCATAGTGATCGCTGAGGACGGGTCGGAGCTTCGCTCGAACTCGCTCGTGATCGCCTCCGTCTCCTGGTTGGCGCTGGTGCTCGTCCACCGCAGTTGGACCAAGTTCAGCGAACAACGGCGTCGGCAGGCTCTTCGCGATGAGATTGCTGAAACTCGACGAGCTCGGCTCGAGGGTGCCGATGCGTTTCAGCACACCCTGCTCAACCAGCAGGCGATACTCGAGCAGATCGACGAGATCAGCTCGCTGATCCTCGAGGAGGGGATCATCGACCCGCGGCTGGCGGTCAGCAACATCCGCATGATTCAGTCTCACGCCCGCGATGCCGGCATCCAGGCCGCGGACGCCCTGCTCGAAACCCGTGTCGCCATCGGCGCCCGGTCGCCCGATCCCCAGCTGATGAACCTGCGTGATGGAATCGAAGAGGTGGCCGCCCCGTTTGCCAGGGGTGGCTACAGCATCGCCACCGACGGATCGGTCCTGCACGGCACGACAGATCCCGCAATGTTCCGGCTCATCGTTCGTAGCCTGATCTCGAGCGCGATCGCCCGCGAGGCCGAGCACATCGGCGTGTCCGTCGCCTCCAATCACGACCGTGCCGTCTGCACGGTGTCTGACGATGGCCCTGACTGCAGGCGCCAAGGCACCGGTGCGGTGTCTGCGCTGGCCCGTTCTCTGGCTGGGATGCTGGACGCAGGACTCGATTACAGCCACGCCCTGGGTCGAAACCAGTTCAGCATCGACGTCCCGCTCGCCGCGGCTCCCCAGACGACGCAAACGCAGGCCGCTCCGATGGACGTGCTGGGCAACCTGCCACCGTCCCAGCGCGACGAGTCGGATCCCCAAACCACAGGTCGAGCGTTGGGTCCCGAGGAACTCATCCAGTTCGTGAAGGACCGTGAGCGCAGCCGCGATGAGTCCGTCGCTGGGCGCAGAGGGAGACACCTCATCCGCAGATAGAATCTGGGCTTGGAGGCGATATGGACGCAGGATTTCTCGCTCAGCTCGATGCCCAGACCGAAGAACTCCGGGAGACCGGGCTCTTCAAGGAGGAACGAACGATCGCATCACCGCAGGAGGCGGTGATCACCCTCGATGACGGCTCTTCGGTCATCAACATGTGCGCCAACAACTACCTGGGTCTTTCCAACCACCCCGCTCTCGTCATGGCCGCGGCCGAGGCAGTCAACAAGTACGGGTACGGCATGTCGTCGGTGCGCTTCATCTGCGGCACGCAAACGGTGCACAAGCAGCTCGAGGACGAACTGAGCGACTTTCTGGGCATGGAGGACACGATCCTGTACTCCTCCTGCTTCGATGCCAACGGTGGCCTGTTCGAAACCCTGCTCGGCCCCGAAGACGCTGTGATCTCCGATTCCCTGAACCACGCATCCATCATCGACGGCGTGCGCCTCTGCAAGGCCAAGCGCTTCCGCTATGCGAACAACGACATGGCCGACCTCCGCTCCAAGCTCGAAGAGGCGGCCGATGCCGAACACAAGCTCATTGCCACCGACGGCGTCTTCTCGATGGATGGCATCATCGCCGACCTCAGCGCCATCTGCGACCTTGCCGACGAATACGGCGCCATGGTCATGGTTGACGACTCCCACGCCGTCGGGTTCGTCGGCGACGAAGGCAGGGGAACCCCTGAGTACTGCGACGTAATGGGTCGGGTCGACATCATCACCGGCACGCTGGGCAAAGCGCTCGGCGGAGCCTCGGGCGGATACACGTCGGGTCGCAACGAGATAGTTGCCTGGCTGCGGCAACGATCCCGACCGTATCTGTTCTCGAACTCGCTGGCACCGATGATCACGGCAACCTCACTGACGGCGCTCGAGCTCCTCCGCGGTTCCGACGAGCTCCGCTCCCGACTGCGCAGGAACTCCGACCGCTTCCGAGCCGGGATGGAAGCCGCCGGTTTCACCCTGGCCGGTGCCGACCATCCGATCATCCCGGTCATGCTCGGCGACGCCCGTCTCGCCACCGAGATGGCCGACCGCCTGCTTGCCGATGGGATCTACGTCATCGGATTCTCCTTCCCCGTCGTGCCGAGGGGAGAAGCTCGCATCCGCACCCAAATGTCCGCCGCCCACACCGATGACCACATCGACCGTGCCGTTGCCGCCTTCACTCGGGTGGGCCGGGACCTGGGGGTGATCGGCGCAAGGGGGTCGGCACAATGAAAGCCCTGGTCAAGAGCAAGGCGGAGCCGGGGATATGGCTCGAGGACATCGCCATTCCTGAGATCGGGCACAACGATGTTCGCATCAAGGTGCTCAAGACAGCGGTCTGCGGCACAGACCTCCACATAGTCAATTGGGACGCCTGGGCGCAGGAGACGATCCCGGTCGGGATGCAGGTCGGCCACGAGTTCGTTGGAGTCATCGATGCGGTCGGCTCCGAGGTGCAGGGGTTGCGGGTCGGGCAGCGTGTTTCCGGCGAGGGTCACATCACCTGCGGGCACTGTCGGAACTGTCGCGCCGGGAGGCGGCGCTTCTGTCGCAACACGGTCGGGGTCGGTGTCAACCGGCCCGGCGCCTTCGCCGAATACGTCGTCATCCCCGCCGTCAACGCCTTTCCCCTACCCGACGAGATCCCGGATCGGATCGCCACCATCCTCGACCCTCTGGGCAACGCCACCCACACCGCTCTGTCGTTCAATCTCGTTGGTGAGGATGTCTTGATCACCGGCGCCGGGCCGATCGGGATGATGGCCGTGGCCATAGCCCGCCACTCGGGGGCCCGCTACGTCGTCATCACCGACGTCAACGACTACCGGCTCTCCATCGCAAAAGGGCTCGGAGCGGACAAGGCCATCAACATCCGGCAGACAACGATCCCCGACGCCATGACCGAACTCGAGATGACCGAGGGATTCGACATCGGGATGGAGATGTCCGGGGTACACAGCGCGCTCCACGAGATGCTGGAGACGATGAACCACGGCTCCTCCGTGGCCCTTCTCGGTATCCCGCCCGAAGAGGCGCCCATGGATTGGAACACGATCATCTTCAAGGGGCTGACGATGAAGGGCATCTACGGGAGGCGCATGTTCGAGACCTGGTATCTCATGACGGCGATGCTGCATACCGGGCTCGATGTGTCACCCGTGATAACCCACGAGTTCGAGGCGGTGGACTACGAGGATGCGTTTGCCACCATGCGTACCGGCGAATGTGGCAAGGTCATCTTGAGTTGGGAAAACGTGTAGCAAGAGACTCATCTTTAGACCTACACTGCCCGCCATGAAGATTGTTCCTACCCGCCGCACTGACTACGGCGTTCGCGCTCTGATCAATCTCGCCCAGCATCATCCCAACAGCCAGGCCGCTCCCGCGATCTCGAAGGACATGGAGATACCCGTCGGGTTCCTCCGTCAGGTCCTGCAGGAGCTCGGTCGGGCCGGGCTCGTGACATCGCAGCCGGGCCGCACCGGCGGCTATGCGCTGGCCAAGGAACCAGAGGACGTGACGCTGCACGAGATCATCGAGGCGTTGGAGGGGCGCAACGAGGAGCCTGCCTGTGCTCTCGACGGGGGACCGTGCCATTGGGACCGCGCATGTGCCATTCACTGGGTGTGGATGGCCGCAAAGGAGTCCTTCACCGAGACGCTGCAAGGTGCCAGCCTGGCCCAGATTGCGACCGACGACGCCAAGCTGCGAGCCGGCGAGATACCGGCGCCCATCGTCGAAGAGCACCGCTGAGCCGCGGCGCCTCGCTCAGGCCCGCTGCGTTCGCAGCCCCGGTGCAGCGAGTTGGTATACGGCCCCGGCGTACGCGAGCAGCGTCGCCGCCGGATCGTCGCCTGCGAGCAAGTCGTCGTAGTAGAGGATGGAACCCTCCCACCCGTCGCTGTGCCACGAGGCCGGCGCCGGCAACGCGTGGCTTGTGAGGGAGGAGTCGAACGGCGAAGGGTTCGAGTAGAAGTACGGCCTCCCGGCGGGATAGAACCCCAGATTGATCTGAGCGTCCCCCTCACCGAACCACTCGAACGCCAGGTCGAAACCATGCGGCCAGAGCTGAAGCGGGCCGACCGGACCATCGACGCCCACACGATGGAGCTGTAGGTTGCGTTCGATGCGGACGAGCGCAGCGAAGAATTGCTCGGCCGCGGCGGGGTCGTAATCCTGCGGCTCGTCGCTCTCGAACTTCTCTCTGGCGTAATCCCCATCCAGCCCGAGATCGGCAACGATGGCAAGCAGCGCCTCGCCGAACTCGGACCCGGTCAGGCCGTCCCGCATCGAGATCCGGCGGGAATCACCTGTGCTCGTCTCCGCCAGCACTGCGTGTTCGTTGAGATCCATTCGCAGCCAGAACGTTCCCCTGTCGGGGATCGGCATCGCATCGGTCACCAACCCGGTGGGCACGACCTCCAAGCTGACGTGCCACCACTTCGGATGAGGAACGGCGTGCACCCGGGCGACGGCACCCAGCGCGTGTGCGTAGCGCTGCAACGTCGCACGGGTCTTCTCCCAGTCGGCGGGCATTGCTGTCATCGGCAGCGTGTGCATGGATCCCTCTCTTCGCCTTCTCCAGCTTCAGCGCAGATCTACTACCGATCATTCCCCAAGGAGTGGCCGACGCGGCGCTTGGCCTCTAGCTTGGTCGACAAGGAGGACAGCCGTGACCGAGTTTCACCTCACAGAGCCACAGATCGATCCGACCGCGTTCGTAGCACCGACCGCGGTGCTCTACGGCGAAATCACCGTGAAGCGCCTTGCCGTCATCATGTTCGGGACGGTCATTCGTGCCGAGCTCGATTCGGTGAGCATCGGAGCCGAGTCCAACATCCAGGACAACTGTGTTCTCCACGTTGACGCGGGTTATCCGGTCAACCTCGGAACGCGGGTCACGGTGGGCCACGCCGCCGTCGTCCACGGCGCAACCGTCGGTGACAACTGCTTGGTCGGAATCGGCGCCCGAGCGCTCAACGGCTCCACCATGGGCGAAGGGTCGTGGCTGGCGGCGGGATCGATCCTCACCGAGGGCCGAACGATCCCACCCTGGACACTGGCCGTCGGTATTCCCGCCAAACCGTTCCGCGAGTTGACCGAGGACGAGATTGCAGCGCAGAGCGAAGGTGTAGATACCTACCTGGAGTTCGCCGCGGCCTACGCCAAGCTCACATAGCTGGACGCCGATCGAACCAAGGCACGACCCTTTCCAGCTGAGCGGCCAATGAGAGCATCCGGAACTCGTCCCCGAAGCGGCCCATGAAGTGCGCCCCGATCGGCAGGCCATCCTCGGACCAGAAGGTCGGGACGGACATCGCAGGAAGCCCGCTGAAGTTCGCGACCGGTGTAAAGGCGACGTAGTCGGAGAGCTGCTCGGCAATATCGTCCCAAGGCGCCTCCTGGTCGATTTCCCCCAGCAAGAGCGGAGGTCGTCCGAGCACCGGCGTCAGCAGCACGTCGTACTCCTCGAGGAACGCACCGATCTTGTGCGAAACGCGCTGTAGCTCAGACTTGGCCGCGTCGAGCTGCGCCGGCGTGCGACGCCGCGATCGCTCGGCAAGGTCCCAGGTGAATGGCTCGAAGGCAGGGCGCCCCGATTTCCTCTTGTCCAGCCAGGCGATGAGCTTCATCGCCCGCCAGTCCCCGAGCACACTGCGCAACAGGGAGCCGGAACGGCGCTTCCCCACCTCGTCGAGGATGATCGTGAAGACGGCCTCCGCAAGCGACTCCCACACCGCCAAGAAGGCCTCGGCAAGTGCCTGGCCATCGACGTCGGGCTTGGCCTCGACCACCGTGTGGCCCAGTTCCTCCAGAACGCCCGCCGTCGCCGCAACAGCCGCCACACACTCCGGAGCAGTCCGGTTACCCCGGAAATCCACGGAGGCCACCGCAACCCGCAGCGGAGCAGGTTCCTCGGCGACCGCCTCCAGATAGGGCCGCTCCGATACCGGAGCCTGGTAAGCGGAGCCGGGAACGGGACCGCAGGTTGCATCCAGCAGAGCGGCTGAGTCCCGCACCGTCCGGCTGACGGCGAGATCGAGTGACAGATAGTCGGCAGCCGACCCCGGGTAGCGCGGCATGAGCCCGCGCGAGGGCTTCATGCCAAAGACGCCGCACGATGAAGCCGGGATCCGGATCGAGCCGCCACCGTCGCTGGCGTGCGCCATCGGGACAATGCCCGCCGCCACCGCTGCCGCCGAGCCACCGCTGGATCCGCCCGACGATCGTGCGCGGTCCCACGGGTTCTTCGTCGGTCCGTGCAACGTCGGCTCGGTGGTCGGCAGGAGGCCGAACTCCGGCGAGTTCGATCGACCAATCGAGATGAGGCCGGAAGCCGCAACGCGCCGCTGGTACTCATCGGTGATCTCGGATCGGAAGTCACGGAAGAACACAGAACCGAAGCTCGCCACGTCACCGTCGACCATCGCCAGATCCTTGGTGAGGAACGGCACACCGTTGAACGGCGCCGGGAGGCTGCCGAGGGCAGCGAGGTTGCGGGCACGCTCGTAATGCTTGACGATGATTGCGTTCAGTTGCGGGTTCAGCGCTTCAGCCCGGGCGATAGCGGTTTCCACGAGCTCGGCAGCTGTCACTTCGCCGGCCGCAACCAGATCGGCCAGGCCCAGTGCGTCGTAGTTCTCGTAGTCGGCGATGTCAATCATGCAGGCGACGATAGCGGCGCCTCAGGGGCCGGAAGATGACGGGCCGAGCCGATGGCAATAGCAAAACCGATGTGCCTCTCCCTCCTCGCCCGACCGATCGGCCGGGGCCGGATCATGGGCCATGTCGAACTCCCGGCGGCGGAGGCGCCCGCCTAACCTACGTCGATGCCCGATGAGACCCAAAGAGCCCCCGATTGGTACCGCGACGCCGTCATTTACGAGGTTCACGTTCGGGCCTTCTCGGATTCGAATGGTGACGGGATCGGCGACTTCCCGGGATTGACCAGCCGGCTCGATTACCTCCAGCAGCTCGGGGTGACGGCGATCTGGCTGCTCCCTTTCTACCCGTCGCCGCTCCGCGATGATGGCTACGACATTGCGGACTACTACGACGTGCATCCGAGCTACGGGACGTTGGACGACTTCCGGCACTTCCTGGACGAAGCTCACGCCCGCGGCATGCAGGTCATCACCGAGTTGGTCATCAATCACACCTCCGACCAGCACCCGTGGTTTCAGCGAGCCCGCCGCGCAGAGCCCGACAGCCCTGAGCGGGAGTTCTATGTGTGGAGTGATTCGACTGATCGCTATCAGGATGTCCGCATCATCTTCCAGGACACCGAGCACTCGAACTGGGCCTGGGACCCGGTCGCCGACTCGTACTACTGGCATCGCTTCTTCAGCCACCAGCCGGATCTGAACTGGGAAAACGAATCGGTGCGTCAGGCCGTGATCGAGGTTCTCGACTTCTGGCTGGACATGGGTGTCGACGGCCTACGTCTCGATGCGATCCCCTATCTCCACGAGAGGGAGGGAACCAACGGGGAGAATCTCCCGGAGACTCACGAGGAACTACGCAGGCTGCGGGCTCACGTTGATGCCAAGTACGGAGACCGGCTGCTCCTCGCCGAGGCCAACCAATGGCCGGAAGACGCCGTTGCCTACTTCGGCGACGGTGACGAGTGCCACATGTCGTTCCACTTCCCCCTGATGCCCCGGCTCTATCTCGCGCTGGAGCGGGAGACGAGACTGCCGATCATCGACATCCTCGAGCAGACGCCGGAGATCCCCGAAACGGCACAGTGGGCGATCTTTCTCCGCAACCATGACGAGCTGACATTGGAGATGGTGTCGGAGGAGGAACGCGACTTGATGTGGCGCACCTACTCCCCCGATCGTCGTGCCCGGCTCAACCTCGGCATCCGGCGAAGGCTGGCGCCGCTGCTCGAAAACGACCGCCGTCGCATCGAACTTCTCATGAGCCTGCTGCTGTCCCTTCCCGGCACCCCCGTCATGTACTACGGCGATGAGTTGGGGATGGGCGACAACGTGTTCCTCGAGGATCGCGACGGCGTGCGCACCCCGATGCAGTGGAGCAACGATCGCAATGCGGGCTTCTCGAAGGCAAACCCGCAGTCGCTCTATCTGCCGGTGATCGTCGACCCCCAGTACCACTTCGAGACGGTGAACGTCGAAGCTCAGCACGCCAACCCCAACTCACTGCTGTGGTGGGTGCGCAGGATGATCAGGCGCCGCCGCCGCCATCCGGTGTTCGGCCGCGGCTCGATTCGCTTCCTCGAGCCGGACAACACTCAAGTGCTCACGTACGTTCGGGAGGACGCCGACGAGACCATTCTGGTTGTCGCGAATCTCAGTCGACACGCTCAATTCGTTGAGCTCGATCTCAGCGAATACGGCGGCAGTCACCTCGTCGAACTGTTGGGGCAAACCGATTTCCCAGCGATCGGCCACCTCCCCTATCTGCTCACCCTCGGCCCGTACGCTTACTACTGGTTTGCGATCGACCGCCCCGGCGTCGCCAACGGCGAGGACGGCCCGCTGCGCGTCGACGATCAGTTGGAGGAGTTCTTCAGCTCCGATTCGCCGCTTGCCTCCCGACTCGCCCGCTATGCCGAACAGCAGGTGTGGTACCAGGGCCGGGGCAGGAGACAGCTCGGGGCTTCGTTGTTCGATGCAATCCCGGTGGCCGGCGCAGAGGGCGAGATCGCCGGCTGGATCGCGTTGCTCGATATCGAGTACGTGAGCGGCCATCCCGACCGGTACGTGCTGCCCGTCGCCGTGGACTTCGATGAGTCGTCGACCGCAC
Organism: Acidimicrobiia bacterium; assembly: GCA_030066715.1. Taxonomy (GTDB): domain Bacteria; phylum Actinomycetota; class Acidimicrobiia; order Spongiisociales; family UBA5794; genus JAAETI01. The sequence continues at coordinate 11,492 of JASJBC010000073.1, forward strand.
CCGAGAAGGCGAACATCACGTGGGTCGACCACGGCGATGGCACCGGCCGCGTGGTCGACGCACTCCACGACAGCGCGTTCTGCAACGCATTGCGGACGGCCGTGCAGGAGGGTCGGGAGATGCTCGGCCGGACGGGCGCCGTGTGGAGCCGGAGCGCACTCGACGCACCCACCGACGAGACAACGGCAGAGCCGGTGCTGCTGCAGACTGCACAAGGCGAGTCGTTCGTGCAGTACGGCCCCGACCTCACCCTCAAGCTCTTTCGTACCATCGAGCCGGGAATCCACCCCGACCTGGAGCTGCGCCGATTCCTCACCGAGCGCACGAGCTTCGAGAAGCTCCCTCCCGTGTACGGTGCCTTCGAGTACGACTCCGGCGACAACTTCAGCTTGGGCCTCATGCAGAAGGATCTCGATCCGGAGTTGACGGCCTGGACTCTGTTCCGCGATCTCTGTGTGACTTACCTGGCCGACGTCGGACCGCAAGAGACGGCCGACGCGGTTGCGACCGGCAGTTGGCTCGTCGACGACGAGCCGTCACCGCTTCCGGAGCACCCTGCACTGCGAACCGCCATCGGCCATGCAGCGGCGCTGGGGGCGATGACGGCCGAGTTTCATCAGGCTCTGGCTACGTACACGGAGGAGCCGGACTTGCAGCCGGTGCCGGTGACATTGCTGTACCAGCGATCGCTGTACCAGTCGTTGCGGGCCGGGGTCAGACAGGAACTCGGGGCGATCCGCCGCCTGGCGGCGCAAGCACCAGAAGAAACCCAGGATCAGCTGAACGAACTTCTCGCAGGTGAGAAGGCGATGTTGGACCGGATCGCAGACATCAGACGGACCGCTCCCGGCGGCCAACGGATCCGGATCCATGGCAACTATCGCCTGGATGAGATCCGGCTCGTCGACGGTGAGTTCTATGTGTTGGACCTCAGCGGCGACCACACCCGTCCCATGAGTGAACGACGGCTCAAGGCGCCGCCGCTGCGTGACGTCGCTGAGATGCTCCGTTCGCTCGACTACGTCGCGCTCAAGGCGGCCCAGACAACAGGTGGTGAGCAAGCCCTCGCCCGCGCCGAGCACTGGTATCGCCTGCTCGGTGAGCGGTTCGTGGCGTCCTATCTGGAGGCCTCGGCGGGCTCGCCGGCCCTCCCCAGCGAGCCGGAGGGTGTTGATGCTCTGCTGGCTGCGTTCGAGTTGACCAAAGCGCTTCGCGAGGTCCATTGGGAGCTGCTGCATCGGCCGCAATGGATCCCGATCGCAATCCACGGGGCCGTTCGGTTGATCAGCTAGTGCGTCTTTCGAGAAGGTACTCGAGCACACCGGCCACGTCCGGCTGGCCTGCGACGGTGTAGGCCGCCCTGGTGTCGCCGTACCCGACCTTGATGCCGACGTCGGCTTCGCCCAGCACGGCAAACGCGTCTTCGTCGGTTGTGTCGTCCCCCAGGTAGACGGTGGCCGCTGCAGAGAGCCTCCCGACAAACCTCCGGATCGCATCGCCCTTGTTCGCATCGCCGAAGAGGCACTCGACGACCATCTTGCCGGAAATGGTCCTCGCCCCCGACGCCTCCGCAACGGCCCGCGCCGCCGCCGCAGCTTCCGCCGGCCGCGTCACGTGCCGGTAGTGAAAGGCCGCCCCGATGGGCTTCTCCTCCACCGCCGCCCCGGGGTGTTGCCTCGCTACGGCTCCCAGCGTCGACTGGAGCTCCCGGACCCGGTTGCGCAAGTCGCCGGACACCTCCAGTCCGCTCTCCTCAGCGCCGTGAGTTCCTACCAACGTGATTTCATCCGTCTCGCCGACAAAGGAGGTCAGCGCGGCGAGGGACCTCCCCGAAACGGCCACTGCGTGAGTTGCCGGCAATTCGCCGAGACGACGGAGCGCGGCGAGGGCTGCCTGATCCGGCACTGCTGCGGCCGGGTCGGGCACGATCGGAGAGAGAACCCCGTCGTAGTCGCTGGCCACCAGGAGCGGGGACAGGGCAGCGACACGATCCAAGGCGGAGCGAAGGTCTGTGTCGATCAGAAGGCCTCCAGCATGGCCAGACAGTCCCGAGCCCACTCGAAGACCGTTTCCTTGCGGACGGTGCGCCGCAACCGCTGCATCCGCAGCCTGGCCTCAGCGGGATCCATCTCCGTTGCGGCGCGCAGCGCGGCCGTGACACCGTCGACGTCGTGGGGATTGACGATGACCGCCGACTTGAGTTGTTCTGATGCGCCGGCGAACTCGCTGAGAACTAGCACGCCCGGCTGGTCCCGGCGGCTGGCCACGTACTCCTTGGCGACGAGGTTCATTCCGTCGCGGAGCGGAGTGACGAGCATGACGTCCGCCGCCACGTAGTAGGCGATCAGCTCCTCTAAGGCGAGGCTCCGGTAGAGATATGACACCGGCGACCACCCCGGCTCCCCGAAGTCACCGTTGATCCGTCCCACCAGCTGTTCGATCTCCGAGCGCAGATCCTGATAAGCCGGTACGTTCTCCCGACTCGGGACCGCAACCTGGACGAAGGCATAGCGGCGAGGGTGGTCGGCGGTCTGTTCGAGTAGGCCGGCGAACGACTTGAGCCGCAGATCGATGCCCTTTGTGTAGTCGAGTCGATCGACACCAAGGAAGATGTGCTCGGCATCACCCAGCTCGTGGCGCAGCTCGACGACCCGACGTTGCACCGCGTCCGACTTGGCCATCTTCTCGAAGTGGCTCGTGTCGATGGCGATGGGTGCCCGCTGCAGCCGCATAGAGCGACCACGCCAGCGCAACTCACGCCGACCGAGTGTTTCTGCTCCCCCGTACCGCCGCGCCGCACGGGCGAAGTTCTGCACGCTGGCGCGGGTCTGGAAGGCGAGAACGTCCGCGCCCAGCAACCCCTCGATGATCTGGCGACGCCATGGCAACCGGGCGAAAAGCTCGATCGGTGGGAACGGGATGTGGAGATAGAAGCCGATCGTGATGTCGCGGCGGATCGCACGCAGCATCCCGGGAACGAGCTGGAGCTGATAGTCCTGCACCCATGCGATGTCGTCCGGCTGTAGCGACTCTGCGGCGACCCTGGCATAACGCTCGTTGACTTTGCGATAGGGCCGCCAGTGGTGGCGGTGGAACTCAGGGGAAACCACCGCGTCGTGGTAGAGAGGCCAGAGGGCGCTGTTACAGAAGCCGTAGTAGAAGCCGTCGAGCTCCTCTTCTGTGAGAGACACGGGGCGCTGGGCAATCCCGTCGTGGACGAACGGCTCGGGAGGATCTCCGACGTTTCCGGACCACCCCACCCAGGATCCGTTGACTCGCTGCAGCACCGGCTCGAGCGCCCGGACCAGTCCCCCGGGGCTCGTAACCCACTCCTCCCCGTCCCACGAGACGGGAAGCCGGTTGGCCACCACAACGATTCGACGCGTCACCCATCGCCTCCTGGGTCGAGCCTAACCCAAAGGCCGTCCGAGTAACGGACTCGACCGAGTATGGTGCCGACTCAGCAAGGAGCATCTGTGACTGAGAACGACGCAGCCGGAATGCCAGACGGCAAGGACGGCATCAACCGGATGGGCTGGATGTCCCTCCCCTACTCGTGCGTCGGTTTGGTCCGCAAGACCGGCGTCGGCAACAGCCGCACCATGTGGTCATGGCTGATCCTCATGCCGTGGTCGTCCGACACCAAGCCCTGGATCGACGGTTCCGAGATCATGGAAGCCTCCACACTGACGGAGGCAGAGGAACGCGATCAGATAGTTGCCAAGATGCGCTCCGTGCTCGATGAGCGCTACGGCGAAACGGTCGGCAATGCTGCCGTCGATGATCTCATCCGCAGGTTGCAGGAAGAGACGTAGTCCCGTCTTCCAGGATCGACCACGGAGAGAGTTCAACTCTGCGTCACATCGGCTGCAACATAGCCCAAATAGGGCTGGTTTCTGAGGCTCATGTAGTTCGTAATGGCCTATGTTTCAACCGGATTCGCCATTTGCCGGTGTTGAGACCCCCCGCTCTCGGTCGTGCAGAATTCAACCACAGAGTGTCACCGTTCTCGGCTAGGGTAGATCCCGAGGCCGAAAGCAAGGGGAATGTGTGTTTGCGCTGCGGCGGGCAACGGTGTGCGTTGTTATCCGTAACCCCGGTCGCGTGATCTCACCCACTGCTCTCGGTCGGAGGGGCCATTCGATTTCTCGCAATCTGAGGAGGACGCCTTGAAACGCGCGCGCCCAAAACTGGGCTTGTTATTCGTATTGGGAATGCTGGCCGCGCTGCTGCCGGTCGGTGCATTGACCCCGGCGGCTGCTGCACCGGAGATCGTGGCCTACGACATGGTCGGATCGAGCAGCCTCAATCTCGTCTCGCACACGAACGCCTTCGCTGGGGCCTTTGCGAGCGACGGAGACGGATTCGAGAAGTACCAGCGAGGGGTCTCCCTGAGCATCCCGTTTGCGGTTCTCGATGACAGCCTTGTCACCTTCCCGGGTGACAGCCAGGGAATCATCGACGACAACAATCTCGACATCTTCTTCGGAGTGGTCGACACCGAGAACGCCGACAACAGCGGTCCGGTCAGCGCAAGCTGGGTATTTGACGTTGCCGGGTATGAGGATCTGACCCTGGCAATCAACATGGGCGCCATGGGAGACTTCGAGGCAGCCTCGGACTCGTATGAGTGGACGTATTCGATCGACGGTGGGGCGACAGCGGTGGCGTTCACGTCGAGCGTCGACGAGGCCGCGAGTCTTACCTACACCCTCGCCGATGGGAACTCGTACACGCTCGATGATCCCCTTGCGGTAAACGGTGTGACTCTCAGCAACGTGCTGCAAACACTCACCGTCCCGCTCAGCGGGTCCGGCTCCGAGCTCGCCATCACGTTCACAGCAGAGACCGACGGAGGGACCGAGGGCTACGCCGCACAGGACATCGTCATCAGCGGTGAACCGGTTGCTCCGGCTGCTCCTGAGTTGGTGATCAATGAGGTGATGCAGAACCCGGATGCGGTCTTTGACAACAGCGGCGAGTGGTTCGAGTTGTTCAACCC
>JASJBC010000074.1 GCA_030066715.1 Acidimicrobiia bacterium
CATCAACACGATCATCGTCGTGGTGGTCGGGTTTGTAGGGATGTTCTTCATGGCCATGGCCGGCTACGGGTTCGCCAAATTCGAGTTCAAGGGCCGCAATGCCATGTTCCTGCTGGTCCTCACCACGCTCATGATCCCGGTCCAGGTCACGCTGATCCCGACCTACCTGATCCTCAACGCGGTTGGACTCACCAATACCGTGGTTGGCATCGCCATGCCGACCCTGGTCAGCGCCTTCGGGATCTTCCTGTTTCGCCAGTTCATGGAGACACTCCCCACCGAGCTACTCGAAGCGGCTCGTCTCGACGGTGCCGGCGAGTTCCGCATCTTCCGCTCCGTTGTGTTGCCCATGTCGAAACCCATCCTGGCGGTGATGACCGTCCTCACGTTCATCGCCGGTTGGAACAGTTTTATCTGGCCTCTCGTGATCGCCGGCCAGCAGGAGAACTACACCCTTTCAGTCGGGCTCGCCCTGCTCAATGAGCAAGTCAGCGTCAACCCCCCGCTGCAAATGGCCGGAGCCTCCCTGATGGTGGTTCCGACAATCCTCTTGTTCATACTGCTGCAACGCTACGTCGTGCAGGGGTTCACCATGTCAGGCATCCGGTAATGGCGCGATCGAAGCTCGACGGATTTGTCACCGCGCACGGCGGCGCCATCGTCGACACCGACGGTCGACCAATCCAGCTCCGCGGTGTCGGGCTTGGGAATTGGCTGCTGCCGGAGGGGTACATGTGGCGACTCTCCCCAGGTCGGGAGTCCCCACGCCAAATCGAAGCGCTGATCACCGAACTGGTGGGACAAGACCGTAGCGACCAGTTCTGGCGGAGCTTTCGCGATCGCTATGTCACGGAGGCCGACATCGCACAGATCGCCGCCGAGGGCTTCAACCACGTGCGGCTGCCCATCAACTGGCGGTACCTCATGAACCCCGACGCCTCGCTTCGCTCCGACGGGCTGGCCTTGGTCGACCGACTGATCGAATGGTGCTCGGACCACGCCGTGTGGGTCCTGCTTGATCTCCATGCTGCCCCCGGAGGGCAAACCGGTACCAACATCGACGACTCCAATGGCCGCCCCGAGCTGTTCATGGATCGATCCAACCGGGACCTGACCATCGCCTTTTGGCAGGCAATCGCCGCCCGGTATGCGCATGACACAACCGTTTTGGGATACGACCTCCTCAACGAACCCCTCTCCCGCAGCTGGCAACACCAATACCCCAACGAACTCGTAGACCTATACCTGCGAATCACGGCCGCAATCCGAGAAGTCGACCGCAACCATCTGATCATGTACGAAGGAACAGGCTGGGCGACCAACTGGGACATCTTCACCGAGGTTTGGGACTCAAACTCCGCCCTGCAATTCCACCGCTATTGGCTGCCGCCCGACCTCCGGAGCATCCAAACCTACATTGATATCGGCGCCCGACTCGGCTTACCCATCTACATGGGTGAAGCCGGCGAAAACAACACGGACTGGTTGGCCACTGCGTTTCAACTCTTTGAGGACCACGACATCGGCTGGAACTTCTGGCCGTGGAAGAAGCTCGATACGAGAACCTCTCCCTGCTCCATCAAGCCGCCCACCGGATGGTCGGACATCGCCGCCTACGGGAACGGCAATGCGCCCCCACCCTCCCCCGACCACGCCTGGCACATCCTCAGCGAACTCACCGACAACTTGACCTTCGACCGGTGCCGCTACCACCCGGATATCATCAACGCCCTCTTCCGTCGTGCGCCAATTGCACTCCCCTCCACCGGATTCGGATTCCGTGGACCGGGTATCTCGTACTCGACTCGGTCGGGCAGCCCGCTTCCGGGGTTCAGACCCGACGACCAGGTGACCATTCTCCACTCCGGGCAGACCACTGACAACGCGCCCTTCTTCGAGCACAACGACGGACGTCCCCGGCGAGCCAACGAGAGGCTCACCGTGCTCCTCCAGCCACAGGAGTGGATCACGTACAGCGTTGAGATGCCGCAACCCGGCAGCTTCACGATCACAGCGGTCACCGTCCCCCCGACGACCGCGCCACCGGGCATCACACTCGACCACACCCCGCTCGCCGTCGATCACCTCGGCAGCGGACAATGGCGGGCACTCACACCTCCCGACACCCCGGCGGGCTCACACACACTCAGAATCGAGGCCGCTGCCGGCGCCCTGCACCTGGACCGGCTCGACGTGCAGGCGATCAGCAAGGAGCTGCCACCAATCCATTCTGACCCGGCCGGTGCCGGCACGCCCACTTAGAATTGCCCTACTACCAAGAAAGATGCTCGATGGCTTCCAGCACGCCTTGCTCGACATTTGCAAAATCAGCCGAGGCCGCACCCTTCGCAAAGCCGCTCCTACAAGCCGAAGTGGACGAACCGAATCGAGGTTGGTAGATGCCGAGTAGTCGCACAGTACTTGACCTGCGCAGAGGCAACAGAGCTCGTGTACTTCGGCGGTTCCTCCTCAAAGGCGAGAGCACAAGAGCCCAGCTCGCAGAGGAATGCAGGTTGTCCACGGCCACGATTACGAATGTCGTGACCGACCTGATCGTGGAGGGCCTCGTCGAAGAGGCCGGCGTGCATCCGTCCGAAGGGGGGCGACCGGTGAGCCGGCTCTCAACACGTCGCGCCGGAGCTTTTGCTCTTGGGGTGGACGTCGGCGAGTCGAGCGTTGTCGTCGACCTATACGACCTCGGCCTGCAGCGGGTTGATCGAGAGACCGGGTCCGCCGGCCACATGGTGGCGGACCCTGAGGCGATCGTGAAGACCCTGGCATCAGCCGTAGAAACCATCCGGTCCCGCAACGAACACATCGAGGATCGGCTCGTCGGTCTCGGGCTGGGGCTTCCAGGCATCGTTGAGACAGGAGCCAACGGAACCGCAACGCTCCACGCTCAATCGCTCGGATGGGAACCAGTGGACCTCGATGCCCTGACTACCGCAGTAGGGATCCCGGTTCTTGCCGACAACGGAGCTACGACCATGGCGATTGCCGAGGCCTGGCGCGGCAGCGCACGCGGCGTGTCGCACGGCATTGCGGTGCTCCTCGGTCGCGGCGTCGGGTCAAGCGTCATCGTCGACGGATCGGTGCTGCGCGGCCTCAGCAGCAGCGCGGGAGAATGGGGCCACACCACGGTGATGATTGGTGGCCGTCGCTGTCCGTGCGGCGCCCGCGGCTGCCTGGAGGCTTACATCGGCAGCGACGCGATCATCCAAAGGTGGAAAGAAGCCGGAGGCAATCCCCGGTCAGACGAAGACGCGATCACCGAACTCATACGTGCCGGCAACAGCCAAGAGGCAACCGCGGTGAAGGTGCTCGACGAGACGATCGAGATCCTCTCCTCCGGGCTCGCCAACCTCGTCAATCTGTTCAACCCGGAGAAGATCATCATCGGTGGATGGATCGGGTTGGCATTGGCCGACCTCGGCTTGAAGCGGATCGAAGACCAGGTACGTGCTCACGCCCTGCACAGCCCCGGCCGGCACTTCTCGCTGGAAGTGAGCGAACTAGGCAACGACGCCGTCTCGCTGGGCGCCGGGATTCTGCCCATCCTGCGGCTGATCGACGGGCACAACGACTGATCGATCCCGGGACCTACGGCGACGTTTGCACTGCGAGCTCACCCTGTTGGGACCACTCAAGGCGGAGTGGGTTGCGCTGCCGCTAGCGGACTTTTGGCTGCGTGGAACGCCGAGGCTCGGTGTCGGGCGCGCCGATCTGGCGTCGGCAGACTGCCCTGGCTCGAGTGGATCGGATCCGGGTTTGGGCCACTCCTAGCTCCTGCCGGACAACCGGCGCGATTCGCCTGCGGTTCTGAGCCATGGGGACACCTCGCCTCGCCAAGCCCGCCTTCTCCCCGTCTACTATCCAGCCTCCCTGCAACAGCACTCTCACTGGAGAATCAATGCTCTTACTAATCATCCTCGTCCTCGGGATCTCAGCCGGGTGGGCGGCCCAGCTCATCGTCGGAACCAAACGCAATTGGACGGAGGCTGCTCTGGTCGGCCTCGCCGGATCGTTTGTCGGCGGTACGATCTCGAGCCTGATCGCCGGGGACGGATTTGCCTTGGAGCCGAGCGGCCTCATCGGATCGATCGTCGGGGCCGTCATCGTTCTGCTGGTTTGGGGCAGGTTCCGGGGTTGAGCGGTCCGCGCCGGCGGGGATCAGCCGGAGCCGTCCTCCGGCACAAAGATCACCCCTTGTGGGTGGGATTCGCATTCCTCCGCTTCAGCGATACTGCCCGCCATGAACGCTGAATCCGGCGGCGCACCGCCCGCCAACACGACTGACGGCATGGTACGCATCGAGGGTGGCGAGTTCCGGATGGGCTCCGAGGACTTCTACCCGGACGAGGCACCGGTGCGACGCGTCCACGTCGACGCCTTCTGGATCGACCCACACCCCGTGACCAATGCTCGCTTTGCCGAGTTCGTGGAGGCGACAGGCTATGTGACGGTTGCCGAGAGGCCTCCCGATCCCGCGTTGTACCCGGGCGCACCGCCGGAGAATCTCGTCCCGGGGGCCCTTGTGTTCACACTGACTCCGGGGCCGGTTGACCTCCGGAACTTCGCCAACTGGTGGCGCTGGGTCCCAGGGGCGTCATGGCGTCATCCCACGGGCCCCGCCAGCTCCATCGACGACCTCGAGTCGCACCCGGTGGTCGCAGTCAGCTACTACGACGCCAAGGCGTTCTGCGACTGGGCAGGTCTCGCCCTCCCCACCGAGGCGGAGTGGGAGTTCGCTGCTCGCGGCGGGCTCGACGGCGCAGTCTTCACATGGGGTGACGAGGACCCGCAGGAAACGGCGCCGCTCGCCAACACGTGGCAGGGGGGGTTCCCATACGAGAACACGGAGCTCGATGGCTGGACCCGGACGTCGCCCGTCGGCGCCTACCCGCCGAATGGCTACGGGCTGTTCGACATGGCCGGCAACGTCTGGGAATGGACCGAGGACTGGTACTCGCGTGGGGCATCGCAAACTGATGAACCCGCCTGTTGTGCACCGAGCGCCCACGATGGCGGAGAGGCAGCAAGCGTCGACCCGAATGACCCCGGGCCCCCGATCCCGCGCAAGGTGGTCAAGGGCGGCTCGCACCTATGCACCCCGCAGTACTGCTACCGGTACCGGCCTTCCGCAAGACAACCGCAGACGGTCGACACAGGAACGAGCCATATCGGCTTCAGGACCATCCGTCGCGAGGCCTAACCGCGGGGTAGCGGGAGGCGGCGGCCCAACCGGGTTCGCCGGTCGGCGACGATGGCCGGCGCCAACGCTCGGCAGCTCAGGCGATTCGACTATTCGCCGGCGCGTCGCATCAAGATGATGTGGCTTCCATCACCGAGGGTCAGAGTGGCGGCGATGTCCCAACCCACATAGCCCAACGGGGTCAGGGCCGCGGTCGCATCTGCGCACCTATTGGCGGTCAGCTGCTCATCCGACCAGTGGATGATGTGGTACTCGTACCTCATACCTCCACAGTACGGGCGGATCGGATGGCCGACCACCTCCGATCCATCGCATCGGGTGGGATCGCGCAGTTCGTGCTTCGACTCCCAACGACTGTGGGAATCGGTTCAAAGCCGGGGCGGTCGCAACTTCGGCGAAAGGGTCTTGCTCGCAGCACGTGAGCCGACATACGGTGGGGGGTGGACCCCCTTGGAGGTGGGTGATGCTGCGTGCGGTTCGTGTGCTCCTGGTGGCTCTGCTGGCGTACTCGGTTCTGGGGGTGGTACCCGGCGAAGTGGAGGCAACGGTCCCTGGGGCGATCGGACGGATTGTGTTCAGGTCGGACATGGATCACCCCAAGGGAGAAATCTATATCCGCGACTTCGCTGGGGGCAGCCCGACCCGGCTGACCAACAACGACAGTCATGAGTACACGCCTGAGTGGTCGCCCAACGGCGCCAGGATCGCCTTTTCTTGCTACTGCTCGGCTACGCCTGGGACCCTTGATGTGTTCATCATGGATCCCGATGGCACCAACCAGGTCAACCTGACCAACGACGCCGGCTCCGTCAACTACGTGGGAGGCTGGTCACCCGACGGGCTGTGGATCGCGTACGTCTCCAACAGCAACGGCAGCCACGACCTGTGGAAGGTGCGGGTGGACGGGTCCGATGCGCAAGTGATCCGCACCGATGTCTTCGTCGACGGCGGAGCGGCGTGGTCGCCCGATGGGTCTCTAGTTGCCTTTGCCCGGTGGGAGGACCAGAGCGATCTCTGGGTGACGGATGACGACGGTGCGGGGGCGACTCGGCTCACCGACTCCGCGCAGGATGAGACCGATCCGGCGTGGTCCCCAGATGGGTCGCAAATCGCATATAGCCACTGGGATGATCCCCTTCAGATCGGGGACATCTACGTGATGGACGCAGACGGGTCCAATCCGGTCAATCTGACCAACAACCCTGAGCCTGTGAGCGCCTACGGCCCGGCATGGTCCCCGGATGGAAGCAAGATCGCCTTCATCTCCAATATCGACGGAGACCGGGATCTCTGGGTGATGAATCCCGACGGAACCGGCCAGACCCTTCTCATCGACAATGCGTCCCACGAATGGTCCGTTGCGTGGGAGTCGGTGAACCGGAGGCCGGTTGCGGGGGACGACGAGGTGGACGTGTCGCGCGGTGGTGCGGTTGCGGTGGCCGTGCTGGGAAACGACTCCGATCCGGATGGTGAGGACCTCGTGGTGACGGAAGTGTCGTCCCCGCCTGCCTACGGCACATCGGTGATCAACTCGGATGGGACGATCACCTATACGAACGACGGCGCCACCCGGGCTGCATACCCCTATGCGGATTCGTTCGACTACACGGTTCAGGATGCTCGCATGGGATTGGCGACGGGGACGGTATCGGTGTCCGTGCATCCCTTTGCGGACGTTCCCCCCTCGAGCATCTTTGCCGGCGATGTCGCCTGGCTGGCGACTCACGAGATCACCAAGGGCTGCAACCCGCCCCAGAACACGCGGTTCTGTCCCGGTGATCCGGTGACACGTGCCCAGATGGCGGCGTTCCTGGTCCGGGCTCTGGGGTTGACCGATGACGGCGGCGGTGATCTGTTTGTCGACGACGACGGATCGGTGTTCGAAGGCGATATCGACAGACTCGGTACAGCCGGAGTGACCAGAGGCTGCAATCCCCCGAGCAACGATCGGTTCTGTCCGAACGATGCCGTAACCCGAGGCCAGATGGCCGCGTTCCTGGTCCGCGGTTACGACCTATCCAATGGGCAATCCGATCTCTTTGTTGACGACGACGGATCGGTGTTCGAGGGTGATATCGACAGGCTCGGTGCCGCCGGGGTGACCCGAGGGTGCAATCCCCCACTCAACGACCGGTACTGTCCTGAGGAGCTGGTGACCCGGGAGCAGATGGCGGCCTTCATTCATCGTGCCGCCGAGGCCGCCAACTAGTCCCGCCAACTCCCTGATACGGGCTTGACCCACACCCGGTCAGGCCCGATCGATTGAACCTGAACCTCAACACTGCAAGTTATGATTCGAGGCAGGTCGATGCTGCCGGCATCACCGAGCTGCGGAGGAAACCGTGAAGCGTTTTCGTATTTCCGCCAGGACGTCGCTCCTCACCACTCTGCTCGTGATCTGTCTCGCCGTCCCGATCACCGCGACCGCCCAGACCGAAGGTCAGTCGGATTCTGGCTACGACGCGCTGGGGGAAGTCATCGGGGCATTCGTCAACGGTCAGGAGTCGAACGGTGTGTTCACCGCGATCCGCCCTGGAGACCGAGAAGCCCTCAGCCCGTACGGTGGAGGCTCACAGCTACCGCCCGATGATCTGATCAACATCACGCCACGGCTGACATTCACCTACGTGATCAACAACGGCGAAGTAGCCGTTTCCAATCCGTTCCCCGGCGCCACTGCGTGGTGCCCCGACCCCAGTTTCCCGCCACCGGACACAAGCGAGGTCATCCCGCCCTTCAGTGGTGTGGTCCGAGCCCTCAACGAGGCTTATCCGATGCCGTGGGGCCTCGTCTTCCCCGACGAGAGAAGCGACGTCGTCGTCACTCCCCCCGGCGAGCTGGAAATGGAACGCGGCGGGCTGGGCGTCTTCTTCGGAGTGCAGATGGAAGGGATGCTCCCCACCGACGGGTGCAGCGGCAGCCTCTGGGAGCTCGGATGGGGTGGGCCCCTTCCCGACTTCCCGGTTTGGGAAGCGGACCCTGCATTCCCCAATGACGTGTTCAACGGGCTGTCACACGTATGGGTGTCGCGCTGTGCTGGAGACGCATGGCAACCGGTGATGAACCTCATCAACACCGGCCCGTTCTTCGATGCGAATCCGACCGCGGCGACGGCCGCCGTCGGACCATACGGTCTCGTCCTTGCGGTGCCCTACCCCGAGGTGGAGGGCGTTGAGGGTTGGCGCGGGTTCTCCTTCACCAGCCCGGAGGCAAACCTCTACCAGGAGGATTATGTCGGCTTCTTTGCATGGCCGACGTACCCGGGCTTGGCGATTCCGGGCGGTGATGACACGATCATCCTCGCCTGCGACTTCGCCGCGGCCACCACAACGACCACGACCACCACCACAACCACCACCACAACCACCACTACGACTACTACCGCGGCCCCGGTCACAACCGCCGCCGAGACGACCACAACGACCACCTCTGCCGCAGTGGGGGAAACACCGGGCGACGATGATGACGACGGGTTCCCACTACCGCTCTTCCTGATTGGGGGCGGACTCCTGATACTGCTTCTCGGCGCCTGGGTGTTCTTCCGGCCCGAGAAGCTCAAGGACTGCACTCCGCTCTACGAGCGATGGCAGACAGCGCAGAAGCGTTGTGACGAGGTGAAGGCGGATCTCGAGAAGGCGCAGGCCTACCTGGCGGAGAAGAAGGCCCGCCTCGCCGAGATTCAGGGTGAGCTCGAGCGCCTGCAAAGGGCGCGCGGCACCTACGTCGAGCAAGAGGATGGGACCCGGTTCCATCAGATCCCCGAAGGGATGGTCACCTCAGAAGGTCTCGAGGAGATCATCACGTCCGTAGCGGCCCAGGCCGAGTCCGCCCAGGATGCGGTGGATATGGCTCAGGAGTCGGTCGACGAGTGGCAGGAACGAGTCGACAGGTTCTGTGGAGAGGCCGCAGCCGCTCGCAAAGCGTACGAAGACTGCATCGGTGCAGCCATGGCTCCTCCCGCGCCACCACCGGGAGACTCGGGCGGTGAGGATGGACCGGGCACGGGTCCCGGCGAGGATGCCGGTGAGGATGCGGGCTCGACCCCCGGCGGGGAAACCCCCGGCGGCACACCCCCGGGCAGTGACGAACCCGGCGACGGAGACGAACCGGGCGGACCTCCCCCTACCGGAGGGGCGGCCGGTGGCGGCGGCGAGCAGCCGCCACCAGAATGCCAACCCGGCGAAACGAAGGAGGAGGTGCTCGGCACCGAGGACTTCGTCGTTCCCGTCATCGACGAAGGGTTCGAGATCTCGATCGAGCCCCCGACCGAGGAGTTCGAGGAATGGTGGGAGGGCGAGACTGCGCAAACCGGCCAGTTCAGCCCGCACCACCTCAATGATCCCGATCTGGCAAGCACCGTGGCGGGGACCGTGGGAGGCATGGACTCCTCGATGGCCGTCGCCCACCTCATCACGATCACGATCCCCCGCCAGCGCATCACGATGGAGTGCGTCCAGCACTGGGCGTGCAGCAACGGGCGTTGGGTGGAGAGCCACAAGCAGCCGCGAGAGACCGGGCGAGAGCGACTGTCGGACATCGTGATCACTTCGGAGTCGATGGGACCGAAGGTGTCGTCGACCGACGTCGAGCGGCTCGTCAAGAGAGCACAAGGCAGGTATCAGCAACTGGTGCAAGCAGATGACAGGCTCCAGCAGTACTGCACGTAGGGCCACCGTCGCCGCAAGCGAGGCGGTCCGGCGATGAAGCGGGCGCATGGCGTCGTGCTGATGGGCCTCGGAGCCGTCCTGATAGTGGTGGGCATCATCGCCGCCCTTGTGGGTGACGATGGTGCCGCCACGGAGGCGGCCACGACATCGACGGCTGCGACGGCGGCTCCGACGACAACGGTCGCACCGACCACGATCACGGCGGCTCCTGGAGAGCCGGCAACGACAACGACGACGGTCGCCACCACAACGACTGCGACCACCACAACTACCACTACTACAACAACAACAACCACCACCACGACGACGACTACCGCACCGCCTGCGGAGACGGTCGAGTCCTTCATTGCCGCGTATGCAGCAGCCGCCGAGGCGGATGACGTCGACTTCTTCTTCGATCGGCTGCACCCGGTAGCGCTGGCACGAGCCGATGCGGATCAGTGTCGCGCCTTCATCGCCGCGGACATCGTGGCCCTGGAGGATTACCAACTCGCCGGTGATGTCGCAGGGCCCCGCGCCGTGACCTTCGACACACCGGATGGGTCGGTGGCGGTGGATGAGCTGTACGAAGCCCCGGTGTCGTTCCGGTTCCGCGGCGAGAACTTCGAGGTAGTTGCGGCTTTCGCCCCCGTCGACGGACAGATGCGCTGGCTGTCGGAGTGCGCGTAGATCAGTCGAAGTTCGCAGCCCCGACGCTGCATGCGAGCTTCCCCGGACTGCGCTGCGCCAGAAGAGTCGCGGCGACGACCACGGGAGCTGGGGCGACTGTTCCTACTCGTCCTCGAAGGGGGCCCCGTAGATGCGGCGCCGGATACGCCCCCACTTCGTCAGGAACCGACCGCGACACTGCGGGTGGATCCCGACCTCACATCCCCAAGCCTTCCATACATCGCTCCTGAAGCTTGCACCGCGGGGCCACTCTCGGAGCACGGCATCGATCGCCGACTGGGGCAGGTCGCGATGCCGCAAGCCACCAACATCCAGGGCGGTTGCCGCCTGCAGCAGGTGGGCTTCAACGCCCCTCCCAACAGGGACTCGCACGTTGACATGCTCGCATACGCCTGCCGCGACCTCGTCAAGCAACTCCCTACCGCCCGCGGACATCGACTCGGCGACTCCTGCTCCTCGAACTGCGAAGCACTCGGCGCCTGATCGCGCGTAGCCCTCGGTGAGTCCCGGGTCCCGGCCATGCCGGTATGAAGCAGTCAAGCCAACATCATGGAGCATTGCCATCAGATAAAGTTTCTCCGAGTTGACGTCCAGATCGGCACCGAGCAGCAGGCCGTAGGCAAAGGTCCTCTTGCAGTGGCGATAGAGCCAGTCCTCCGAAGTCCCGTCGCAGAGCCGATCTGCAACTTCTGCAGCCTCGGTGGCGGGCGTACGAGACTTGACGTAATCGATCACGGGCTCCAGTCGTGACAGATCGAGCGGCTTCCGGACACCGAGGGCGTTGGCAAACCAGGACCAGCCAATCTCGAGGAGTGCCGGAGGTGCTTGGATGGCTAGCAGATGAGCCCTATCGATCAGCCTCAGGTTGCCGCCGGTTTGGTTGGCCCAGTCGAGTGATCCGACACGCATGCTATCCCCCGACCTCAATCACATAGGGTTCTCGCATCTCACAGGTGACTCCGGACGACTGATCGATGACTCTGACCTGGCCTTCATAGCGGCCCTCGGGGAACCCGCTCCCGTCGGAGGTACGAAGGACGACCGCCCGAACGAACGGATCATCGTCAATCCAGAACTCCTCAACGTCTAGCGACGTAGGACCTACGCGCTCTCTCAGTGCGGCAACGATCGGACCGGCGTCCACAGCGAAACTCGAGCGAGCCTGCCCCTCCCGTGGAGTGACGGAAACCCTGAAAACCACCGCATGGTCACCGCTGCCCGGCTGCGGTGCACTGGTTCGATTGTGGGGATCGACCCGCGCCTCGAATTCCGAGTTGAAGCAGTGGCTGTTGCCCGGACCCGAGCTACCCCAGAAGACGTGACCGCCAAGGAAACCGGTCCAGAAAACGATGTACGCCAGACCGGCCGCTTTCCAGCTCTCCGGCTTGAACAGTAGGAACGGCGCACCTATCGCCGCCACGGCGAGGATGCCGAATACCCAGGGATAGTCGCGCATCACGTAGGTGAATTGACGCCCTCCAAA
This sequence comes from Acidimicrobiia bacterium, assembly GCA_030066715.1. Lineage (GTDB taxonomy): Bacteria > Actinomycetota > Acidimicrobiia > Spongiisociales > UBA5794 > JAAETI01. Next base: position 12,032 of record JASJBC010000074.1, read on the forward strand.
CCTCTCGAACACCCACCTGTATGCGTCACCAAGGGCGCCGGTCAGAGCCAGGATCACACCGATTGCGGTGATACCTATCGCGATGCCCAAAACCCAAGCCAGTCGTTGTCTGTCCGTGAGCCATTTCCAGCTGCGACTGACGAGCGCCGATATGCCGAAGCGATCGTCGATATCCCATTTGGCGATCCTCTCCAGACGTCCGGTGCCGAAATCCTGCTGCTGCTCGGTCTCAGAAGCCATCGCTGCTCTCCTCCCATTCAGCGTGTGCTTGCGCTGCAGCTACCGACACTCCTGGGCTGTAAGAGATCTGGAAGGCGCGGTCGACCAGGATCCGAGCGCACCAACAATCTGAAGTTGCCGCTCTGCAGCCGATTCCAACCCTACGCGCGCAATTGACGGCTCGACCGAAAGATCTGCGGGCGTCGGTACAGAGTTGCCCGACTTAGCTCACCGCCGAGGTCATCCTGCCGCTCCAGACCGACAAGACCAACCATCCCTGCCGGGCTGTAGCCCTAGTCCGAGCTCAGGCGGGTTCCACCCGATAGATCCCGCTCGCAAAGTCGATAACGAAGAGAGCTCCGTCGTCCCTGAGGACGAAGCCAACCGGTGAGACCGTTCCCTGTTCGATCTCCTCGAGGGCTCCGGTCTCCGGGTCATACGAGATCAGCGCCCGCCGACAGAAGTCGCCGAAGACGTACTTGCCCTCCAGCTCGGGGAGCACATCACCGTGGTAGATGTGGCCGCCGATGACGGCGCAAAGGCCGTCGACGTGGCCGTAGGAGAAGGTCGGCGGCGTGTGCGCGACGAGGGACTGGTCGATGAACGGCAGGTTGCCCTCAAAGGCGTTCCATCCCAGGTGCTCGCCGCCGGTTCCACCCTCGGGCAGCATCGTGACTTCCTCCACGCACTGTTGCCCCACATCGGAGATCCACAGATCACCGGTGGCAGAATCGAACGAGAACCGGTAGGGGTGCCGCAGACCCCACACCCACGAGTAGTCGCTGCCCGGGGCGCTGCCGATGTATGGGTTGTCGGGGGCGGCAGCCAGTCTCGGCTGCGGGTCGAAGGAGATCGCAAAACGGAGCAGCGACCCAAAGGCGTGTGCCTCTTGACGCCCCGTGACGAAGGCGCCGCCCTGCCCACCCCCGTCACCGACTGTGAGGTAGAGATGACCGTCCGGCCCGAACACGATATCGCCGCCGTTGTGCTCGCGAGAGGGCTGATCTGCCCGCAGGAGCTCGACGACGTCTTCGAGTTGGGGCACACCATCGACAAGCGGATACGCCTCCAAGAGGCTGTCGTCCTCCATATCAGTGCGGTTGACGAACAGGTGCCCGTTGGCAACCGTCAGCCCGAGAAGCCCCTGATCTCTCTCGGTCGAGGTGAGTGCAGTCAGGTCGAGGACGACCTCGGGTTCCTCCCCTGCGGTCCACCTGTAGACCGAGCCATCGCGAGTCCCGACAAAGCCCGTTCCATCGGGAGCGAAGGCGAGCGCAGAGGGGAGCGTGAACTCCGCTTCCAGGACGAGCTGCACCGTAGGTTCGGTAACAGGCTCGACGGTGTCCACAGGTAGGTCTGCGGGACAGCTCTCCATGGAGCGAATCTGCTCCGGGGTCTCATCCCACGGGATGTCGGCGCGGGTCGGCCGGTCGATCCGAAGCACCCCATCAGCGCCGCTCGCCTCTGCGGCGGAACCTGGTGTCGTCTCTGAGTTGGTCGTCGGCGCCGGGTCGGACGTTCCACAAGCAGAAACGAGTAGAACAGCAACGACGAGCGCAATCGGGAATCTGGCCATACGGCAGGATATTTCAGATCAACGACAAAGCGAATCGAGACCGGGAGGAGTGGCGCCCGTCGTCACACCAATACGATCCCGCAAGCGACCCCGCCGGTCGGTGACTAGCCACCTCGGAACTGTCGCAGATGACCAGCCCGGAGTCTTAACAAAATCGCAGTAAATGTCGACAGATAAGGGGTTCTAAGGATGTGGTGGTGTTGGCCAGTTCGTCACAACCTGGGGGCACGGCCGGTGCCCGAATCAGCAGACCGGCGCTGGGCGCGCTGATCAGCGCAGCCATCGCAATTCTGGTTGCTGCGTTGCTGCAGGCGAACTCGGTTGCGATCGGGTCATTCCTCGATGATTCCAGCGAACTCGCCCAGACCGAGGCCGCACTAGTCGCAACCCAGCTCAGCCTGCGCACCCTCAGTCAGGCCGTCGTGCTGGCCGAGGACGTCGAGCTTGGTGTCGCCGATCGGGAGACTGCGGAAACGGCGGCAGCCGAGGCCGCTCGGGTGACCACCGATCTGGAGGACCGGCTCAACGGACTCGACATCACTGTGGTTGCCGATACTGCCATCGCCGATGCTCACGCCACACTTGCCGCCTTGGATGCCGGCGACGTTGCCACGGCAGGCGATCTTCTCGCCGGTTCCGCGCTGACGTCGCACCAAGAGCTCCACGACGCGATCGTGGCGCTCCGTGATGACGTTCTCGTGACTCTGGATTCCGCACAGGGATGGACGCGACGGATCGGGACTGTCGCCGGGTTCCTGATTGCGTTGCTCGCCCCGGCGCTCGCCATCTACGCCTACTGGCGCATTGCCAGACGTCAGGTTGACAGCGCTCGCGTTGAGATGGATACAAAGCTCAAGGCGGAGCGAAGGGTGCTCCAGGCAAAGGACGAGTTCATCTCCAATATATCCCATGAACTGCGCACTCCGCTCACGAGCATTTACGGGTTCTCCGAGGTCCTCATCGAGCAAGGCCTCATCGACCCTGAGGAAGCCCACACTCTCATCTCGGTGATCAACGAAGAATCGGCGGAGCTCAATCGCATGGTGGAGGACCTGCTCACCGTGGCGCGCGACGACGCGGGTGAGATCGTCTACAGCTTCGGGGACTTCGATCTCGCTGCCGAGATCAGCACGGTGACCCGCCCGCTGACCCGCTCGGGTATCCCAGTTGAGGTCGCCAGCAAACCGGTCTGGATACATGCCGACCAACTACGCACCCGCCAGATACTGCGCAATCTGCTCTCCAACGCACAGAAGTGGGGCGGACCGGACATCTATGTGACCTGCCACAACGGCGGCGATCGGGCGATCGTGGCCGTTGCCGACAACGGCTCCGGTGTTCCCGCCGATACTGAGCGAAGGTTGTTCAGCCGGTACATGCACGAAGGAGATTCGGCGCTGACAACCGGGACCGTCGGCCTCGGTCTCGCCGTCGCCAGAATCCTCGCCAACGGCATGGGGGGCGGTATCCGCTACGAACGCGACGAAGGGTGGACACGGTTCGTGCTCGAGCTCCCGCTTGCCCAGACCCAGCCTGCCGCAAGCGAGACAGAGGAACGACCGGTCGGCATCGTATGAGCGCCCGCGACCACCGCAGCAGTCGGGCGAGTCGGAGTGCTGTCGTATCCCTGGCGCTGGTGGTCTTGATCACAGTCTTTGCCCTTCCCGTTCTCACTGCTGCTGCCTCGGACGAGACCGTTGCGGATGACTTCTCGTCCGGTGACTTCACAGGCAGCACCGGAACTCTCCCTTGGGCGATCCCATGGACGGAGAGCGGGGAAGGAGACGGGAGCGGAGCCGGCTCGATCCAGGTGCGCGCCGAGCCAAACTGCGAGACCGATCCCTGCCTCAACCTCGGCCGTGACGTGGGCCCAGACGCAACGGTGGAACGCGAAGCCAATCTGGACGGATACATCGCAGGCACCCTGGAGTTCGACTACAGGGTCCACCCGCACGGGGCAGGAGCGGGAACCGCAGCTCTGGAGATCTCGCCAAACGGTGGCACCGACTGGTATCCGCTGGACTCATGGGCGCTCGACACCGACACGGGGATGCAGCATGCCTCGTACAACATCACGACCCGTCTCGCCGCCAACACCCGGATCAAGTTCTCGGTCGCCAACAACACCGACGAGAGCCATCTGAACGTGGACAATCTCGTGATCACGGTCACGCCGCCGAATCAAGCGCCGGTATTCGACCAGGACCTGACAGATCGCACCGATGCCGAGGGAGCGTTGATCAACATCGCCTCTCCGGCGACCGATCCCGACGGCGGAGACACGCTCACCTACTCGGCGACAGGTTTGCCAGACGGCATCCTGATCGACTCGGCCGACGGCACGATCAGCGGTGTGCTCAGCCCCATCGCCGGCGGCACGCATGCAGTGACGATCACGGTCGCGGACGATGGAACACCGAACCTCGACGACACCGACACATTCACCTGGACCGTCAATCAGGGAAGTGTCTTCTATCTCATCGCTGGTTCCGGCGGAGCCAACGGTGGGGACGACCTGCTCACCGGAGTTGATCCCAACGATGCCGACCCGGCCAGCAACGAGATGACCATCGGCACGGGAACCGGCACATTCGCCATCGACGCCGCCGCCGTCAGCCCGGTGTCCGGGAAGCTGTTCGCCACCAACGGAGGCCA
>JASJBC010000075.1 GCA_030066715.1 Acidimicrobiia bacterium
CGAGGGCGATACCGCAGGTACCGGTGATCTGATGGATTCGGCGTCGTATGCCGACTTCTGCGAGTAACCAGCCAAAGCCTCAACCTCTAGTCGAGACTTTCGGGCTACCATGCCTTTATGGCCGATGAGCAGCGCACGCCGGATGAGCTCAACGACGTCGAGAAGACGGTGTTCTACGACCCCGAAGCGGGTACCGCCGAGGTCGGGGAAGTGGTGGGCAAGATCGAGGGAGCCTTCCGCTATGCCCTCGTCGTGGAGCGCGGCCCGCGCGCCGGTCTGACATACGTCCTCGGCGAAGGCGAGACCGTCGCCGGGCGTTCCGACGACGTCGAGATCTTCCTGGGCGATGTGACGGTTTCCCGACGACACGCCCGCTTCGTTGTCGACGACCGCGGTCTCACGGTCGAGGACTTGCGCTCGACAAACGGCACGTATGTGAACGCCGAGCGACACGACAAGGCCCACCTCCAGCCCGGTGACGAGGTGATCATCGGCAAGTTCCATCTTGTTGTGGCCGGCGGTCATGGCTGAGGACGCCACGGCGCCTGCCCACCTGTCCGATCGACAGACGAGATCGATCGGAGAGGTGATCAACAGTCTCCGCACCGAGTTCCCAGATCTGACCGTATCCAAGGTGCGGTTCCTCGAAGCTCAGGGATTGATCAACCCGGCGCGGAGCCCGTCCGGCTATCGGATGTTCACCGACGACGACGTCGACCGTCTTCGCTACGTGCTGTCGGAACAGCGCGACCATTTCTTGCCGCTCAAGGTGATCAAGTCGAAGCTGACATCGTGGGACAGAGGTGAGGAGCTCGACACCCCTCGGGAAACCGGCCCGGCGCCGGAGGCCTACTTCGGGTCGGCGGGAGTGTCCATGGCCGTCGATGAGCTCGGCCGGGCCAGCGGCTTGAACCGCGAGCAGATCGATGAGCTGATCGCACAGAAGGTCCTCGATCCACTGGAGCTTCCGGACGGGCGCAGGGTGTTTCGCGACGAGGATCTGGCCATCGCCCGCTCCGCATACCGGCTCTACGCCCGCGGCTTCGAGGGGCGGCACATCCGCTCGCTCCGCCTCGCCGCCGACCGGGAAGTGGACCTGCTTGCGCAACTGGTGACACCGTTGCTGAGGCACAAAAACCCCAAGAATCGCCGTCGAGCTGCCGAAGTACTAGCTGATGGCGCCAGCGCCGGGGCTCAACTCCAAGAGAATCTGGTACGGTCGCGTCTCCGCCGCATTCTCGAAGGATGATGAACACCCACCTGTCACTACTGTCGATGCTCGTCGCCGTGACGATGACAGCCTCGCCGATCACTGCGCCGCCCATGCCGGAGCCCGTGACGCTGGAGGCCGAAGCCTGGATCGCCGTCGACCTCGACAGCGGAGCAACGCTCCTTGGTTTCAACGAGGACGAAGAACGCCCCATGGCGTCGGTCACCAAGCTGATGACCGCGCTGGTCGTTCGCGACCATGCCGACCTCGATGCGCGTATCCGAGTGAGCGAAGCGGCGGCCGCAATCGGAGAAGCCGAGATCGGGCTCGTCGCCGGTGAGGTCTGGAGTGTCCGCGACCTGCTGGCAGCTGTTCTCGTCCGCTCGGGCAACGACGCAGCCTATGCCCTCGCCGAGCACGTTGGGGGGAGCATCGAAGGTTTTGCTGCGCTCATGAACGCAAAGGCTGCTGAGCTGGGCTTGGAGCACTCCAACTTCAAGAACCCGCACGGCCTCGACGAGGACGGTCATTACACGTCCGCCCGGGACTTGACAACCATCGGTGGAGCAGTCCTCGAGGACGACGTTCTGGCCCAGTTCACCAGGACGGGCATCATCCGCTTCAAGCCTGCACCGGACGGGACCGACCGGATCGCCGTCAACACCAACCGGCTCCTCAACCACTATCCCGGGGTCATCGGCCTGAAGACGGGTTACACCGGCAAGGCAGGCCGTGTCCTGGTCTCCGCATACGAGGTCGAGGGTCAGACCATCGCCGTGGTTGTCATGGGCAGTGAGGATCATTTCGCCGATACGGCGGCGATCCTCGATTATCTGGGTCAGGCTTACTCGATCCGTGATCGGTTGTTGTTGCCACTCGTGGAGCCCGAGGGCGGCGGAACAGCGGCAACGGCGCTCGACCCATCGGCGCAGCTCTTCGCCAAGACCCGGCACGAGCTGCCCACTGGGCGCGAGGTCGTCACTCCATGGGGGGAAACGCCCGGTTCGCAGGCGGTGGAGGACATGGTGCGGCAGATGATTCCCGTCGTCCTGGGCGGAACGACTTGAACGGCCACTACCTGGAGGTCGTCGAAGCAGAAGCGTTGCACCGGCGAATCTGCGAACTCGGCGCAACCATCTCTGCCGACTACTCCGGCCTCAACCCGGTCCTCGTGGGGGTGCTCAAGGGCTCCGTGCCGTTCATTGCCGACCTGATTCGCTGCATCGACACACCTCACGAGGTCGACTTCCTGCTCCTGACCCGCTTCGGTAGCAAGGGGAGAGTCGCAGTCGCGATGGACACGGCCATCTCGCTGGAGGGCCGTCATGTGCTTCTGGTGGAAGACATAGTCGACACCGGCCTGACGTTGAGCACTCTGCGGCGCAACCTCAGCGTGCGCCAACCGGAGAGCCTGCGCACCGTTGCGTTGCTCGACAAAGTCCCCCGCCGGATCGTCGACGTGCCGCTCGAGTACCGGGGCTTCGAGATCGGTGACGAATTTCTCGTGGGCTACGGGCTCGATTGGGAAGGCCGCTACCGCAACCTCCCCGGCCTGTGGGCGGTGATGCAGATGGATCGGCTCCAGGACATCCACGAGACCTTCCCCGCCGTTGCGTTTGGCAGCGGGACCACTTGATGGGCTCCCGTCGGAGTCGGACACCCGCCGGGCGACGACCGTCCTGGTGATAGGCTGGCCGCATGGACCCCGTACCCATGGATCTCGTAGGCATCAGGATCGAACTGCCGTCGAACGTTCCCATTCTCCTGCTCCAGGAGCGTGAGGGCGGCCGCTACCTGCCGATCTGGATCGGCCCCAACGAGGCCACCGCCATCGCGCTGGCCCAGCAGGGCGTCGAGCCGCAGCGTCCGATGACCCACGACCTGCTCAAGCTCGTGGTGGATGCGCTGGCCGCCGAGGTGGTCCGTGTGGATGTGACCGAGCTGTCCGGGGGAACGTTCTTCGCCAACCTCATCATGGTCCACGAGGGGAACGAGGTAGTGATCTCGGCCCGGCCTTCGGACGCCGTCGCCATCGCCGCGCGGACAGGGTCGCCGATCTTCGCCGACAGAGGTCTGCTCGACGAGGCCGGTGTCGAGATCGAAGAGGACGGCGAGGAAGACGAGATCGAACGTTTCCGTGAGTTCCTCGAGGACATCACCCCCGAGGACTTCGGGCACACCACCGATTCGTGACGAGACCTTGCTCTGCGCGGCTCGGCTGCGGCGCACGGATCGCTCTGTTATCCACAGGGGTTGTTGACAAGTCCCGAGTCTGTTCGGTAACTTCACACACGTAGTTCGGCGGGCGGAATTACGTCGATGTAAGCTACAAGCCACAAGGAGGCTTGCTGTGAAGGAGCAGGACATCGGGTATCGCGCCCCGCAGGTGTGCAGCCTGGTTGGCATCACCTACCGCCAGCTCGACTACTGGGCACGCACCGGTCTGATCAAGCCGTCGGTGCAAGCCGCACAGGGATCAGGTACCCAGCGGCGCTACTCGTTCACCGACATCGTGCAGCTCAAGGTCGTCAAGCGTCTGTTGGACGCCGGGATGAGCCTCAAGAAGATCCGGAGCGCGATGTCGATTCTCCGTGAGCAGCTGGCCAGCAACAATCCTCTGAACGACGTGACTCTCCTGTCCGACGGCGCCACGATCTTTGCGGCGCACAGTGCGGACGAGGTGGTCGACGTCTTTCAGAAGGGTCAGGGCGTGTTCGGAATCGCGGTTGGCCCGGTCCAGGAGGAGCTCGAGGGCGAGATCCACAAACTCTTCCCCGACGAGGTTGCGAGTGTAGGGAACATCACGGAGGCGAAGGCCAACTGAGTACAGAATTCCTCGCCGAGGCCCAACCGGCCGAAACCGTCGACTTCGCCCACGAGAGCGAGCGACAGTTTGCGCGACTACTCGACTTCTACGAGGTGGAATGGGAGTACGAGCCGCGCGAGTTCGCCATCAGGTTCGACGAGGAGGGGACACCGACGCAGTTCTTCCGACCCGACTTCTATCTCCCCGGCGATGACCTCTACATAGAGATCACGACGATGAGTCAGAAGCTGGTCACCAAGAAGAACCGCAAGGTGCGGCTGCTCCGCGAGGTTCACCCCGAGATCGAGTGCAAAGTCTTCTATCAGCGGGATTACCTCAGCCTCTTGGTGAAATACGGCTTGGAGGAGCCGCCCGATCAAGACCTCCCGGCCGCACCCGCACGGATGCCGGGCCCGCCCCGCGTCGAAGACCTGGGCGACGAGGACACACTGGCCGCGGGGTGAGCCGCATCGCTCCCGGCAACGTGGTGCGTCGGGTGACCGTGTGCCGCCTCCGTTAGGCTGAGAACCCCCGAAATGGAGGCACTGTCGTCATGGCGGAAACCCCGCTGAGAGCCACTCACGAGGCCCTGGGAGCTCGATTCACCGATTTTGGTGGCTGGGACATGCCGCTCCAGTACGAGGGCGTTGTGGCCGAGCACATGGCCGTCAGAGAGGCCGTGGGGGTCTTTGACGTCTCCCACCTCGGCCGTTTCCGGCTCCGCGGTGACGGTGCCACCGACGCCGTGCGGGCCGAGCTCTGCAACGACATCGCCAAGGTAGGCCCGGGCCGCGCCCAGTACACCATGGCGCTCAACGAGGGCGGCGGAGTAGTGGACGACATCATCGTCTGGCGTCTCGATGAGAATGACTACTGGGTAATGCCCAACGGGGTGAACTTCGACGACCTGCTCGCCCGATTCCAACAGGCGCCCGCCACGGAGGCCACACCGATCAGAGGCGAAACAACGCTCCTTGCGGTGCAGGGTCCCGGCAGCAGGGACGTGATCAAAAGTGCGATCGGACTTGCGCCCGGGCGTTTCCGCGTCGTCCAGGGCGAGTTCGCCGGTGGACCGATGTGGACGGCGGGGACCGGCTATACCGGTGAGCCCGGGGCGGAAATCGCAGTTCCCAATGAGAACGGGCCGGAGCTGCTCGCCGCCCTGCTGGACGCCGGTGCCGTACCGTGCGGGCTCGGAGCCCGCGACACCCTTCGGCTCGAGATGGGATATCCCCTGTGGGGGCAGGACCTCGATGAGCAGACGAGCCCGTTGGCCGCCGGGCTCGGTTGGGTGGTTGCGTGGGACCACGATTTTGTCGGACGCGGGGCGCTTCTTCTCCAGCGCGATCAGGGGGTCGCAAAGACTCTGGTTGCGTTTCGCACCCACGATCGTCGACCCCCGCGCCACGGCTACGCACTCCGCTGCGGCGAGTCGGCAGGCACCGTCACCTCGGGCAACTTCAGTCCCGTCTTGGGGGTCGGAATCGGTATGGGCTATCTGCCGACGCCAGTCGATGACGTCGCGCCCCTGGAAATGGAGGTTCGGGGCAAGTGGCAGCACGTGGACCGGTCCGAGCTTCCATTTGTGCAGACGTAGCGGCGTAGATTCTCCCGTCCCGTTTGGGCGAGGTACCGTGAGAGGATGGGGATACGAGAGTGTCGGTGACGCAGAGAGGATACGGATGGAGGCGCTAGGCATCGATGTGGGCGGAACTGGGATCAAGGCCGCACCCGTGGACCTGAAGAAGGGGAAACGGCTCACGAAGCGCCTGCGCATTCCGACCCCGCAACCGTCTACTCCTGAGGCTGTGTACGACGTCCTCGACGAGATGATCGCTCACTTCGAGTGGACCGGTGCCATTGGTTGCGCGGTGCCTTCTGTCGTACGCGGCGGTGTCGTCTGCACCGCCGCGAACATCGACGATGGCTGGATCGGGCGCAATGCCGGCGCCGACCTTGCGCAACGATACGGGCGAACCGTGACGGTGCTCAACGATGCGGACGCTGCCGGGTTGGCCGAGAACACCTTCGGAGCAGCGGCCGAACTGGAGGGCACCGTGCTGCTGCTCACCCTCGGCACCGGCATTGGAAGTGCGCTCTTCACAGACGGAGTGCTCGTCCCCAATACGGAGCTCGGACATCTCGAGTTCAAGGGACAGGACGCAGAGCTGTACGCGGCGGCTCGTCTCGTCTCCCGGGGTCTCTCGGAGCGGGAATGGGCGGTACGGCTGAATGAATATCTCAACTACGTCGAAGACGTGCTTTCTCCCGACCACCTCGTGTTGGGTGGTGGAATCTCCAAGAACTTCGATCAGTACAGCGATCTGCTATCCACCAACGCAACCATCCGACCTGCCCGATTCCGCAATCGTGCGGGCATCATCGGCGCAGCTCTGGCGACGGGAGGTGTCACGTGACCAGCACCACTTCACAACTCATGGCGACTGACGGCATTGGGTTGCTCGTGAGGCATTGGGATTGTGCTGAGCCGCGGGCTCGAATGCTCCTTCTCCATGGGCTCGGCGAGCATTCCGGGCGATATGAGCACGTCGGCGCCTTCTTTGCCGAGAAGGGGATAGCGGTCACCGCCTTTGACCTGCGCGGTCATGGGGCGTCGGGAGGTGACCGAGTCGACATCGAGGACTTCGACATCTTCCTGGGCGACGTCGAACTAGTTCTCGAGACGCTCGGCTCTGATCTCCCTGTGATCATCTACGGCCACTCGATGGGAGGGTTGATCGCCGCCTCATACGGGATGAGCAGCCGTCCGCAGGCGGACCTGTATGTCCTGTCGGCGCCCGCTCTCGATGCTGAGGTGCCCGCCATTCTCCGGGTGAGCGCCAAGGTCCTGCACCGGGTTCGCCCCGGCCTCCGGATGGCCAACTCGATCAAGGGCGAGCAGCTGTCCAAAGACCCTGCGGTTGGGGAGAAGTACTTTGCGGATCCGCTGGTCGAAACCAAGGCGACCGTCCGGTTTGGGGCGAGCTTCCTGGGTCAGATGGACGAGATCAGAGACGACTACGCCAGCTTGCAGCGTCCCGCTCTGGTCATTCACGGGGCCGATGACAGCCTCGTTCCTCCTCATGCGTCGGCCACGCTGGCGGCATTGGACAACGTCGACCGGAAGGTATTCGCCGGGCTCCGCCACGAGACTCACAACGAACCCGAACAGGACGAGGTTCTCGGTTTTGTGGCGAGCTGGCTCGATCGTCAGCTGGCGTAGCCGGCGTTGACTCTGGCGCGAAGGGACCGCTTCGTTTCGTCATCGACGAACAACGCATCAACCGCGTTTGCAGTCACCTGTGCCAGGTCTTTGCGGCCAAAACCGTGGTGTTCGGCCGCAAAGGCAAACTCGTCCGTCAACGAAACGCTGCTCATCAGCCGGTTGTCGGTGTTGAGCGTGACATTGAAGCCGGTGCGAAGGAGCCGGCCCAGTGGATGATCTGCAGGGGCAATGCCCAGCGTATGCAGGTTCGACGTTGGGCAGACTTCCAGCGGCACCCGTTCGTCGCGGACTCGGGCAGCGATCGCACCGCCTGCGTCGTCCATTATGCGGATGCCGTGACCGATCCTCTGCGCGGCACACGAGTCCAAGGCGTCGGCGATCGACAGCGGACCGTCCGCTTCCCCGGCGTGAATGGTGAGACCGAGCCCTCCGTCGAGAGCGATTGCGCACGCCTCGGAATGGGCCGCAGCGGGATACCCGCGCTCGGGTCCCGCCAGGTCGAAGCCGACGACCCCATCTCCTGCCAAACGAACGGCAGCGCGGGCGTCGGCTGCAGTGTCCGGGCGGTCGCGCATCCCGTCCACGATCAGTCCCACGCCGACTCCCGTCACCTCCCGGCCCTTGGCAAAGCCGGCCAGCGCCGCTTCGATCGCATCTTCGCGTCGCAGATTGCGCTGGGTGTTGAGAACGGGGGCAAACCGGATCTCCGCATAGATGACGCCGTCGGCGTGGAGGTCCTCGACCGCCTCGTATGCGACTCGTTCGATGGCCGCTGCGGTTTGCATGACTCCGATCGTGTGCTCAAAGCCGGCCAGATACTGCTCGAGTGAGCCGGAGCCGCCTCTGTAGAACCATGCGGCAAGCGCTTCGTGATCGGTGGTCGGCAACGCGCCGTAGGCGAGATCGTCTGCCAGTTCGATAACGGTTGCGATGCGCAGCCCACCGTCGAGATGGTTGTGCAGCTCCACCTTGGGGAGGGCGCGCAGCAGTTCCGGGGTCATCTCGGGAACGATAGCCCCCTAGCGGAGTCGCGGATTCAGCGTATAGGTGCCCGTCAGCGACGCCTCACCGAGGACGTGACTCGACATGGCCGTTCGCAAATCATGGCCGGAGAATCCCGGTGGGAGATCCAGTTCCGCAATGTCGAGCGCAAACACCGTGAACACATAGTGGTGGACCAGACTGTCGTTCCACGGCGGGCAGGGACCGTCGTAGCCGTAGTAGTCGCCCTCCATGTCCGGGTCACCGGCAAACCAGCCCGTGTAGTCGTTGCGCCCTTGCCTGCAGCCGAGCGGACCGGCCGCAACCTGCTGACCGCGAGCCACTACGCCGTCGGCAAAGGAGCCCTCGCCGATCTCCCGCAAGTTTGCCGGCAGCCCGGCGACCACCCAGTGGAAGAAGTCTGTGCGGGGCAGATCACTCGGGACCTCCCGACCTTCCTGATTCACGTCGTCGGGTTTGGTTGGTACGTCCGGATCGTGGCAGATGAGTGCGAAAGAAGCCGTGCCGTCCGGCACGTCGCCCCATGAGAGGTGCGGATTGCGGTTTGGCGCAAGACCCACGTGCGAATCCGGATCAGGTACACAGAAGGCGTAGTCGCCGGGGATTGCCGAACCATCGCTGAAACTCGAGCTTGTCAGTTGCATGGGTTCCACCTCCACTCGGCAGGATACTCCGCACAGTGTGGTCGGGCCGTTACGGTAGGGTCGAGGCAGAGAGCGGTGGAGCCGAGGAGCATCGAGATGGCAGCATCATTCAGCGGCAAGCTGCTCGTCGCCAACCCCCTCCTCGAGGATCCGAACTTCTACCGCACCGTCGTGCTGCTGTTCGAACACGGTGAGGAGGGGGCCTTCGGCACCGTACTCAACCGACCCACCGAAGAAGCGGCGTCGGAGCATCTGCCGCAGTGGTCACAGCTCATCGCCCCACCGGACGTTGTGTTTGTCGGGGGCCCTGTGCGCAACGAGATCGCGGTTGGCGTGGGAGAGTGGGAGAGCGCAGAGGAGGCCGGCGAGGGAAGCCTCTTCTCCGGGATCGGCTTCGTCGATCTCACCGACCCGCCTGATGCGGAGACGGCTCCGCTGCGAGTGCGGGTGTTCTCCGGCTATTCAGGCTGGGACGCGGGCCAGCTCGAGGTCGAGCTGGCTGTGGATTCCTGGTTCGTCCTCGAGCCGATTGTTGGCGATGTCTTCGGCGATCCCGCCGGCCTGTGGGGGCGTGTGCTCCAACGCCAACCGGGGAGGTTGAGCCTTTACGCCCGCTACCCCGACGACATATCGCTGAACTGACATGACCGCAACCCTTCCGCAACTCCGCACCGCCCTGAAGGGCAAATCGCCGTCTCTGCAGTTCGAGCGCGCTCTCTGGGATGCGGGGAAGAAGGTCATCGTCGGGATGGATGAGGTCGGACGGGGGGCTTGGGCCGGCCCGGTGAGCGTCGGTGCGGCGGTGATTCCCCGCGACCGGCGCATCTACAAGATTCGGGACTCCAAGATGCTCACGGAGTCCGAGCGCGAAGGGATGTTCGCTCGGTTGGCCGACTGGTGTGTGGCCTGGTCGGTCGGGCATGCGAGCCATGAGGAGTGTGACGAGCTCGGTATGTCTGCAGCGCTGACGCTGGCAGCGTCGCGAGCGCTGGCCGAATTGGGCATCGACCACGATCATGTTCTCCTGGATGGGAACTGGGATTTTGCGCTCGGTGGCGGCGCCGATCTGCTCGTGAAGGGTGATGCGCGTTCACTCTCGATAGCGACCGCATCGATCTTGGCCAAGGTGACCCGGGATCGGTTGATGCGCAATCATGCCGAGCACTTCCCGGCGTATGCGTTCGATGGGAACAAGGGGTATCCGGGCCCGGTCCACAAGGCCGCTCTCTACGCCTACGGGCCGTCCACCATCCATCGCCGTTCTTGGGCCTTCATGGACTCTCTACCTTGGACCGGGATCAGACGTCGGGAACGCCCCGATCCGCAGCAAAGGCTGTTCGACTGAAGTCGTGGGCGAACACGGCAAACCCGCCCCCGGTATGCCAGAAGATGACGTTGTGGTCTTCTCCGTAGGTGCCCTTCGCTATCTCGCGACGCAGTCCGACCAGCGCTTTGCCGGTGTAGGTCGGATCGAAGATGAGACCGGTGAGGGCGGTTGCCTCCGCCTGAATGGCCAACTCCTCGTCGGTCACGAGACCATACCCACCTCCGATGTGGGAGTCGTTGTAGTCGATCCGGGTTGCCGGTACCGAGGCGCCGGTTGCCGCAGCTGCTTCCTGCCAGATCGTGTCGACCTTCACCTCGAGATCCTTCGCTGGGTCCCCGATCGAGCAGGCAACTATGGGCATGTCTAGTGCGAGCCGCTCGACGGCCCACCCGATGCCCGCGGTCGTTCCTCCCGAGGAGGCTGCGTGCCAGACCACGGGGGCGGGACCGGAGATCCTGCCTCCTTGGTCGGCTATCTCCCGCATGGCGACGACGAAACCCCACATCCCAAGCGCGTCGGAGGCGCCCTCCGGGATGACGTGCGCACGGCGACCGTCGGACTGGAGCCGCAAAGCTTCCGCTGCCATCAGATCGTCGCGAACGCGCCAGTCCTCCGGCGTGATGAAACGCACCTCGGCTCCGGCAAGCTTGTCCAGCAGGTAGTTGCCGGCCAGATCGAGGGCCGTGCCGGATGCCACGCGGAGCAGGAGCAGACACTCCAGCCCGACCCGTGCGGCGGCGAGCGCGGTTGCTCGGCAGTGGTTCGACTGCAGCGCCCCGCAGGTGATCACCGTGTCCGCCCCGTTCTCGCGTGCCGCGGCGAAGTGGAACTCGAGCTTCCTCACCTTGTTGCCGGAGAGCCCGAAGCCGGTCAGGTCGTCCCGCTTGATCCAGATCTGCGGTCCTTCCCAGGCGCTGCTGAGACGTTCTGCGTACTCCAGCGGTGTCGGGCTGAGGCCGAGTGGCAGGTGCGGGGGGAGTTCGGGCGTCATGAGCGGACACTACCTCCCAACGGGCGCGACCCGGATGCGGACTCGAACGCACGAAGCAGTCGGGCGGCACTCGGTCTCATAGCCTGCACTGCGCGGCGTACCATTGGGGCACCTTTCCCGGAGCCGTGGTTGCTATGAGTGAAGATGTAGTCGGTCCTCGTAATCCAAACCCGCGTGATTTCCTTGCGATCACTTCGCTTCTGGACGGTGAAGAGCGACTGTTGCGCGATACAGTCCGCGAGTGGGTCGGCGATCGTGTTCTGCCGTACGTTGCCGATTGGTTCGAGGAAGGCTATTTCCCCCTCGATCTCGCCAAGGAGATGGGTGCGCTCGGCTTGCTGGGGATGCACCTGGACGGGTACGGCTGTGCGGGCTCGTCGGCAGTGCAGTACGGGCTCGCCTGCGCCGAGCTCGAGGCCGGCGATTCGGGAGCGAGAAGCTTCGTGTCTGTGCAAGGTTCGCTTGCGATGTTCCCGATCTGGGCGTTTGGGTCCGAGGAGCAGAAGCAGGAGTGGCTGCCGGGGATGGCCGCTGGGGAGATCATCGGCTGCTTTGGCCTCACCGAACCCGATGCCGGGAGCGACCCCAGTGCCATGAAGACCCGGGCGCGCCGGGACGGCGGCGACTGGATTGTCACCGGCACCAAGATGTGGATCACCAACGGGGGGATCGCGGATGTCGCGGTCGTCTGGGCGCAGACGGAGGATGGGGTCCGCGGCTTTCTGGTGCCGCAAGGCACCCCCGGCTTCTCCACCAACGACGTGCCGAAGAAGCTGTCGCTGCGAGCCTCCAACACGGCGGAACTGGTGCTCGACGACGTGCGGCTTCCCGATGCGGCGATGCTGCCCGACGTGGCGGGCCTCAAGGGCCCGCTGGCGTGTCTCAACGAGGCCCGGTTTGGGATCGTGTTCGGTGCCGTAGGTGCCGCACGTGCCTGCTACGAGGCGGCCCTCGACTACTCGCTCGAACGTTCCCAGTTCGGCAAGCCGATCGCGGCATTCCAGCTCACGCAACGGAAGCTAGTGGAGATGATGGTTGCAGTGAATCGGGGGATGCTCCTGGCGCTACACATCGGGCGCATGAAGGACGACGGCACCGTGGGGATGGAGGACATCTCATTGGGCAAGATGGAAAACGTCCGGATGGCGCTCGACGTTGCTCGCGAGGCGCGCGCTGTGTTGGGCGCCAATGGCATCACCCTCGAGTATCCGGTGATCAGACACATGAACAACCTCGAATCCGTCGCCACGTATGAAGGTACGAACGAGGTGCACACACTGATTCTGGGCCAAGCCATAACGGGGATGTCCGCCTTCAACTAGGGACTCCGCTCCTCGGCACGGCGCCGCCGTACCGGCGCTCGGTGACAGACAGGTCTCGTTCTCCGACGGCTCATGTTGTCTGCGCTAGCGTTGCCGCATGGTCGCAGAGCAACAAGACCTCGTCTTGGCGAGCGGGTCGCCGCGCCGTCGGCTTCTACTCGGCATGGCAGGGTACGAGTTCGAGGTCGATTCGCCCGACATCGACGAGACCCAGCTTCCGGGGGAGTCGCCCGAAGACTTCGTCGTCCGCATGGCTGCGGAGAAGGCCGCGGCTGTGGCCGCGCGCGCCGACACCGGAACATGCGTGCTCGGCTTCGACACCGCAGTAGTGCTGCATGATCGTGTGTACGGCAAGCCGGACGATGCCAACCAAGCCGCCGACATGCTCCTCTCGCTCGCCGGCAAGACCCACACCGTGATCACCGGCTACTGTCTCCTCGTTGCCGGTGAGGCCGACGAGGAACGCGGCATTGATGCTGCCCGGGTGACCATGCGCCCCGTGTCGCAACGGCAAGCCGAGGAGTACGCCGCAACCGGAGAGCCGCTCGACAAGGCCGGGGCGTACGCGCTGCAGGGCCGCGGCGGTGGGTTCGTCGCTGCTGTGGAGGGGCATCGTTCGACGGTGATCGGTCTCCCACTGGAGCACGTTGTCGACCTACTGACGAGGCGAGGAATCATGCCACGTGGAGGGGAGCCAACTCGTGAGGTTTGAGCTGAGTGAGGAGCACGAGGCCTTCCGCAGGGTCGTCAGGGACTTTGCCGAACAGGAGATCGACCCGATCGCCGCGAATTGGGAGCACGACACGCCCTTCCCGATCCACCTCGTGCACAAGATGGGAGATCTCGGGCTTTTTGCCCTCCCGTTTCCCGAGGAAGTCGGAGGCATGGGAGGGGATTTCACCTCTCTGTGCGTAGCGATCGAAGAGGTCGGCCGCGTCGATCAGTCCATGGGGATCACCCTCGAAGCGGCGGTCGGTCTCGGGATCAGTCCGCTGTATCACTACGGCAGCACGGAGCAGAAGACCGCCTACTTGCCCGAACTCCTCACCGGGCGCGCCCTTGCCGGGTTTGGCCTCACGGAGGCGGAAGCCGGATCCGATGCCGGAGCTACGCGAACCAAGGCCCAGCTCGATGGCGAGGAGTGGGTGATCAACGGCTCCAAGGCCTTCATCACCAATGCCGGCACGCCCATCACTTCGCTGGTCACCATCACCGCCCGCACCGGCGAGAGCGAAATCTCATCCATCGTCGTTCCTGCGGGGACAGACGGGTTCATCGTCGAGCCGGCATACCGGAAGCTCGGCTGGCATGGCTCGGACACGCACGGGTTGATATTCGAGGACTGTCGCGTACCGGCCGCCAACCTGTTGGGGGAGAGGGGCCGTGGCTTTCATCAGTTCCTGTCAATACTCGACGACGGCCGGATCGCCATCGCTGCCCTGGCGGTCGGCCTGGCGCAAGCCTGTCTCGAGCACTCGGTCGAGTACGCCCTGACCCGGCACGCCTTTGGGCGCCCGATCGGCGCCAATCAGGGCATCGCCTTCCAATGTGCCGATCTCCAGGTCATGGTCGATGGCGCCCGGCTTCTGACGTATCGTGCGGCTGCGCTGAAAGATGCAGGCCGGCCCGTCAAGCAGGCTGCAGCGATCGCCAAGCTGTACGCCAGCGAAGCCGCCGTCACCGCCGCACGGATCGCCACACAGATTCACGGCGGATCCGGCTTCATCGAAGGCTCCCCGGTGGCTCGTTTCTACCGTGACGCCAAGATCCTGGAGATCGGCGAGGGGACCTCAGAGATGCAACGGCTCGTCATCAGCAGGGGTCTCGGGCTCCCCGTGCTCTAATCGCGAGGGGTCGCCTGTCTCTCTGGTTGGGACCAGCCGAGGAGGCGGATCTAGACGGCGATTCCGTCGAGGACGTCGATGCGGGTCCCAAACTGCCTGGTGACCCATTGTGCCCGGCCGGCCAGCGCGACCGTCGCTTCGACCACCGAAGGGTCGAACTGCGTTCCCGACCAGCGGACCATCTCGTTGAGCGCGTACTCGACGGGGAGCGAAGGCTGATACGGACGTTCGCTCGTGATGGCATCAAAGGCGTCTGCCACCTGGAGGATGCGGGCCTCGAGGGGAATCCGGCTGCCCTGAACTCCATGTGGATAACCGGTGCCATCGAACCGCTCGTGGTGAGTGAGCACCACCTGCGCTACCACCTCGGGGACGCTGTCGCGAATCAACTGGTATCCCGTCATCGGATGCTGGCGCAATTCCTCCCACTCTGCGGCATCGAGCGGTCCCGGTTTGTCGAGAATCTGGCGAGAAATGAAGATCTTGCCGATATCGTGCAGGTGTGCGGCCGCTTCGAGGCCTTCGATCCGGTCCGGCTCCAGCCGCATCTTCTCCGCAATGTCCCTGGCGAGACGCCCGGCCCGCTTGCCGTGTGCGGCCAGGTCGGGGTCTACGGCAAGCAACAGCCTATGGAATCGGTCCACCGAAATCCTTCATCGAGCGTCCCATGAGTTTCGGCGCAGAGCCGCAATCTCTGAATGGGCCGGGAGGATCAATTACACCGGTGTCGTTACGTGCTGCCGTGTACGCTCTCTCGCCGTGGAAGTTGCGATTCGTCACGCCGCAGAGGCAGACCTAGAAGCCATAAACGCGATCTACAACTCGTACATAGTGGGTCGCCATACTTCGTTCGATCGCGAGCCGTGGCCGCTCGCCGCCCGCCGGCGGTGGTTTGCCAAGTACGCCGCAACCGGTCGCTACCAGGTCGTGGTGGCCGTTGCCGACGGCGACGTAGTCGGCTTTGCGTCGAGCAGTCCGTTCCGCGACAAGGCCGGCTACGACACTTCCGTGGAGACAACAGTCGTTCTCGAGGAAGAGGCAACGGGCCTCGGGCTCGGTGGCCGGCTGCTGGCGGCGCTTCTCCACCGCCTCGTATCGGAGCAGATCCACCGCGCCTATGCGTTGATTGCGCTCCCCAATGAAGCCTCGATTCAACTACATGAGCGCTTTGGCTATCGCACCGTTGGGACGCTGGACGAGGTCGGCCACAAGCTCGATGGTTTCCACTCAGTGCTGATCATGGAGCGGGACATGTCGGACCCGGCCGACCCTATGCGGCGATCCGCCGATCCGCCCGCGACCGATGGATGAGGGATATCACCACGGTCACGAGGACGGCGCCCGCCAAGATGCCGACTGCGGCGAACATGTTCTCCAGCAACGCTGGCCGTATGACGAGCAACAGGCCGAGACCGAGCATCATCATGCCCGACATCAGCTTCAGGAACCGACCTTCTCTCTCCGAGAGCTTGCGCGACCCGAGCGTCCAGACGAAAACCCCGACGATGACGAGCAACGGGATCACATACACGACGTTGTACAGCACCAAATAGCCGTAGTAGGTCGACGTCGCCAGGTCATTGAGGGTCAGCACTCGCGTGAAGACCAGCGGAAAGCCGGCTGTGCACAGCAACTCGTAGGTGTTCGCCACCGCAGCAAGCGCAATCGTCCCCACCAGGACAGTGGCTAGAGCGTCCCCGGTGGTGAGCTTCCGCATCCGGGCGAAGAGCCCCGGCTTGGCGGAATCCGGGATGGACAACGATCCCGCCGTATCCGGGAGGAAGTAGTCCTTCAGGTTGAAGATGGCAATGCCGAGCGCGATCAGGCCGGCCACCGTCGTCACCCAGCGCAGCTGGCCGGTGACCAGGAAGATGTTCAGCCAGGCCGCCATGAAGGCGAAGTAGAACAGCCCCGAGAACACGACGAAGACACCGCCGACGATCGCCATGCGGGCGCGGCTGCGGCTGTGGATCAGCAGGCTCAGCAGGAACAGCAGCACGAAGAAGGCGCAGGGGTTGAAGGC
>JASJBC010000005.1 GCA_030066715.1 Acidimicrobiia bacterium
GTGGCCTTTGGCCCGCCGACCCTCCCAGGGGGAGGGTGAATCGCGCCGCGAGGTGAGTGGGGCCGGCGATTCTTTCTTCTCCCTGTGGGAGAAGTGCCGAGCGGAGCGATGGCGATGAGGGGATGCTCGAGTTCGTATGCCCTCCCCGACGTGGCCTTCGGCCCGCCGACCCTCCCAAGGGGAGGGTGAATTCCCTCTGCGTGTCACACCTGCGGTGTACACCTGGGCTCATGCCAAACCAGGACCCGGAGTTGACGAGCCACGCCCGCAGGATGCGCAAGGATCCGACGCGAGCCGAGGCGATTCTGTGGTGGTTGCTGCGGGGCCGGGGTGTGGGCGTGAGGTTTCGCCGCCAGGTGCCGATCGGGACTTACGTGGCCGACTTCGCCTGTCTCTCGCATCGAGTCGTCGTGGAGATCGACGGTCCTACGCACGATGCAGACGAACGAGCTGCGTATGACCGGAGGAGGGATCGTTGGTTCCAAGCACAGGGGTGGCGCGTCATCCGAGTTACCGACGATGACGTCTGGTCCAACCGTGATGATGTCCTGACCGAGATCCTCCTGGTGATCGCGGACGTGACATCAGGACCAAGCCTGGATCCTCCTCATCCGGAGGGCCCCTAGGGGGACCCCGGGGTTGGTTCAGGGTCGAATCAGGGGCACACCCGATACACCTCGGGTCTGCGATCGCGCACAATCGTGTCATGGAGTTTCTTGTACGACTGATCGAGTGGGGCGTTGTCGCCGGGCTGGTTTCTATGCCAATCCTGCTGGCCGCGGCAGTGCTCGCCTTTGTGCTGGCTTCCGGGCTTGCCGGCCAGATCATCTCGTGGTGCGAGCAACTCTCGTGGCGTCTGCAGAGCATCCCGGAGACGGCTGCCACCACGAACGAAGAGAGGGCCGAGATCCCGCGGAGGGTTTCCCATGTTGCTGTTCCTAGTGTGGCTGCTGTTGGCGATCGTCGCCTGGCCACTCGCCCTGTTGGCGATCATCTTGTATCCGCTGGTCTGGCTGCTCAGCCTGCCGTTCCGGCTCGTCGGCATTTCGGTGCGCGGCGTGTTCGGCCTGCTGGAAGCCATCGTGAAGCTGCCGGCACGAGTGCTGAGCGGTCCCCGTCCGGCCTGACCCCACGTCATCGTCGTTGGGGTGCCGGGTTAGGCTCCCCGCATGCGCGTTCATCTGATCCGCCATTCACTCACGCCCGAAACGGGCAAGAGATTGTCGAGCCTGGATCCCGATATCTCGCTGTCGCCACAGGGCGTGGAGATCGCGAACGAACTGGCTGGGTTCCTCTCCGGCGTCGAATTGACGGCGATATACACCAGCCCGCACCAACGATGCCGGGAGACCGCCGCGGCCATCGCCAAGGGTCGTGGGATTCGGCTCCGCACGGACAAGGCGTTCGTCGAGGCCGACTACGGCAAGTGGCTGGGGCGGCCGCTCAAGTCGCTCTATCGACTCAAAGCCTGGCAGCAACTCCACGCCAGCGCCTCGCGGTTTCGCTTTCCTGAGGGGGAGACCCTCCAGGAGGTCCAGACGCGCGCAGTTGCCGGCGTCGAGGCCCTCTCTGCCAAGCACGCCAATGAGCCCATTGCGGTGTCTAGCCACGGTGACGTGATCAAGGTCATAGTTGCCTACTACCTCGGGGTCCCTCTCGACCTGTCCAATCGTCTCGAGCCGATGCCGGCGAGCGTTTCGGTAGTCGACATTCCCCCGGTGGGGCCGGCGCGGGTTCCAGTCTTCAATGCAGTCCCCGATGCCCGGAGGTGGAGATGAGCAAGGTCGAGCGGTTCGCCGGCGGAGCAATAGGCGAGCCCGGACAGCGCGTCTTCATGCTCGAGGTCGTCGTCGACGGAGCGGCCACCGCATACGTCATCGAGAAGCTCCAGGTGGCTGCGCTGGCCGAAGAGGCTCAACGCCTGCTGAAAGAGAGGGGATTGCTCGGCGTCGGGCTGTCCGTCGAGCCCGGTGACGTGCATGCAGAGACCCCGGTTGCCTATCGGGTTGGAGGTCTCCAGCTGGGGTTGGCGGATGACTCTGACCTGGCTTCCCTGATCATCCACTCGACGGAAGACGCCGATCCTCCTGCCGAGTACGAGCTGACCCTTCCGCAGCTCGACGCCTTCGCCCGGGAGGCCCTCGTCGTAGTCGAGGCCGGGCGACCCGCGTGCCCGCGTTGCGGCCTGGCGATGGATCCGGATGGCCACAATTGCCCGCGCACAAACGGCGATCTGCGTGGGCATCGTCCCTGAGGTGACCTGGTCTCCGAAGATCGCTGAGGTCGTCGGCCGCTTCGTCGATGCTTCCAACGCAACCCTGCTCGCTCACACGGAAGACGGGGAGCGTGTGGTGTACAAGCCAACCCGGGGGGAGCGGCCCCTGTGGGACTTTGCGGTCGAGACACTTGCCGCACGTGAGGTGCTCACATACGAGTTGTCGGTTGCGCTTGGCTATGACGTCGTGCCCGAGACGATCCTCGGCGATGGCCCCTACGGCCCGGGTGCGATTCAGCGGTACGTCGACCTGGACCCCGACTTCGATCCGGTGGCCCTCGTGCAGACGGGGTCGAGCGACCTGTGGCCACTCGCGGTGCTCGATATCGTCAGCAACAACGCCGATCGCAAGCTCGGGCATCTGATCTCGGATGGCACGCAGCTGCTCGGTATCGACCACGGGCTGACGTTCCACCCCGACGACAAGCTCCGCACCGTGTTGTGGGGTTTCAGTGGCCAGCCGATCCCGGCGGACATGACCACGGCCCTGACGAAGTTGGATATGGCGATCGCCGGCGACTTCGGAGATCGTGTCGAAGCGTTGCTCGGTAGGGAGGAAAGAGAGGCTCTCGCCGCACGGGTTGGCGATCTGCTTGCCCACCCGGTTCATCCCGACCCCCCAACGGATCGCCCCCCGCTCCCCTGGCCCCCGTACTAGAGGTCACGTCAGTCCTCCGAGAAAGCTCGGTCGAGGGGGCGGAGACAGAAGCAGGAGTATGCCGGAGGCATACTCCAACGGCATCAGCCTCCAGCTGATGCCGCCTCGACCAGCGCGATCACCGTATCGCCGGGGGCGACGTCGCGCAGCGGATCCGTGTTGTCGGTGGTGATCACCTGGACACGACCGCTTCCTTTGACCACGAACAGGATTTCGAGGACCTCGGGTGCGGCGAGCTGTGAATCGGCAACCGACGTGTCCGTCCCGAGCTTGATGCGGCGAACCTCCCCGCCCGACTCGAGGAAGTCGTGAAGCGACGGGTAGTTCCACTCGTCGCTGAAGAGTTGTCGCCCGCCGTACTCCGTTGCCGGATCGGAATCGATGCCGGTCTCCTGGCGTCGGGGTGGGAGCTGGAATGTCTCGGCGCCACCGAACGTCGGGGCGAACCGGGTGCTGGCCAGCGTGTTGACGTCGTCGTTGGGAGTGAGGGCGAGAAGCCGGCCGATGCCGGCGAGATCGAGGTCGAGATCGACATCACGGGCGAGCACATTCCCGTAGAACGCCCGCCTTCCCGCCATTCGCGCTTCGTAGTGGTCTTGGCGGTTGGTAGTCGCCAGCACGACCGCCACCCCGGCGTCGGCCAAAGCGTCGGCGACCGCCCTCTCCACTTGACCGGCGCCGAGCACGAGGGCCCCTTCCTGGTGCTTCTCGGCCAAGCCGAGCCGTCGGGCCAGCGGGCCCATCCCAATGCCGTAGACCAGGACCGTGCCCACGATCACGGCAAACACGAGAGGTGTCAGTTCCTCGGCCCCGGCGACGCCTTCGTGCTCGAGTTCGAGGGCGAAGACGGAGGCGACTGAGGCCGCCACGATTCCCCGTGGGGCAACACCGCCGAGGAGAACTCGCTCCCGCCAGTTCAGACGTGATCCGATAGTCGACAGCGCTACCGCGACAGGCCTGGCGATCAACACCAGTGCCAGGATGAGGGCGATCGCGGCCGGAAGGTCAACCCGGAGTTGCTCTGTCGTGAGGCGGGCGGAAAGGATGAGGAACAGCACACCGATCAGCAGGACCCTCACGACCTCGGAGAATTGCACGATCTGCTCGGTGCGAGCCGACCGCTGATTGGCCAACACGAAGCCAAGCACGGTCGTCGCCAGCAGACCCGACTCCGCCGTGAGCAAGTCGGCGATCATGAACGCCAACATCGCAATGCTCAGTCCGAACAGGGGCTGGAGATGCTCGGGAACCCAATGGTGGCGGAGGGCCACGCTCGCCCCGTAGGCGATGGCGGCGCCGACGAGTACGCCGACGAAGGTGAACTCGACCATGCCGGCCAGAACGCCACCCGGTGTGGCGTCGCGGGCGAGGATGATCACCTCGAAGGTGATGACGGCGAGCAAAGCACCGATCGGGTCGATGATGATGCTCTCCCATTTGAGGATCGATGCAACCGATCGCGAGGGGCGAACGTGGGTGAGCAGTGGCCCGATAACCGTAGGTCCCGACACCACAAGGATCGATCCGGTCAGCACGGCCAACCCTGTGGAGAGCTCGGTGAAGTAGCCGGTGACGACTGCGCCGATGGCCCAGGTGACGAGCACTCCGACGGTCACCAGCAGCCACAGCACCCGCTGCTGACCCTCCATCTCCCGCAGCCGCAGGCTGAGACCACCTTCGAAGAGGATCAGGCCGACTGCTATCGAGACGGCCGGTGCAAGAAGGTCGCCGAGGATGTCATCGGGGTTGATGAGGCCGAGGACCGGACCGATCAGGAACCCCGTCACGAGCAAGGGCAAGATGACGGGGACGCGGACGCGCTCGCCGAACCAGGTCACGGCGAATGCAAGCACCACAATGCCGGATAGCTGAACTATGGGATCGTCGAGCATTGTCCCTCAGGGCTGAATCGGGGCAGATTGTACGTGGCGAGTGCCGCTACGGCACTGTGAATTCACCTGTCGAACTCGGACCGGAGTGAGCGCGCCATCATCCGCTCATAGACCCCGGGAGCCAGCGCATTCAAGTACCTGGTCACGCGCCCCACGTTGCCGAGAACCAAGGTCGAGCGTCGTCGCTCCACCCCCCACACGATACGCTCGGCCACATCCTCAGCGCTTGCCGCATTGCCGTCGCGCGACTCAGAGAGCGAGGCGGTCTGGCCGTCGCCGCCCAGCGTGTTGCGACGCAGGTTGGTGTCGATGAACGATGGTGCGGCCAGCATGACGTCCACCTCCTTGGGCACCTCCGTGCGCAACGTGCCGAAGAACCCGTGCAGGGCATGTTTCGACGCGGCGTAACCGGTGCGACCTAGCAGCGGGGCGAAGCCTGCGGTCGAGCTGATGACGACGATCGCACCACGTCGAGCGACGATTGAGGGCAAGGCGACCTTCGTGCAATACACCGCGCCCCAGAAGTTGACGTCCATCACCCGCTCGATAACGGCGACTTCGGTCTCAGCAAAGGTGCTGCGATGCGAGATACCTGCGTTGTTGACCAGGATATCGATCGGCCCGATGCGATCCTCGGCCAGCCGGATCGCATCGGCACAGGCAGCGTAGTCCGTGACATCGCACTCGATCGCTGTCGCCTCGCCGCGCTCCACACGATCGGCCGCGAGCACGGCTGCCGGGTAGTCGATGTCGAGCATCGCCACGTTGCATCCCGAGTAGCCGAACTCCCGACCGAGGGCGGCTCCGAGCCCACCCCCGCCACCGGTGATCACAACGTTCTTGCCCTCTAGCTTCCGTTTGGCCATCCGCGGACCATAGTTGGCCCAAATGTGAAGCTGTATGATGTAATTTGTTACCACCCTGCGAGGAGGAATCTTGGGGGAGGGTGTAGCTCGAACGATTGCGATCGTTTCGATCATCCTCACGGTGGCTTCGCTCGCTCTTGCGGTGGTCTTTGCGCGCAAGCGCACCCGGATTCGGCTGGGCTTCGACCTTGCCCGTGCCGGCGTCGGCATCGGCGCCATTCTGGTGATGGCAGCTATCACCCAGGTCACCACTCCCACGGCGGCGATCGTGATAGCCGTTGTCGTCGGCGCGGCACTCGGGTTTGCGCAAGGCTCCGCCCTCGAGATCAGCCCCGGTGACCGAGGGTTCTACGCACAGCGGAGTCCCTGGGGCATCGCGCTGTGGGGGGTTGGGATCGTCATCATGCAAGGGGCCGGCATGGCGTCCCGTACCGGGACGGTGCGGATAGGGCAGACCATCGCCTGGTTCAGTGTCTGTCTCGGTGTCGGGCTGATGGTGGGCCGCAACGGACCGCTGGAGAACGCCAAAAAGTCGCTTGCCGGGGCAGGAGTCGCCGTGCTTGCTGCCGTTCTCGTTGCGCCGGCCTTCGTCGCTGGGGTGGCGACTCCAGCGGTGGCGGCGGACGCACCGGAGCGCAGCCACTCGGAACTATGTGACCTCGTTGTTGCGCCGCTGAGTCCCGGGCTCAACCCCGCCAGCTACGTCATGGACTCAGAGTGGTTCGATTACGAGGGGGCAACGGAGCCCATGGCGATCTGCTCGACGAAGGTCTGGTTCCTATCCGGCGGAGGCCGCATCGGGTTCTGGGTTTTTCAGTTCGCTACCAATTCCCAAGCGGAAACCCACTTCGCCTTCAACCGCGAGCAGAACCAGCGCTGGGCCGGTGACGACACCGAGGCGATCCCGCTCGATGTGGGTAAGGAGGCGTATGCGTGGCGGGCGGTCGATAGAGATGAGGTCGTCCTGATTGTCGACCCACCATATGTTCTCCAGGGCAATGCAATGGACAATGGAGGCATTGAGGCGATTCCTGCCTACGAACAGGTTCTGGAACCGATGGCGGCGACGCTCGACAGCCTTTGGGCAGCTACCGACGAGGCACCTTCCGATGGCGAGGACATCGACAGCGACTCCACTCCCGCCGTTGCCGATCCCGACGATTCGCCGTCGGATGCCGCGCCCGACGAACGCGTCGTCGCCCCGCCTCCGACCGGGGACGATGACGAGCCGATAGAACCGGAGGAGGCAGCAGCGCAGGCGATTGCCGGGCTCATCGCCGCAGCGGCGATCGGTGCCATCACCTGGACTGAGGCGGCGTCGGAGATTTCGCGGATCCTCGGCGGACTCGGCAGTGGCGCAATGCCACCGACGAGGACCAGAACAGTTGTTCTCTCCGGCGCCGAAGCTGAAGCCGCCATCAGCGGTGGAGCGGGCTCCAGTGTTGCGATCCCCATCGATCAGCAGTGGGACGAGCACGTGGTGCACCCGGATCATCCCCCGGTCAGAGAAGGGCGTGTGGGGTCCGTCGGCATCGTGCGCTCGGTCGGTCCCATCGCACGCGGCCCCGGCGGGACCGTCAGTGTCTCTGTTGAGGTCGATGCGTTCGATCCAGCCATGCCGCCCATCCAGCTCGATCCAATCATCGACACTTCACCGGGGCCGGAGCCGCAGCCCGTTCCGGCACGGCCGCCGGAGGGTTGGGTACCTCCGCTCCCTGATATCAGTGAGACCTTTGAGCCGACGCCCGACCTGGATCCACTGCCCGGCCGGCCGCCGGAGGGTTGGGTACCGCCGCTTCCTGATATCAGCGAGACCTACGAGCCGACTCCGGACCTGGATCCGTTGCCGGGCCGGCCGCCGCCCCCGCTCGACGAGCCGCCACCCCCGCCCGAAGATGAGCTTCCGCCCGAACCGCCCCCGGACGGCGAGTCGCCCCCAGATGCACCCCCGGAGGACGAAGCTCCGCCGGACGATGAGCCGCAGGGCGACGAGGCGCCGGATGACGATGAGGCGCTGCCCGACGATGCCGGTCCTGATGACGATTCGGGCGAGCTTCCCGATGGACCCGCTCCTGCCGTCGTGCTCGACCCCGAAGAGATCGAGGAGTGGGTGCGCTGGGGCGTGGAAAGGAACAGGTCCCCAGAGGACATCTTGCAGGACATCGAGGGCTACAACCAGGCACGCGGTGGGACCGGCCCCGTCGAACTCCCCGAGACTCTGGTTCAGGTGGACACTCCGGCAGGGCCGGTGACGGTGACAGCGGCGGAGGCAGCCCGGTACGACGAAGCCGTCGCTGAGTTGGCACGGCTCTCGGGGGAGAGGGATGCCTTGCGCGGTGAGATCGCCGAACTCAACGAGGATGCGACGTGGTGGGGTGGTTCGGGCCGGCTTGCCGGGGAGCGTCTTCTTGCCGGGACGTCAGACATGATCACCCGGGTCAATCTGACCGAGCGGCGTGTCGACGAGATCAATGATGAGCTCGCCCGTCTCGCCCGACGACCCGACCCGATGATCTGGGACTTCGAAAGGGCCGGTATGGCTACCCGCGAGGAAGCCTTCGAAAGCTGGGAGAACAGGCACAGCTACGGGTGGCACCACGACCAAATCCAGCAGCTCCAGGCTGAGCAGAAGGCGCTGGAGGCGCAGCTGAAGAGGGATATTCAACAATACGAAACGACCCGAGACGACAACAGGCGTCTTGAAAACGCCAGGGAGCGGCTGGCGTGGATAGAGGATGGCACGAGACCACCGGAGAGAATCGATTTCGAGACGCATTCCGACCCCGACCAGGCGTACTACGACGCGCTGGAGGACTGGCGAACCCGCGACACGTCGGGCAGATATTTCGAAGAAGCGGAGCGGCTTCGCGCCGAGGTTGCGGAGCGAGAGTCTCTCACCTATGTCTCCGATGTCGAACCGGCCCGACCGGGCGATCACGGGACCATCTTCGACCGCCCCGCCCGGGAAATGGCGCGG
Source organism: Acidimicrobiia bacterium (assembly GCA_030066715.1). Classification (GTDB taxonomy): domain Bacteria; phylum Actinomycetota; class Acidimicrobiia; order Spongiisociales; family UBA5794; genus JAAETI01. Next base: position 8,669 of record JASJBC010000005.1, read on the forward strand.
ATCGCAGAGGAGCAAGACAGAGCCAGGGCCGAGTATCGCGAGATCGATCAGCAGATAGACGCCGCACAGGAGATCATCGACGAGATCTCGAGCAGAGGTAACGGGGGATGATCGCCAACCTCGTTGCAGATGGCTAGTGGAAAGGGGCAAATGGTGCCTGCAGCACGTTGGACCGCAACCGATGCCTTGCCGGGGAGGGACAGCCCCGACGCCGCTGAAGCGCCCTCCGGCAGAGTCGAGGCAGGAACCGAGCTCACCGAGCTAGAGCGGCTCGGTTTGTGGGTTCGGGTCGAGACACCGGACGAGCATCGGTACTGGGTTGACGGTCGTCGGCTGGAGGAGCTAGCTCCGACAGAGAGCCCAACGGTTGCGGAACCTGCGCCCGCTGAGCCTGTTTCGCAGCCCGTTCCGCCACCACCGGTGGAACCGACAGCACCTCTTTGGGCTCCCACGCATACGGTCCCTCCGGAGGGCCTCCAGGCTTGGGCGCAGCCCCATCCTGCTGGACCGGTAGTCGCCAACCTGGCCGGTGGGGTCGAACTTCGGGTGCAGGAGCGTCGTGCCGACTGGGCGCACGTTGTCGCTGAGAACGGGTGGCAGGGCTGGGTGGACGGCCGCAGGCTCGTTGCGGCGCCGGCCCCGGCTTCTCCGCCTCCGCAGGCTCCGGCTTCACCGCCTCAGCAGCAGCAGGCTGTCCCCGCTGCACCTGCCGCCGAGGGCAAGCCCATCCCAACCAAGACGATTTCCTTCTCGTGGCGATCCGGTGCGGCGTTTGCGGTCCTGGTCACCGTGTTCCTTCCCTGGCTAAGGCTTTCGTACAGTTTCGGCTCGGTTGATGCGACCGACGTGCCAGCGGCGTTTCTGTGGAGCCTCGATCCGGATTCGAGCTTCCCCAACATGGGCACGGTGATGATGGTCTTGGCCGCCGCCGTCCTGGCCACTGAGTTCGCAGATCGGTTCAAGCCATATCGGAAGTACGCCGCGTGGGCGACCGTCGGCGTTGCTGCGCTCTATCTCATCCAGACCTACCGCTTCTTCCTGGACTTCGAAGGCACATTCACCACGGCCTTCTCGACGATGTTCACGCAGGGATTTGCGATCGGGCCGTGGGTAGCGCTAGCCGCCGGGATAGTCCTGCTGGTCAAGCAGCCGGAAGATGAGCCGGCATCCACATCGGTCTAGCGAGAGATCTCCAGCCCGGCCATCTCTTCCAACGCCTTGACGAGGGCATGGTTGCCTTCGTGCCCGAGCCCGCGGCGTTGCAGCGCCCTGTACATCTGGAAGACGAGGCTCGTAGCTGGAAGGGGCACGGCCAACTCGTCGGCGGACTCGAGGACCAGACGCAAGTCCTTCTGCTGTAGGTCGATGGTGAAGCCGGGCCGCCAGTCGCGATCGACCATCTGCGGCCCACGATTGGCCAGCATCCACGAGCCCGCCGCGCCCCCCTTGACGGCCGCGATAGTCGCATCGAGATCCAACCCGCCTGCCTCGGCGAGCAGCAACCCTTCCGCAACGGCAAGCGCGTTGATAACAACGAGCACCTGGTTCACCTGCTTGACCATTTGCCCCGCACCGATCGGGCCGACATGGGTGATGCTCGTTCCGTAGCTCTCCATGTACGGGTGGGCGCGAGCGACATCATCCTCGTTGCCGCCGACCATGATGGACAGCGTGCCGTTGACAGCGCCCTCGCTGCCGCCGCTGACCGGGGCATCGATCCAAGTTGCGCCCGCGTCGGCGACGGCTTCGGCAAGCCGTCTCGTAGCCGAGGCGCTGATGGTCGAGTGATCGACGACGAGTTTGCCTGCGCCAAGACCGTGAATCAGCCCACTATCGCCGAGGGTCACGGCTTCGACGTCGGGCGTGTCCGACACGCACACCATGATGATGTCGCACGCCGCCGCCAACGCCGCAGGTGTCTCGGCGACCGACGCACCTTTCGCGGCGACGTCCGCCGTCCTCTCCCTGGTTCGGTTCCACACCACGACGTCATGTCCGGCATCGATGAGATTGGCGGCCATGCCGCGTCCCATGATCCCCATCCCGGCGTACCCGATCCTCATCTCGTCCCTCGTTTCGCTGGTTGCGGTCACGCTAGCAATGGGACTTCGGTGACGTATGGCCCCTAGGCACGGGTCGGTGACGGCGATACCTTCGCAGTAGGCGCTGCTTCTGCGCGCCGGTCGGTTTCGGGTAAATACGGGGTAACGGAGGATCCGATGACGACGATGAAGGAAGCCGCAGCTGAGTTCCTGTCCAAGAAGCGGATCGCCGTTGCCGGTGTATCTCGCGAGTCCGGAGGAGCCCATGGTGGGAACCCGGTCTACCTCCGGCTGCGTGACCGCGGCTACGACGTGTTTCCGGTGAACCCGAACGCAGACACCGTCGAGGGTGACAGTGCGTACCCGAATCTGGGCACCATTCCCGGGGGTGTCGAGGCAGTCGTCATTGCGACGCACCCGAAAGTGGCGCGCGACGTCATGCAGGAATGCATCGATCTCGAGATCAAGCACGTCTGGATGCATCGGGGCCCAGGCGGGGGCAGTGTTAACCACGATGCGGCTGAGATGGGTCGCGGGGCCGGGCTCACGGTGCTGGAGGGTGGCTGCCCGCTGATGTACGCGCAAACTGCGGACATGGGGCACAAGGTGCTCCGCGGAGTGCTCTCGCTGGTCGGTCGTATCCCGCGTGAGGTCTAGGTCGGGTACTCTCCACGTTCTTGCGTACCACAGTTCCAAATGCGGGACGCAGATCCGCAAGAACGGGAATGCCGCTAGGTCACGGCTACCGGCCGGTGCTCCCGGGCGGAGATCAGCGCCGCCTCCAGCACACGCTGCGTTTGCAGGGCATCGGCAAAGTCGGGCATCGGCACCAACGGTTCGCCGCCGGCGATACTCACGACGATGTCGCGGGCCTGATTGATGAAGGCGTGCTCGTAGCCGAGCCCATGCCCGGTCGGCCACCACGCAGCGGCGTACGGGTGGTCCTCGTTGGTTGCGAAGATGGTCGTCCATCCCCGCTCTCCGCGGGCGGCGTCGGTGCGATAGACATCCAGTTCGTTCATTCGCTCGAAGTTGAACCGCAAGGCACCGCGCTCGCCGTGGATTTCGATGCGATTGCCGTTCAGATAGCCGGTGGCAAGGCGTGTCGCCTCGAAGCTGGCGACCGCGCCACCCTGCATGCGAGCTAGGAACAACACCGCGTCGTCCACGGTGCTTGCCGAGGTCTGATCTCCGTCGGTTCGCTCCGAGATGAACGTCTCCTCGATGGCGCCTTCCACGGAAACGATCTCCTCGCCTGTAATGAACCGGGCCGCATCGACGATGTGGGCGTTGAGATCCCCGTGGGCGCCCGAGCCGGCGATGTCCCCCTGGAACCGCCACCGCATCGGTGTATCGGGTCCTCCCCACGACTGCAGGTAGGTGGCTCGGACGTGATAGATCCGCCCGATGGCACCGCTTGCCACCAAACGGTGAGCAAGGGCAACGGCCGGTACCCGGCGGTAGTTGAACCAAACAAAGGTCTTGCCGGGAGCGTTCGCGGCGGCTGCGGCCATGGCTTCTGCGTCTTCGATAGTCCCGGCGAGGGGTTTCTCACAGGCAACGTGCTTGCCCGCCTCGAGCGCAGCGATTGCGGCTTCGGCGTGCACGTTGTTGGGAGTGCCGATGTCGACGAGGTCGATCAGAGGGTTGGTCACTGCGGCTCGCCAGTCGGTCGTGTGGTTGTCCCACCCCCATTGCTCGGCAAAGGCGGCGAGTTCCTCCGGATTGCGAGCCACCACCGTGTCCTGGTGAGGGAGAAGCGGCAGTTCGAAGAAGTGCCCGACCTGAGACCACGCGTTCGAATGCGCTCGCCCCATGAACTTGGATCCGAGCATGGCGATGTTGAGCCGGTTGGTCATGGGTCTCCTTGCGATCTGCTTTCGAGGCTAGCCGCCGGCCTCAGACTGCAATCGGGCCTCGTCCGGCTTTGGTGAGCGCAGGGCCTGGAGGGCCAGCGACCGGTACTGGTCAGCTCGCAGCTCACCCCCCTCGGCAAGGGTCGCAAGGAAGGCACCACCGAGGGTGCGCTCGGCATCGGCCCGCACCTCGCCGACCTGCGGGGTGCCGTTTGTGGGGACGCGCACAGACTCGCGCAGTGCATCCGCAGCACCGAGGAGCCTTGCTGCGGTCCGGTACTCGCCTGCATTGGATGCGATGACTGCGGCGCCCTCGAGGATTCGGGCCGTAGCAACGCCGTCCTGTTGATCAGCCTGGAAACCGGCTCGGAATGCCTCCGCAGCGTCCCCTGCGCTACCAATCAGGAGGTGAGCCCATCCCCGTGATCCCCAGATGTATGCCTTCGCAACCTCGTCCCCGCAGATCTCAGCCAGCGAATATGCCTCGTCGAAGTGACGGGTCGCCGACTCCATGTCCCCGTTGCGCACTGCCATCTCGCCTTGGCCGTAGCGGATGGTCGCCAGACTGCGGTCGAGGCCGTGCTGCTCGGCGAGTTCCGAGGCAACGGCGACGTGCTCGGCGACGGCTTCGGACCGGCCCAGTTCGACTGCCATCGCTCCCAACTCGATACGGAAATGAACGAGCGTCTCTGCCGGGGCTCTTGCCGATGTGGCCAGGCGGAGAGCCTCGTGATGCATCTCCATTGCCTCCTCGTACCTGCCCTGAGCTCGTGCGGTTCGGGCCAGCCTGTCGGTGTTCTCGGTCCTGAGGATGATGTCGTCTGCTGCAGTCGCCAACTCGTAGGACGTCCGGTAGAGGTCCTCCGCGCCGGCGTAGTCCCCCAGGGCCAGCCGAACCGACCCCAAGTTGAAGCTGACAACCTCGACCGCGGCATCGATCCCGCGTGCGCGAGCATCGTCGAGCACCTCGCTCATCATCCTGTCTGCCACTTCCAGCTCGCCCCTGGTGCCGCGAATGAAGCCTTCCATCGCCCGTGCGCCCAGCTGTGTGGTGTGCTCGCCGAGTTGCTCCAGCATGTTGACCGCATCGGCGACCAGTTCGATCGCGTCGAAGTTGACCAGATCGCTCGATTCGACGCGCAAGCTCTCTGAAATCAATGCGCTCGGACCGAACCTGATGTTCGATCTGCTGATGGGACTCGGGGCAGAGGGCACCGTCGACAGGTAGGCGAGCGTCAGCAACCCGTGTGCACGCTGCAGCGAGGGCTCCGTGGTCGCCGCAAGCGCTCGGGCCAGAGACCGAAGCACCGCCGACTCGGGCCTGATCCCCGTCCACCGGTAACGGGGGCCGGTGATGATCTCGAGAGCGGTTTGCGGTTCGTGGTCGATGGCCCAGTCGAAGGCCGAGTCGATGTTCCATTGCTCCCGGCGCAGTCGCTTGACCACCGGCGCAGGGTCAGGTCCGAGCAGGTCCGGCCACGACTCTTGGGAGAGCTTGGCCAGCCACCGTGCGTGGCGCTGCCGTGCCCCATGGCTTTCACCCATGCCTGCAAGCAGGTCTTGACCAGCCTCCCTGATCGTCGCCAGCTGCGAGAAGCGTGCCGAGGTCCCTTCCGGGCGTGCCGGTGTGACCAGCGAGTGCTCGACAAGGGCGAGGATCAAGTCTGCAACGGGTCCCTTGTCTGTAACCAGCGGACCGATTACCGCCTCCGCCGCCTCCAGGTCCCAGGTGTCGGGGATGACCGAAACGGCGGCGAACGCGGCTCGCTCCGCGGGATCGAGCCGACGCAGGCTCCACTCGATTGCCGAGCTGAGTGATGAGTGTCGATCGGAAATCGGGCCGCGGCTCCGCAGCGAGCCCGTCGAATCTCGCAGGCCGCTTGCGACCTCTTCGGGGGTCAGGGCGAAGCACTGGGAGGCGGCCAGTTCGATGGCGAGGGGCAGGCCGTCCAGCCTCTCGACGATCTCCCGTACGGCGTCCGTGCTCGCAAGATCGCTCGCCGATATGCGGGGCATCACGTCGAGCACCCGATCGACGAAGAGCGCAACGGCGTCGGTCGATCCTGCAGGTCCGGTCTTGGCGGTGCCCAGCGGTCGGAGCTGCCACACGTGCTCCCCGGCGGTCGCAAAGCGCCGGCGGCTGGTGGCGATGACGTCGACGTCTCGGGTGTTGCCGAGGACGGTACGGGTCAGCGCTGCTGCCCCGGCGAGGACTTGCTCGCAGTTGTCGAGGATCAACAATGCACGGCGTCTCCGCAGCAACCCGATGAGACGCTCTGCGGAGTCGCCCTGGCCTTCCGGATCCAGGGCGGCCATCACCGCGCTCAGAACGCCGTTGTCGTCCTCGACGCCGGCCAGCCGAACGAAGACGACGCCGTCCGGATAACTGGGCGCAACCCTGTGACCCAGCTCGGTGACGAGCCTCGTCTTGCCGACACCGCCGGGCCCAACCAGCGTCACGTGGCGCGACTCGGTCAGCATCTGCTCCACTCGGGCGAGTTCCTCGTGGCGCCCGATGAACGAAGTGTCGGTTGCGGGAAGGTTGGAGAGAGATCGAGACGGTGGTGTCGGCGGCGGAGGAGGGGTCGTCTCCTGGTCGATGTCCAGGTCGGGATCTTGGATGAGCATCCGATCCTCCAGCTGCCTCATCTCGCCGCTGGGCTCGATGCCGACCGTTCCCATTGCGGTGCGGGCCCGGTGGTAGGTGCGCAGTGCGTCTGCCTGCCGGCCGGATCGATAGAGCGCCAGCATCAGTTGGCGCCAGAGAGTCTCGCTGGTCGGGAATCTCGCCACGAGCGATTCCAGGTCGGCGACGCCCGATTGATGCTCACCGAGATCGAGGCGAGCTGCCATGAGTCGCTCATTGGCCTGGAGTTGGAGTTCGTTGAGGCGACGGATCTCAGTCTGGGCGAACTCCTCGTACTCGACGTCGCCGTAGGCTGCACCGCGCCACATGCGTAACGCTTCGCGGAGGAGGTCCCTTATCCGGCGAGGGTCTGTTGCCGCAGAGGCGTCGGCCACCAATTGCTCGAACCGATGCCAGTCGATTTGTTCGACGTTGACCGCCAGCCGGTAGCCGGAGGGGACCCGTTCGATGACCGAAGCATCCGCGGTGCCATCCGGTTGCAGCACACGGCGGAGACGCGAGACCGCCGTCTGCAAGGCCGCTGTCGGATCGGTCGGACCCTGCTCGCCCCACACCGCTGCGACGAGCACTTCGTCGGCGACGTCATCGCCCGCAGCCATCAGAAGCACGGTGAGGATGGCCCGCTCCCGTGACCCGCGGATGATGATCGGCTCTCCATTGTCCCCACGGACATCGAGGGGGCCGAGCACTTTGAACTCCATGCCACCACATTATCCCTGGGAGCGGACCAGCGGCGGTGATGGGGTGTCACTTGTGGTGAGGGATCGGGCGCTTCCACGCCTACTCAGGGTCGGGATCCGTCGGCGCGCAATCACGGAGGTTGCGATCAGTCTGTTTCGTGGAGCATGGTGACCGAGTAGCCGTCGGTGGCGACGGCCTCGAAACCGAAACGTGCATAGAGGCGGATCGCAGGATTGCGGCTGTCGACGCTCAGACTGCACCGGGGCACGGCCTGGAGAAGACGTCGCAGCAGCGCACTCCCGACGCCCTGGCCGCGATGCTTTTCGACAACGGCGATCGACAGTTCCGGTGCGTCGTCGTCGACGTAGCCGTACCCGGGGTCCTCGCTCGTGAACCAGCGGACCCAGGCGGCGCCGATCGGTTCGAGGTCCTCGGCGATGAAGCCGACGTCCCCGGCCCGTGTCCCAAAACCGACCACGTGATGTGCAATCTTTGGTGCGTTGAGCGCATCTCGTGGAAACGGGGGTTTGCCCGGCGGAACGAACAGCGCCAGATAGAGCATGTCGCGCAGGAAACCCTCGTCGGTCCGAACCGCCGGTCGCAGCGTCGCCATACTGTCAGGCTACGCCGAGGAAGCGTGATGCGGGGATGGGCGGCGCTGGTGCAGTGCGTGTCGCAACCATCTGGGAGATGCCGGAACCGGCCTGGTGCACAGCCCGAGGGCCGTTCGCCTCTGGACACACCGCCGACCCGGGTCCAAGGTGAAGACGGAGGCCCACCATGGGTTTGCAGTCGGACATCGGCTACGAGGTTCCCCGCACCAACGCCCTGCAACGAGCCGCCATACGATTCGGAGGGACCAGGCTCGGCACGATCGTTTTCTCCAGGGTGCTGCGGACGCTCGATCTGACCTTCCATAGGCTCTCCGGCGGTCGGCGGACCTTTGGAGGCGTCTTCGGTGGCGTTCCCATCGTCATGCTGACCACTACCGGGGCCCGTTCCGGGCGTGCGCGCACGAATCCGCTCATAGGGATCCCGCACGGTGTCGATGTCGCCGTCTTCGCTGCCAACTACGGTCTCGGCGTGATTCCGTCCTGGGTGTACAACCTGCGGGCAAGCCGTGATGCCGAGCTGTCGTACGGCCGTCGCACCGCAAAGGTGCGCGCCCGGGAAGTCAGCGGCGAGGAAGCGGACGAGGTATTCGCAGCCGCGATCCTCATCTATCCCGGCTACGTCGAGTATCGGAAACGCTTCGACCAACCGATCCCGGTATTCGTCCTCGCTGCGCGCCATCGACCTTGATCCGTGTCATTGCAGCTTCGACAGGATGTCGGTGCCGGAATCCCCTACGTTCCGAGCCGACAATCTTTCTATCTCTGTTTAGGAGCCTGCTGTGAAGGCGAAGATCCTTGTCCTTGTTGGTGCGGTTGCAGTAGTTGTTGCCGCCTGCTCGAGTGACGATGGAAGCACCGAGGCGACGTCGACGACCATTGCCGAGACGACGACAACTGTTGCCGAAACCACCACGACGACGGTTGCCGAGACGACGACAACGGTTGCCGAGACCACGACGACGACCGAAGCCGGTATCGCAACCTCTCCGGTCGTGCCCGGCGAGAACGCCGATGTGGATGCGATCGTCGCGGCCTATCTCGTCGTCTTCGACAGCACGACGACCTACGACGAGAAGCAGCCCTACGTCACCGACCTGAGTGGACTCGAGTCGACCGTGGAGGCGTACGAGACTGCGGGCGAGTCGGTTGGTGGGATCGCTCTTCAGGCCGACGAGGTTGGGATCGACGGTGAGAATGCGAAGGTTATCTACTCGTTCCTGTTCGCAGGCAACCCCGCATACACCGACCTTGATGGGGAGGCCGTGCGCACCGAAGCCGGGTGGCAGGTCACCCGCGAGTTCTTCTGCGACATCATGGCATCGGCCCGCGTCGGCTGTCCCTGACGCAACCGCCTTCATCGATTGCGCTCATGGACACGAACCCGATCCACTACCTACCGGTCATCACGACAGTCGTTGCCGTCTTCTTTGCGAGGACGCTGTATTTCCGCTGGCGGGAGAAGCCTTCGGCCAGATACCTACTGTGGTGGATGATCGGCGTCGCCCTGTACGGCCTGGGGACTCTCGCCGAAGCGCTCACGACCCTGTTCGGCTGGAGCGAGGGTGTCTTCCGGCTCTGGTACGTCGCCGGGGCACTCCTGGGCGGAGCTCCGTTGGCGTTGGGCACCACCTATCTCCTGCTGTCGCAAAAGCTGGCCGACCGCTTCGCCGTGGCTCTGGTCACATACATCGCAGCCGCTTCCGCATTCGTCATCGCCACGCCAATCGACCTGTCGCTCGTGGAGCCGGATCGGCTTTCGGGTGCGGTCATGGAGTGGCAGTGGGTTCGCCTCTTCTCACCACTCGTGAACCTGTATGCGGTGGTGTTCCTCGTGGGCGGTGCGATCTACTCGGCGGTGCGGTACTACCGCGCAGGTGACGCTGGCTCTCGCGTGAGGGGAAATGTGCTGATCGCCGTCGGCGCCATCCTCCCCGGTTTCGGGGGGTCTTTCGCACGCGCCGGGATGGTCGAGGTTCTCTACGTCACTGAGTTGCTGGGCCTCATTCTCATCTGGGCCGGGTTCCGGGTGATCTCGGGGGACCGCGTGATCTCGTTGTTCGCTCCCCAACGTGTGTCCTCGGAGGCATGACGTGAAGAGGATTGTTGGCGTTGTCCTCATGACGGCCCTCCTTGCGGGCTGCGGATCATCCGATTCCGTTCCCACCGAGGCTCCGGAGGCAACCACCGCAAGGACCACCCTCCTCGAGGCGGGCTCGTTCACCGGAGTCGATGGCGTAACCAGCGACGTCTCGGATTCCTCCCGCGTCGTTGCCCTCACGGGAGACATCACGGAGGTCATTTTCGAGTTGGGTCTTGGAGACCGAGTTGTAGCGGTGGACATCACCACAACGCATCCGCCGGAGACCGACGACATCAAGAGCGGCGGCGGCTTGGTCGGATTCGGGCAAGCGCTCAATGTGGAAGCGGTCCTGAAGTTCGAGCCCACCCTCGTGATTGGTGATGAGACGATCGAGCCCCAGGAGACCATCGACCTCATCCGTGGCGCCGGCGTCCCGGTTGTGATCATGGAGTACCACACGACCCTCGAGGGTGTCGGCCAGAAAATCCGAGACGTTGCCCACATCATGGGAGTCCCGGAGCGCGGGGAGGAGCTTGCCGAAGAAGTCGGCTCTCGGATCGATGAGGCCAGGGAGCGAGCAACTTGGGATGGGGATGCGCCCCGGGTGGCGTACCTGTATACAAGGGGGCCGTCGCTCATCTTCCTCTTCGGTGAGGGGATCCCCACGAACGCCATGATCGAAGGTGCCGGAGCGATCGACGTCGGGGCCGAGGTTGGGGAAGGCTCGATGGCCCTCACCCCGGAGGCCCTCGTGTCCGCAGCGCCCGATGTGATCGTGGTCCCTGAGTCCGGGCTTGTCGAGACCCGCGGGATGGAGGCACTGCTGGAGATCCCCGGCGTGTCCGAAACACCGGCGGGTCGGAGCGAGGCGTTCCTGGCGTACGACGAGGCGTACTTCTTCAACCTCGGACCGAGAGCCGGCGACGCACTCGCAGACTTCGTCGCTGATCTCCGTGACCTCATGGACGGGTGATGACAACCGACCACCTCTACGACCCTTTTGCCGTCAAGCGGCGCTGGTACTGGGTGACAGCCGGGGCGGCGCTTGTCGCAACGTTGCTTGCGTCCCTGGCGATCGGTGCCGTCGACGTCTCGATCGGAGGGGTTGTCGATTCCTTCCTGTCACGCATCGGCATCAGGACCGAGCCCGCCACCGACCCAATCGTCTGGGAGATTCGCTTCCCGAGGGCGATGACCGCCCTTGTCGTGGGAGCCGCACTCGGCTTGGTCGGTGCAGTCCTGCAAGGGCTCCTGCGGAATGACCTGGCCGATCCGCACCTTCTCGGCCTCGGGCCCGGCGCTGCGATCGGCGCTGCGATCGGTACCGCTACGGCAGGTATCCAGGCAGGCATCGCCGGAGGGGTGTTCGCCGGCGTTGCCGCCTCGTTCCTGCTCCGGCGGCTCGCCAGGAGGATCTCGGTTGATCCCACCCGAATCATCCTGAGCGGTGTCGCTCTGGGGTTGGTGCTCAACGCCTGGGTGGGCTTCGTCGTCTTCGGGCTCGATAGGAGTTCCGTGCCTCCTCTGGAGTTCTGGTTGCTGGGCAGCCTCTCCGGGTCGTCCTGGCGAAGCTTCGGAACGGTCGCCGTCTTTCTCAGCCTCGCAGCAGCCGGGCTCTTTTTGGCAACGCGAAGCCTCGATCTGATGGCGTTTGGCGATAGTGAGGCCCGCCACCTCGGTGTGGATACCGACATGGTCACGACGATGGTAATGATCGCTTCCGGTGCCGCCGTCGGTGCCACGGTGGGAGCAGCGGGTGTGATTGCATTCGTCGGCCTGCTCGTCCCGTTCATTGCTCGTTCGTTGGTCGGGCATGAGCACAAGCACCTGCTCCCTGCTTCGATGATCGGCGGGGCGATCTTCGTTGCGGCATCAGACCTCGCCGCCCGGACGTTGATCGAGCCCGTTGAGCTCCCCGTCGGTCTGATCACGGCTGCCGTCGGCGGGCCCGTCTTCTTGTGGTTGCTCGGGAGGAGGCGTGATGTCTGACCCCATCATTCGAGTTGACAGCGCTTCTTTCTCTGTGGGTTCCGCAACTCTCGTGGATTCCGTTTCCCTCGAGGTTGCAGCCGGGAGCGTTGTTGCCATCTGCGGTCCGAACGGAGCAGGAAAGTCCACGCTCTTGCGGATGCTCGCTGGTGACCTCGTTGCCGATGAGGGGGAGGTGCTGATCGACGGCGCGCCCGTAGGGTCCACAGCCCCGAGCGACCTCTCGAGAATGAGATCGGTGTTCCAGCAGAGTTCCAGACCGGATGCGCCCTTCACCGTTCGCGCGGTGGTCGCCATGGGGCGGTACCCGTATCGCGGCGATGCCGGGGTCTCCGGACAGGACGACGCCCGGGCAATCCACGATGCGATGGAACGAACAGATGTCGCACAATTCGCCGGCCGCTCGTTCGCCACGCTCAGCGGCGGTGAACGGACACGAGTGCTCATGGCCCAAGTCATCGCTCAGGCGGCTCCGGTAGCGCTGCTCGATGAGCCCACGACGGCGCTCGATGTAGCGCATCAAGAAGCGGTCCTCGAGCAGATCTCAGACCTGGCATCGGCCGGCACGACGGTGATAGCCGTGTTGCACGATCTCAACGCAGCAGCGTTCTACGCCGACGTCGTCGTCCTGATGGCCGAGGGTCGGGTTGTGGCAACCGGCACGCCAGCGGAGGTGTTGAACGAGGACCTGCTGGTGGACATCTACCGGCAACCGATCACCGTCATCGAGCATCCGACCCGGCAATGCCCGCTTGTGGTGGTCGCATAGGTTGCTACACGAGGGGAAACCGAGTCTGCGGCTCATGAAGCCGTCGGTATCGGGATGCTCATTCGTCAAGATGCTCACTACGGGAACCTTCACATCACCGACGCCGGGTTGGTAACTCTCTGCGACTTCGATGCCTGCGGGTACGGCACACCGACCCACGACATCACGGCCGTGCTCTTCTATGGCTAATCGGCCAGGAGTCGCCGGGTGACGTCACACTGCTGGAGGGCCGCTTCATGGACGGTCGCCCCCAACCGCATCCGCAATGGTGTTTCTTACCTCGGCCCACCGCCGGTCGAAGTCCTGTGAGTTGGCCGCCTGAGAAGTGGTGTTGGTGTCACGATCTGGTCTCCCACAACTGGGTCGTCGCGCCGCAGCGTTGGTCCTCTGGAGTCAGCCATCTCGGTCAGGCCAAATAGGGGGGCGTGCGGCTGAGGCCTTGCTGGGAGAATTCAGATGTCGAGGATCACCACGGTCACCCGATCTTCACGTGCCAGGAGATAGCGCACCCGGCCGTCAGACCCAAGCTCGAATGCCCGCTCGATCTCGACGAACTGCTCCGCGACATCGAACCGCACCTCACCGAGGACTTCGCCGTCAGCCGACCTCCGCTGAATCCGCCAAGAGACGGCAATGGCCTCCCCGGAGAGATCGACCTCGGAGATGAGAATGACTGTGGTTCCGTCGGGTGCGGCGCCTAAGACCGTCACTCCGCCGAGGTCGGTGCCTCGGGTCACGAAGTATTCGTCCATGCCTATCGAGACGAACGTCTCCCTTCCCTCGCGCGGCGTCACTGCCACCATGGCCCCGCCGTAGGACGGACCATCGACCGGGGCGAATCCGTCCGCTCCGACCCTGGCGTAGCGGGCGCCGAACTCGAACTCGAGGAGGATGCCGTCGTCGTCCCAGGCCAATCCGGTCAAGCCGTCCTCGAGGCGATAGCCGAGTGGGAGCTCGTAGGTGGACTGAAGCTCGCCGCTCCCGGTGAGGATGTGGACCCGGTAGCGGAGAACATCGAGGTTGATGTCGAGCAGTGCGATTGCAGTCCCGTCGGTCGCGACGTCGCTCACCACATCCACCTCGTACTGTGCGAGGTCGATTGTGCCCGATGGCTGCCCGGCCGCATCGAAGATGAGAAGTCTCGGCTCACCACGTTTCACGGCGATGGTGTCGGCGACGACTATCGAGCCGTCGTCGAGTACGGCGAACGAACTTGGTCCCGTGGCGGGACTGCCGGTTGCGTCGTAGGTGACCCCATTCATCCCAACCGGGATGTCGAATGACGCGGGCTCCGGCGGCGGTGTGGTGGTGGTTGCCGGAGCCGTGGTTGTCGGCGCCGGGTTCGCCGGGGACGTTGCAGTCACAACCGAGGTAGTGGATGTGGTCGTCGGCGTGAAGTCGGCACCAGCCGTTGTGGGGGAGTCGCTGGGGCCTGCGCAGGCGGACACAGCGACGAGGACCAGTGCGACCGTAGTGAATCTCATCGGAGTGTCTCCTCAACCTGTGCCAACCGGAAAGGTACATGACTGCCGGTGAGTCTCGACGCGGGCGCCGGCCCGGGGGAAGCTGCCTGCAACAGACCACAGCATGTCCGGTGTCTCGCTGCGCATGCCGTCTGTTTCAGCAGCATGGGAACCACTTCGGGTGCTGACCAGGCAGCCAACATGATTGCCACCGTGCCCGCTGAACTCGGCATGATGCCCCCGGGCTGTTGACCTCGAGTTCTCCGGCAACTGTTCCGCTCGCCCCGCTTTCGAGGACTTCCGTGTGGGACTGGACGTGTTCCTCGACACGATCGAAGCCCATATCAGCTCCGGCCCGTGATCTACACCAACGCCCACTTGTATCAGCAATACCTCGATGAGGAACCGCAGCAGGTCATCTGGTGGATGCAATCACCGATTCTTGAACCGTGGGGTTCGCCCGACTGGACGTTCTGGCAATACACGCCTGGGCCTAGAGCGGGAGTCGATGGCGACGCGGACCGCAACGTCTTCGACGGCAACCAAGCAGACCTCATCGGCCTTAGTCGCCGAGCTACTGGCCGGGCCAGGTCACCCGGCCACCCCCAGCGCCAGGGGCAGAGACTGATTCGATCTGCCATCTGCCGGTCCCGGATTCTCTGAGCTGGAACTCGACATCTCCCTCGACACCCGCGACCTCCGCCATCACGATTGCGATGTCGCCCTCGAGTCCCTCGTTCTTGATCGTCACGTCCCCGCTCAGATCGATGAGGTACGCACTGTTCCTGTCGGCAATGAGCATGACCTGGTCGAAGAGCCACCACTCGTCGGCATACTCCAAATCCTCGAAGAAGAGGTCGTTCTGCAGCCACGCCTGGACATCGTCCGTAGCGTCGGGTCCGACGATCTGGCTCCACTGCAGGAGATTGACATGCTGGGTGACCCTGGTCTGAGCATGCCGACCAAAGGACAACCAAACGGCCATGAAATCATCCCGAGCAAATGCGTCAGCCAAGGTCTCCACAGCAGCCGTCGGCGAACTCAGATCGAGCGACTCGTAATACGTTCGCGCCCCATCCCGGTGTGGCGAGCTGCTGCCACACCCAGCAACGAACAGAGCGGTCACGGCAACCAGCACAGTGAGTCGTGACAGACGATTCATCTCGACGATGCTACCGACCCCCGGGCCCCGAGCTTCGCCGAACGAACCCGGTACCCGGGATCGGCACGCGCTGCCGCTCATTGCGCTTTGGGTGGCGGCTACGAGGTGTGCTTGATGTTCCTAGGTCGGGAAGGTGCGCCTACGTGGGTGGCATCGCGGCAGTGTTGAGCAGTTCGTGGGGTAGGCCGGGGACGAGGTCGTTCCATTGGCTTGTGTCTAACTGCATCGAGTGTCCGTTCTGGAGTGTGATTGTGAGTGATTGGCGTCGGAACTTCGACTCAGCTTCGATGGAAGCGATCTTGCTGAACGGAATCGTTGCGACGACCTCGAAGTCAGCGATCCTCCAAGCCCCCAGGGCGATGAAGGTCAGGGCGTCTGCGGTGGCACCCAGCACTACCCGGTTCCGCCGGCGACCTCTTTGTCATTGCGAGCTTTGCGATCGCCAGCGATGGTGCCTGCGCCCGCTCCGAGCCCGCAACCGACAGCGAGAGTGATTGTGTCATTCAGACCAAAGGCGTACCCAAACGCGTAGGCGGCAGCCATTCCGGCGACAAACCAGATGAAGGGAAACGAGGTAGATCTCCAGGCAAGGGCAACACTACATCGACGCACGCGACATTCTTCCACTCACGTCCGACGGCCAGAAATCGGCACACCGTGAGCCCCTGGCAGTCACCTAGCAACCCTGTGCTCGCGCAACTGGCCGCTCAGATCAACTGAACATTGAGGTCGGCCCGAAACTCTCGGACGGATCCGTCTAGCGAATCGGCCGATTCCCCGAGCCCCTCCACCGAGTCTCCAATGCCCTCGACGAGCGTCGTCGGGTCTTGGAAGAACATCGCATAAGCCATGGTGTCCCGATCAGAACCGGCGAAAGCGCCGACATCCAGACGGCTTCAACCAAGGTGGTCTCCAATCCTCCTTGATTGGGGTTCCGCCGGGATCCGCCCGGAGCTCCTCTCTGCGGGTTAGCGGCTCATCGTCCATTCACCGTCAGCTTCAATGTCGTACAGAATCGCACCGGGGATTGATAGGACGGTTCCGCTGTAGTCGCCGATCTCGTTGACGAGGAGGTCCCGATCGTCTGCTGAGTAGACCCAGATAGCGACGTTGCTCTCACCGTCATGTGTGATCGTGAGGCGGCTTGCCCCCGATGGTGGGTCCGGATCGACGACCACGTCAGCGCCCGTACCGGAAACTGATGAGCCAACAAACTGTGTTGCATAGAAGATTGGCTGAAGCTCGATGGTCCACGAACCATTTGCTGAGATCTCCATGAACGCAACTTCTTCACCGATGAGGAGGTTGATCGGGCGACGACCTTCGTACGCCCCGACTTCGTTCACAAGCAGATCGATCCGATCGCCGTCAGCGTCGTAGGAGACGACAGCGAAATTGCCGGACCCAGAATGGGTGAACGCAGCGATCGCGATGTCATTCTGCGGAACCTCAGTGTCGACCACATCGTCGCCGGAACCGGTTAGGACTATCGGCTCGGACCACTCAGGGATAGTGGTCGTCGTCGTTGTTGTCGTTGTAGTTGTGGTTGTTGTAGTTGTCGACGTGGTGGTCGTCGACGTGGTTGTCTCGGGAGCGGCTGTCGTCGTGGTTGTCTCGGGAGCCAACGTATCGGCAGATGTGCTCTCGGAGGCTGCAATGGTTGTTTCAGGCGTCTCCGCAGGGCCCTCGTCATCTTGCCCCCCACCAGCTATGCCACCTACGACGATCAGGGCGGCAACGACCCCTATGCCGATCTTCTGGTTGCGAGATCTCCGATTCCACCATTGCATGCTTGCCTCCTCAGAGCCAGGAACAGCTCTGCGCTGAATGCGGCCATTTACTGCACGGTGCTTATCGGCAGCCGAGGGATCGTGGTTGAGGGCACACCAGCTCCCCTCTCATCGGCGTGATGCCCGTTTTGGGCATCTAGCGTCGCCGTAAGTGGCTATTGATCTCCCAACTCACGGGAACGAAGCTCCCCGTCCCAAGATGATGGAGTGGCCCTGAGTCTGCCTTTGATGCTGAGGACTCTCGAGCCACAGAGATGTACTAGCGGTTGGCTGAGCGGAAGGACGAGAATCCGGGCTTAACAGTGCTGGGTGGCCTCTAGCGGGGGCTGCTAGGCGGTCGCCCCCCATTCTCTCCACGTTTCGTGTTCGGGTTAGGCCGTGCAAGTTGTCCGGGTTCGGGAATCCCCTTTATCCCCCGCCTCCCCTTGACACATCGGCGGCCTGCTGCGAGAGTTCTTGGTGGCCGTGGACGCAACATAGAAGTGCGTGTGCGGCCGTTCGTATGTGCGACCGGACACGGTCGAGAGAAAGAGCGCTTGATGTACCGGCTTCTCCCCATCAGCGTCGCGGGCAGGGTTCACCCCGCGGCTTAGAACAAGGGTCCGCCCTGCGGATCTGAGCTGAACCAGCGCCTGGCGAGACGACTCACAGTCGATTCGCCGCTCTCGACACGCACGCCTGAGACCTCCGTAGCTGTGGAGTTCTCAACACCGCAAAGGCAAGAAGATGATTCCGGTCCGGTCCTACATAAACCTCCTGTACGACTACCTGCGCCGCCAGAAGGCGCGGGTGGCTCTGCTCACCATCACCATGTTCACCAGCATCGGGTTGATGCTCGTCGGCCCGCAGTTGGTCCGGACATTCCTCGACCGCGCCATCGACGGGGAAGCCACCAGCCGTCTGATTCCGATCGCCGTGTGGTTCATGGTGGTTGCGGTGCTCACGCAACTCTTCAGCGTTACCGCCACCTATCTGGCCGAGCAGGTCGGCTGGACTGCGACGAACGAGATGCGAGCCGATCTCGCCGCCCACGTGCTCAACCTGGACATGAGCTTCCACAAGAGCCACACCCCCGGCGAGATGATCGAGCGCATCGACGGTGACGTCACCGCGCAGGCGGACTTCTTCTCCGCCTTTGCGATCCGGGTTCTCGGCAACGGAATCCTGATGATCGGCGTGATCATCATGCTGTGGTTGGAGAACCTCTGGGTCGGCCTCGGCATCACCATCTTCTTCATCGTTGCCCTCGGCGCCATGCTCCGTATCCAGGCCTGGGCAGTTCCCCTCTGGAAGCAGGTGCGTGCGCGCTCTGCCGAACTGATGGGTCTCATCGGAGAGCAGCTGGGAGGCACCGAAGACATCCGCGGCAACGGGGGCGTCGGCTACATGATGCGCCGCTTCACCCAGATCCTGCGCGCCTGGCTACCGGACCAGGTGATGGGTCGCATGGGCTTCGCCGCGCTGTGGGGAACCTCGATCGTCAACTACCTGGTCGGGACGGTCTTGGTGTTCTGGCTGGGCTCGGTGTTCTTCAACGACGGCACCCTGACCCTCGGCAGCGTGTACCTGATCTTCTCCTACACGGAGATGTCGCGCCGCCCCATGGAGCAGATCCGCGAGCAGATGGAGCGCTTCCAGAAGGCTGCGGCCGGTATCTCCCGGGTGCAGGGGCTGTTCGACGAGACATCCGTCCTCGACACCAGCGGTACCGACCCGATCCCGGAGGGAGCACTGCGGGTCGAGTTGGACGACGTCGTGTTCGGCTACGACGCAGAGGTCGTGCTGAACCACGTGTCGCTGGATCTCGAGCCCGGTCATGTGCTCGGCGTGCTCGGCCGCTCCGGCTCGGGCAAGACCACCATGGCGCGACTGCTCACCCGGCTCTACGACCCAATGGCAGGCGAAGTCAGGCTCGGCGGTGTCGGCATCCGCGGCGCCGATATCCACAGCCTGCGCCGCCACGTCGGCATGGTCACGCAGGACGTGCAGCTCTTCCGCGCCACGATTCGTGACAATCTGACCTTCTTCGATGAGAGCATCCCCGACGACAAGCTCTACGACGTGCTCGAAGAGCTCGGGCTGGATGGCTGGCTCGCCTCGATGCCGGACGGTTTGGATACGAGGCTCGAAGCCGGTGGCGCCGGTCTGTCAGCAGGCCAGGCGCAGCTGCTTGCGTTCACCCGGATCTTCCTCGAGAACCCGGGATTGGTGATCCTCGACGAGGCATCGTCCCGGCTCGACCCGGCAACCGAGAAGCTGATCGAACGGGCGGTCGATCGTCTGCTGCGTGATCGCACCGGCATCATCATCGCCCACCGCTTGGCGACGGTCACGCGCGCCGACGACATCCTGATTCTCGAAGACGGCGAAGTCATGGAGTACGGCGAACGCCGAGTACTCGCCGCCGACCCCGAGTCCCGCCTGTCACACCTGTTGGTGACGGGCATGGAGGAGGTGCTGGCATGACGACACGAAAGTCAACCCTGCCCACCCTGCGCATGATGCGCGAACTGGTCAAGGCCGCACCCGGTTGGTACCTGGCGAACGTGTTCCTCTGGACCTCGATCTGGGTCCTGCCGGTGATCCCGGCGCTCATCACCCAGCGTTTCTTCGACGACCTGGGAACCGTCGGTTTCAACCCGGCCACATTGATTGCGGCTCTGCTCGGATACGGCGCAGCACGCATCGCAGTGATGTTCACAGCCATGTGGAACGACGTGCATTTCATGTTCCGGATCAGCTCAACGCTGCGCCGCAACATGATCCAGCGCATCTTTGCCCTCCCCGGCGCCCAGTCGGTCAAGGAAGCTCCCGGCGAGATCATCAGCCGGTTCCGTGAGGACGTCGAGCACGTGGAAGAGGCAACGAGCATGACGGTCGATCTGGTCGGCACCGCCTTGTTCGGCACCATCGCCGCAATCGTGCTCACGTCGATCGATGCGCAAATGACGTTGCTCGTGTTTGCCCCGCTTCTGTTCATGGTCGTGGTGGCGGAGCGGGCCGGCACCCGCATCCGGCGCTATCGCAACTCGGCCCGTGAAGCAACGGAGCAAATCACCGGGGCCCTTGGTGAGATGTACGGCGCAGTGCAAACCATCAAGGTTGCGGGTGTCGAGAAGCCGATGATCGAGCACTTCAAGAAGCTCAACAACGAGCGACGCAAGATGATGGTGCGGGACAAGGTCCTCACCGCCATGTTGGAGTCTGTGTTCTGGAACACACTCAGCATCGGCACCGGGCTCATCCTCATCCTCGCCGCCGGTGACCTCGGTCGGCCGGGTGGCCTCACCATCGGCGAGTTTGCGCTGTTCGTGTTCTTCCTCGACTACGTCACCGACGCCGGTTGGTTCCTCGGAGCGTTCATCGCCCGCTTCAAGCAGGCCGGTGTTTCGTTCGAGCGCATGCATGCGCTGCTCCACACCGACGACCCGTACCTGCTAGTCCAGAAGGGTGAGCTCTACCTCACCGGGGAGATGCCGGAGTTCGTCACTCCGGACCGCGACGCTCACCTCGATCTCCTCGAGGTCGACGGTCTGAGCTTCCGCTACCCGGGGACCCGCAACGGGATCGACGACATCGACCTCACTCTGGAGAGAGGCTCGTTCACGGTCGTCACCGGCAAGATCGGATCGGGCAAGACAACGTTGCTGCGATCGATTCTCGGCCTGGTCGACGTCGACGCGGGCACGGTGCGGTGGAACGGCGAAACGGTTGCCGAACCGGACGACTTCTTCGTTCCGCCCCGCTCGGCCTACACGCCGCAGGTGCCCAAGCTGTTCTCGCTGACGCTGCGGGAGAATCTGCTGCTCGGCCGCAACGAGACCGAGGCGGAACTGGAAGAGGCGATTCGATCGGCTGCGCTCGACCGCGACGTCGCCCACATGCCTAATGGGCTCGAAACCCTCGTCGGGCCGCTCGGCATGCGGCTGTCCGGTGGGCAGGTGCAGCGCACCGCGGCCGCCCGCATGTTCGTACGCGACCCCGAACTGCTGGTATTCGACGACCTCTCCAGTGCCCTCGACGTGGACACCGAGAAGACACTGTGGGAGCGGCTGTTCGCCGAGCATGCGGAGTCAACCGCTCTGGTCGTGTCGCACCGCCGCCCGGCGCTGCAACGCGCCGACCAGATCGTCGTGCTCGACGAGGGGCGTGTGGTCGCTCAGGGCAAGCTGGACGAGCTGCTGGCCACCAGCCCCGAGTTCCGGGAGCTGTGGGAGACCCAAGCCGAAGGGAACGGACAGAGCGTTGCAGCGGAGGCGACGGTCCTCCGCAGCTGACGCCTCCGCTTCCGGCCACCTCCTGTCAGAATGAACCTGCGGGAGGTGGTCGGCTCGGTGGAGCGATATCGGATAGGCAACGTCACCGTCGATGTGGCTACGGCGTCGGCCACCGGTCCCGACGGAGTTGTTGCGCTCTATCCACAGACCTTTGATCTGCTCGTCGCGCTGATTCGCGGGGCTCCCGAAGTCTGCCGGACCGTCGACCTGATCGAAGTCCTGTCTCCGGGCGGGTTCGTCGGTGATCAGAACCTGAAGCAGAGGATCTATCAGCTCCGCACCGCGCTGGGGCCGCTCGGGGTCGCCGTGACCACCGTGCGCGGGATCGGTTACCGGCTGGACGTCGCCGTCGCGCGGCTGGAACCGGAAGCACGCAACGATGCCGCCGTAGCGGCCTACGAGCAGGCCGTTGCCCTGGTCGACGGTATGGAGCACGGCAAAGCCGCCGCGTTGCTCGAGGAAGTGGTGCGCAACGAGCCGGGATGGGTGGAGCCCCGTCCGGTGCTGGCGTGGTGTTACATGTGGCAGGGCAAGCAGGAGCAGGCCCGCCACCTGCTCGACGAGGCGGTGGCGCTCAGCGCGGCCGGGGGTGGCGAGGAGGATCTGCTGCTGAAGGGTGTCCATGCCTCCTTTGCGGGCGATGCTCTCGAGGCAATCGACCGGTTTGAGGTTGCGCTGCGCCGCTATCCGGACGGCTACTGGCTCCGCATCAACCTCATGGGTCTCTACTGGCTCGTTGGTCGCTACGACGCAGCGGGCGATCTCCTGCCCGACCTGGAGCGGATTCGGCCGGGCTTCTACATGAACTCCTGGCAGCGGGCCTTTCATGAGCTCACCGTCGCCGGGGACGTCGGTGCGGCGCAGGAGGCTTTCGCTGAGGCCCATATCCGCAACCCGGACATACCGCTACCTCTCGGCGACCTGATGCCGGCGTTGCAGCTCTGGCTCGAGGGAGACCTGGATGCTGCGCTGCGAGGGTGCGACGAACTCGCTGCCGAGCGTCTCGGCTGGCTGTCTCCGACCGGGGCCGACCAGTTGCTCACCCTTCGCTCCCGTCTCCTCGTTGCGTGTGGGGACGTCGAAGCTGCCCAGCGTGACCAGCTACAGGCGGCGGCGCTCTTCGAGCCGGGGAGCAGCCTCGCCGCTCATCACTTCCTCGAAGTGGCGCTGCTGGACGACGACGAGGAATCCATGGCTCGTCTCGAGGCGATTGCCGAGAACACGTCTTCGCTGCTGGCGGCGCAGAGCCTCGGCTGGTTGGGCATCGCCGCTGCTCAGCAATCCCGCGCCGACGAAGCCGGCGACTATCGCAGGCGCCTCGCCCGGCTCCGCTATCAAGGCGAGTGGGCATGGGGGTACCCCACCCGTCCCGCGTTTGATCGCGCCCAGGCTGCCTTCGCTCTTCTCATCAGGGCCAACGTTGCACTCGCTGCGGGGGAGCTGGAGATGGCAGCCCGGCTCTTCTCCCGAGCCCTGCTTGTCACGCCGGAGCGGTGGCATGTGGTTCCCGTAATCGCTTTGGACGGACGGGCGCACCTTGCTGCGCGCGAAGGGCTCGCCCTCGCCGCCGCTGCTCTTGGTCAGGAGCGAACGGCGGCGGAGGCGAACCGATGGTTGGTCGAGCATCGCCTGGAAACCGAGATCCTTGCGCAAGCCGGTGCCGGTTTCAGGCAGCGCGCCCTAGCCAGGTTGGGCTAGTCGGCCGGAACCAACTCCGCCATCCCAATCGCAAAGTCGAGACGGAACTGGGTCTGCCCGCGATTCCCCGAGTAGAAGAGCAACATGCGCCCGTCGGCAGTGGTGACGACGGAGCCGGCAACTACGTCTAGCGAAGCCCACTCCTGCTGGCGCGGCTCGAGCAGCGGATTGTCGGCCGCTTTGGTCCAGGTGATGGCGTCGGGGCTCCAGGCGTAGCCGATCGCCTCTCCAGTGAGTGTCTTCGGGTCGCCCGTGTAGAACGCAGCAAACCCGCCGTCGTGAGGGAACACCGCGGCTTCCCAGTTGAACAGGCCGTCCCATCCGCTCTCGCCGCTCATCACGGGATCGGGAATCTTGGCAAACGCAACACCGTCGGCGGACTCGGCGAGACCAAGGTGGGTGGCCTCGAGAGCGACGTAGTCGGCGCCTCCCGAGTACAACAGTCTTGTGCCGTCCTCGTCGACCAGGACGGCATTGGGGGTGACGAATCCGGAGTCCCAGTCGCCCGCAGCCCCGACATTCAGCACCGGGTCCGGGTCCGGGGACCATGGCCCGGCCGGAGACTCTGCAACCGCACGCCCGATATAGGGCCCGGGCCCGGGGCCGGGCACGCTGCGACCGTTGTAGTACATCACCAACCCGGCGTCGGTCGTCGCTACGACCGGCTCGCCGACCGCAAACGCATCGAAGCCGGCGCCGTCTCCGGCGAGTGCAGGCTCGGGGTCGACTATCCACGTTTCGCCGTTGTCGTCGGACACAGCGTGCAAGATGACCGCCGCCGAACTGAGCCAGTTCTCACTTTGCGTGAACCACATGTGCAGGACGCCGTCGACCGTCATCACGTGGGGGAGCATGGCTCCGCCTTCCGGTCCCGGCATCGGGATGACGGGATTCCTCTCGTATGGGATCAGCCGGAACGGGCTCGTCATCGCGGGCTCCTCCATTGGCAGGGTCGTCGTCGGTGGGGTGGTCGTCGTCGTTGGGGGCGGAGTGGTCGTACTAGTCGTTGCAGTCGCAAGTGTCGTCGGCGTCACCATTGCTTCCGTGGTGGATCCGCCGCAAGCTGCCAGCAACAGTGTGGCGACAAACAGGTACCTGATCATCACTTTCTCCTTTCCAGGGACCTGTCAGCAGCGTCCTCCCGGGGCCATTCCGGTGCATAAACCGCAGGTAAACGCCGGGTAACTCATGAGGGACGATTGGCACCCGCTACGGGTCTCGGTCCCGCCGGGTGTCATCTGCACGTGAGGAGCAGCTGGTGCGCGAGGTTCGCTGGCTAGAGTCGCATTGCGAGCCGATTCGTGCTCGATTGGGAGGTGTTGTGTCGGACACCACGCTGAAGCTGGTCATCTCCGGGGCCGTTGTCGTCGGCCTCGTGATCGTGCGCTGGCTCGTGCTCCGTGCCGTGCATCGGTATGTCGAGGACCCGGACGTGTGGTTCCGGACCCGGCGGATCGCCACGTATGCAACCACTGCGATCGCCCTCATCACCCTGGCGTGGATCTGGCTGGAGGCCTTCGACGACCTACCCACCTACCTCGGGCTGGTCTCGGCCGGTATTGCGATTGCGCTTGCCGATCTGCTCAAGAACATGGTGGGCTGGGTCTACATCATGGCTCGCCGGCCGCTGCGGCTCGGTGACCGCATCGAGGTTGCAGGCACCCAGGGAGATGTTGTGGACATCCGCCTGTTCCGCTTCTCCCTCCTCGAGATAGGCAACTGGGTGCACGCCGACCAATCCACCGGTCGGCTCATCCACGTCCCCAACGGAATCCTCTTCACAACCGAGGTGGCGAACTACACCGAAGGCTTCGAGTACATCTGGCACGAGATACCTGTGTTGATCACCTTCGAGTCGGACTGGAGGAGCGCCAAGGCGATCCTGCGCGAAGCTATCGATGCTGCCGTGCCCGACCCCCGTCGCCAGGCGACCGAGCACCTGCTGAAGACGGCGCAGGAGTACCAAATCAAGATCGGCACCATGACCCCGATCGTCTATCTCACGGTCAAGGACTCGGGAGTGCTGCTCACCGGCAGGATGATGGTGCCGGTGCGCGAGAGAAGAGGCATCGAGGAGCGCGTCTGGGGGACAGTGCTCGCTCGCTTCGCTGCCGAACCCGATATCGATCTCGCCTACCCAACGGTGCGCACGTATTACGCAGGTCCGGTCGAGATCGACACCTCACCGTCGGTGTCTCCTCCCGGGGGCGACGCGGAGTAGGTCATAGTTGGAGGGCGGGCGACCCTCTGAAAACGCCGGATCCCAGCACTCGCCGGTCTGCCCTGTGCCGCAGGTACCCTCCCCGGAGGTCGGCTCTGTCTGGAAGGGAACGCGATGACCCTTGCCCTTGCGCTCGGTGGCGCGGTGTTCTACGGCCTCGCCGACTTCTCGGGCGGGTTCGCCGCCAAACGCAACCCTCCCTGGGGCGTGACCTACCTATCGCAGACGATCGGGCTCGTCGCACTGGCCATGGCCCTCCTGCTCCTCCCCGCCGAGGAAGTCACGATCGCCGACATTCTGTGGGGAGCAGGGGCGGGTATCGGCGGCGTCGTCGGCGTCGGTCTCCTGTACCGGGCCCTCGCCGAAGGGACCATGGCGGTGGTCTCACCGGTGACGGCCGCGACCACCGCCGCCATACCTGTAGTGGTGGATCTGGCGACGGGTGGCTCGCTCACCCCGCTCGCTGCCGCCGGCGTCGTGGTTGCCGTTGTAGCGATCGCCACCATCGCCGGGGAGCGTTCGGCGCGGCGGCTCAGCCCTGGGTTGCTGGGCCTGGCTCTTGCTGCGGGAACAGGATTTGCGATCTTCTTCATCGCCATCGCCCAAACCAGCGAAGCCAGCGGCTTCTGGCCGCTGGTAGGCGCACGCCTGGTCACGATCCCACTCGGTTTCGTCCTGCACCGATCCCTGGAGCGGCCGATGCAGCTCAATCGCTCCAGCCTCCGCTGGATCTCCGCAGCGGGTCTGCTCGATATGGGGGCGAATCTCCTGGTTGCAGTGGCTCTGCAGCGGGGACCGCTCGGCATCGTGTCGGTCCTCACTTCGCTCTACCCGGCCGTGACCGCCCTCACGGCCACCGTTGTCCTCCGCGAACGGCTCACCAGAGCCCAGGGCGTCGGCGTGGGTCTAGCAATGGTCGCAGTGGTGATGCTGGTGGCCTAGTCCGCAGTCTTGCCGGGCTGTTTCACCGGTAGATGCATGACGATCATGGCGCCGGGATAGCGGTTCTCCGCCCATATCTGCCCGTTGTGCTTGTCCACCACCATGGAATGTGCGATCGAGAGGCCTTGTCCGGATCCCTTCCCGATCTCCTTGGTCGTGAAGAAGGGCTCGAAGATCCGATCGAGGATGTCGGGCGGTATCCCGGGCCCGTCATCGGTGACGCAGATCTCAACGGTGTCACCGACGTGCCTGGTGCTTATCCGAATTGCACCTTTCCCGTTGCGCCGTTGCCCGCCGATAGCCTGGGCACTGTTCACGATCATGATGAGAAGGCTCTGCCCCAGCGGTCCGGGTAGTGCGGGCACCTCGGGGAGTTCGTCGTCGAGATCGAGTTCGATGTCGGCAACGTACTTCCACTCGTTGCGGGACACCTGCACTGTGGTTTCGACGACCCGGTTGATGTCGGTCGGGCTCGGTTCCTCGTAGCCGGGATGCGCAAACTCCTTCATCGCCCTGACGATGTCCGTGACCCGTGTTGCGCCTTCGAGCGTTTCGGCGATGGCGTCGGGGATCTCTTCGAGCAGGAAGTCGCAGTCCTTCTCGGTCCATCGCCTGCGTGCCGCGGCGACTTGCTCGCCGAGGTGGGTGTCGGCGGGGATCTCGCTGAGAATCTCGAGGTGGAGCCTGGCGAACTCGGCCAGGGTCTCGATTCCGTCGCGAATGAACGTCACGTTGTCCGAGACGAACTGGATCGGCGTGTTGATCTCATGGGCGATACCGGCAGCGAGGCTTCCGATCGCCTCCATCTTCTGGGCGGCGAGCAGCTGGGTCTGGGTGTGCTTCAACTCGTCGTGGGCTGCCTGTGCGGCTGCGTGGCTGCTCCGCATCTCCTCGTAGAGGCCTGCGTTGCGGATGGCCACCGCCGCCTGGTTGGCGATCATCCGGGCGATTGCCTCGTGGGCCGGGGCGAAGGTCGTGCGCTGGGCGCCAACGATCATGACCGTGCCGACGACGGCATCGTCGATGATCGGTGCGATGAGAAGCGGGTGGCCCCGGAGTCTCGCCTCCATTGCTGCGGGTACCGTCCAGTGGCCCCTTTGGCCGAGATCGTCGATCCGCAGCGTCTTGCGGTTGGCGATTGCCCAGCCGGCCGGGCCCGACTCGATCATGCCGAAGTCGCGCGGCGCAGGATCGATCGGCCCGTCGCCGCTCACTACTTGCCTGATGATCTTCCGCTCTCCTGTGTCGAATAGCGTGATCGTCGCCCCACTGGCGCCGGTGAGCGCGATCGACGTCTCCGCCAGCAGCTTGAGAATGAGTTCGATGTCGAAGGTCGAGGCGATGCCGCGGCTCATGTCGAGCAGCGTCTCGAGCACGTCGACCTGCTCCTGCATGGCGCGCTGCGCCGCTTTGTGATCCTTGAGATCCCAGAACATCACCAGCACGTTTGCGTAGTCGGGTTGCCCGTCGGCGATGGGTGCGACCCAGTTGAGCTGCGCATCGAGCGCCTGGGCGCCGAAGTCGGCTCCGGCGACCTCATGCTGCTCCGACGTACGTCGGGCAAAGACGGCCTTGATCTGCTTGCGGAGCGAGATGAGGCTTCCCTCGGTCATGAGCTGTGCCGGCAGATTGCCCAGCAAGGCTTCTTCGCTCGGACCCTGAACGAAATCGACGGCAGCCTGGTTGACGGCCTTCACGATTATCGAGCCGGCAACCTGCCGCACCAGATCCTCGTCGGTGGCGAGCAGCGCATCGATGTCCTCGACACCCTCTGCCTTCCTGGCCTCGCAGAACGCCTCAACCGCCGTCCAGTCCTCCAGCCAGATCGGAGTTGGCGCGTTGTCGAAGAGGAACCGATCGGCTCCTCCGTTGAACTCAGCTTTGCGCATCTGTGTGACCGTCACGTGGTCTCCCGACGGTTTCCATTGCCGTCGGCGGGATGTACGGTGAGATAAGAGTGCGACCCCGATGGAATGGACTGGAGCGAGCGCGCGTTGGACGTCGCAACCCCGCTCCCCTCTACCCTGCAATCTCATGGAACTCGATCGAATTCTCATCAAGGACCTCAGCGTCCCCGGCATCCTCGGTATCAAGCCCGACGAGCGGATCAACGAGCAGGAGATACTGGTCAACGCGGTGCTGTGGGCCGACACCCGACCAGCCTCGGTCAGCGACGACATCGATGATGCCGTCAACTACCGCACCATCACCAAGGCGCTGATCGCTCACATCCGGGATGGGAAGCCGATGCTGGTCGAGCGACTGGTCCAGGAACTCGTCGACATCTGTTTCGAACTCGAGCCTCGAATCATGCGGGTAGAGATGACTGTGGAGAAGCCGGGTGCGCTTCGCTACGCCAGATCTGTGGGAATCAGCATTGTCCGGGATCGCACCTCGGAGTTGGAGGAGTAAGGATCATGAGTACTCAAGCATTCGTCGAGACGATCATCTCGCTCGGATCCAACGTGGAGAAGGAGCGCTACCTACCCGAAGCGATCCGTCTGCTGCGCCGCCATCGCCGCATCGAGGTTCGCAAGGTGAGCCGGTTCTTCGAGAGTGCCCCTGTAGGCGGTCCTCCGGGATCTCCCGACTTCTTCAACGCAGCCGTTGTGGCGTGTACCGACCTGCCTCCACAGGAGCTTCGTCAGGAGCTTCGGCACATCGAGAACGTGCTGGGAAGGCAGAGGACCGAGGACAAGAACG
The DNA here is from genome assembly GCA_030066715.1 of Acidimicrobiia bacterium. GTDB lineage: Bacteria > Actinomycetota > Acidimicrobiia > Spongiisociales > UBA5794 > JAAETI01. The sequence goes on from JASJBC010000005.1 coordinate 37,603, forward strand.
CCCCGCGAACGATCGATCTCGACATCGCCTATTACGGCGATACCCAGGCGGAGTTCGACGGGTGGCAGCTCCCCGACCCTGAGGCGGCAACGGCACCACACGTCGCCATCCCCATTGCTGATGTGGCCCCTTCATTTGTCGACCCGGTCTCGGAGAAGACAGCGTACGACCTGATGCTCAAGGTCGATGCGGACACAGAGGCAGTGCGACCCGTGTCGTCAATCCGGCTCGCCACCCCGTACGAGTCCCGCGGACCGGAGGAATTCGACCAGGCTGGGGACGTTTATGCGCCGCAACTCGAAGCGATCGTACGCTCCCAGTTGCTCGAGATTGGCGAGAATCCCGACCGAGAAGGGTTGGTGCGCACCCCGCTGCGCGTAGCCAAGGCCCTGGACTTTCTCACCAACGGCTACGCCACGTCGCTATCCGAGGTCGTCAACAATGCCGTTTTCGATGCCGAGGGCGCCGACGAGATGGTGCTCGTGAAGGACATCGAGTTCTACTCGATGTGCGAGCACCACATGCTGCCGTTCTTTGGGCGTGCCGCAGTTGCCTACCTGCCGAAGGGCAGGATCATCGGCCTGTCCAAGGTGGCGAGGGTCGTCGACCTCTTCGCCCGCCGGTTGCAGGTGCAAGAGCGGCTCACCAACCAGGTTGCGGATGCCATGACGGAGATCCTCGATCCGCTCGGCGTCGGTGTCGTCATCGAGGGCCAGCACCTGTGCATGATGATGCGCGGCGTCCAGAAGCAGGACAGTTCCACCGTGACCAGCGCAATGCGGGGAACTTTCAAGAGCGATCCCAGGACCCGTTCCGAGTTCATCAACCTCGCCCAGGGCTGAGCCTCGCCTCGAGGTCACTACGGATCGCACAGTGAGTGTCGCCCGAGGCCGCTCAGAGATACTCGGCGGCAAACGCCAGTTTGGCCAGGTCGTGGTGGGCGCCCCCGCCTTCGTGTCCGTTGTACGGGTAGACCTCGATCGACTTTGGTCCCCGGTACCAGTTGTATGCGGCGAAGACCGTTGATGGCGGGGTGACCAAATCCGAGAGGCCCACCGAGAACAACCCTGGTGCCGTGCTGCGTTTGGCGTGGTTGACGACATCGACGTACGACAACGTTGCGAACACGTCGGCGATCCGGTCGCGATGTGTGCTGCAGTATTTGGCTAGCTCGGCGTATGGCTTCTCGTCGGTGATCTGGGCGGCTCGGGCGAAGTGGGCCAGGAATGGCACTTCGGGCATCGTGGCGACAACACCCTCTGCGAGGTGAGCGGCGGCGAGTGCCAATCCACCACCCTGGCTGGCCCCGGCCACTGCGACGCGGGCCGGATCGACCGCTTCATGGCTCCGAGCCGCGGCGACGGCGCGAACTGCGTCCACGAACAGCCGGACGTAGTAGTAGCCCTCCGGGCGCAGAATGCCCTTGGTGAGGAATCCGGGGACGCTCGGGTCCCCCGTGTCGTGCGGGTCGGGGCTGTCGCCGGTCGACCAGTCCGATCCCTGACCTCTCGTGTCCATGCGGAAGTGGGCGTAGCCGGCGGCGCTCCACAGCAGCGATTCATGCGACAACCCGCGCCCGCCGCCGTAGCCGACGTACTCGACGACGGTGGGGAGAGGCTCGCTCCGCTGCCGGGGAAGAAGCAGCCATCCCCTTATCTCGGTATTGCCGTGGCCGGTGAACGTGACATCGAAGACATCCACGGTGACGAGGGGACTGGCGACCTGCTCGAATCGTGCGTCGACGGGAAAGGCCGCCGCGGCAGCAAGCTGGTCGGCCCAGAAATCGTCGAAGTCGGCGGGTTCCGCCACCTCCGGTCGGTATGCCTCGAGTTCGGGAAGAGGTAGATCGAATTGCACCGCTGCTCCTTCACATGATGGGGCGAAGGTAGCGCGTCCGACCGGCATCACGGCCAAGCGGAGCGCGAGGTGGTGCTACCGCGGCGGGCGATGCGTGGTCTGGATCTCCGCAATGACGTCGTGGCTCTTGTCCAGCGCCCTTTCGAGGGCCTCCGGGTTGCTGACGAGCGGATGGATGTTGGCATGAGCGGCCGCCTCGATCACGGCGGTCCGTACGGCTTCCGTCTCCGTCGCTCCGGCCGAGCAGAGAACCGCAAGGGCTTCCTCGGCCTCATCGTCGAGCCACAGCTCAATCGACCTTCCCATACCAAAAACGTATCAGAGCCCGGGGGCTAAGTGGTGTCGCCAATCACGGGATCCGCCCCTAGGTATCCTGTGGCGTCCCATGAATCTCGTCGACACTCGCGGCCGCACGCTTCGTGACCTCCGGATTTCCATAACGGACCGGTGCAACTTCCGCTGTCGCTACTGCATGCCGAAGGAGATCTTCAACCGGGAGTACGAGTTCCTCCAGCGCGAGTTGCTGCTGTCCTTCGAGGAGATCACCCGGCTGACGCGAGTGTTCACAAAGCTGGGTGTCGACAAGGTCCGCATCACCGGCGGCGAACCCCTGTTGCGCAAAGGAGTGGAGACGCTGATTGCATCGCTCGGTGGGCTGGGCCTGCGAGACCTGACACTGACCACCAACGGCTCGCTCTTGTCGAGGAAGGCCGAGTCCCTGGCTGCGGCCGGGTTGCGCCGCATCACCGTCAGCCTCGATTCTCTGGACGCCAAGGTCTTTGCTGCCATGAACGATGTCGATTTCCCGGTTTCCGACGTCCTGGAGGGGATCGAGGCCGCAGCAACGGTCGGGCTCACCCCAGTCAAGATCAATATGGTGGTCAAGCGAGGGGTCAATTCCGGCGGGATCCTGCCGATGGCCGAGCACTTCCGCGGGACGGGGCACATCGTGCGTTTCATCGAGTTCATGGATGTGGGCGTGTCCAACGGCTGGCGGCTGGACGACGTGGTTCCCGCCCAGGAGATACTCGAGACGATCAACGACCGGTATCCCCTCGAACCGGTCGAGCCGAACTACAAGGGTGAGGTGGCCGGCCGCTGGCGGTACCGCGACGGCGCCGGGGAGATCGGCGTCATCACCTCCATCTCCCAACCGTTCTGCGGTGACTGCACCAGGGCGCGGCTCTCCGCCGAGGGAGTCCTCTACACCTGCCTGTTCGCCACCGGGGGGATCGACTTCCGCGGCCCGATTCGTGACGGTGCCTCCGACGCGGATCTCACGGCGATGATCACCGACATCTGGGAGCGGCGCACCGACCGGTACAGCGAGATGCGCTCCGAGGCGACGGTGAATCTGCCCAAAGTCGAAATGAGCTACATCGGCGGTTGAACCTATTGAACCGGCATTTCCGGTTCCGTACGTTCGAGCCATGAGTGAAGACTTCGAAGAACTCGAGCAGATCCCCTGGGCCGCCCTAGCGGCCACGCCGACCGATGCCCGTACCCGCTATCTGACCATTGCCATCGGAGTGGTGTTCGCCGTCGGTGTCATCGGATGGCTCCTGATGCGGGGCCCGGGACCCACCGCCACGCTGGCCACCACGTTGCCCGCCGCCACCATCCCACCGGCGGCTGCGGACACGGCCGCTCCCGAGCCGGTTCCCGCCGAGCCGGAGCCCGTGGTGTACACCGAGGCCGATCTCATGCTCATCGATGTGGGTGACGAGGAGCGCCTGGCCGTCATGCATGCCGAATGGTTGATCCGCGACTACCTGACTGTCGACGGCGACGCAGCAACCGCCGACCGGATCGGCGATCTGCTGCCGGATGGCGCTGAGCCGGACCAGCCGCCAACCTACGTGGAGTGGGTCGAAGCCTTCTCGGTGGCGACACCCGAAGCGGGCAGGTATCTAGTCGAGGTGGTGTACCGCGTACTCGTCGACGACGGCGACGGGTTCGTGCGCCGTCCCGCCGCCGGAATGGTCGTCGATCTCGCCGTCGACACCGACGGCTCGGCTCGTCTGCTGGCCGTCCCCGAGCCGGTTGCGGTCCCCGAGCTCCGCCGTGAGTAGACGGACGCAGCGGCAGCCCTGAGGGCTCGCCCCCGACTGCTTGAATGCCGGGATGAATCGCGGCATCGCGTTTGGGGTCGGCGCTTACCTGGTCTGGGGGGTTCTCCCGGTCTTCTGGAAAGCGATCGAGAGTGTTGGTGCGTTCGAGATACTGGCCCATCGGTTTGTGTGGTCGGTCGTGTTTCTCGCCGGCATCGTCACGCTGCGGCGGTCATGGCCGCAGATCAGAGGCCTCGACCGCAACAGCGTTGCGCGGCTTCTGTTTGCCGGGCTGCTGCTCGGTGTCAACTGGGTCACGTACATCTGGGCGGTGACCAACGGACATATCGTGGAGTCGAGCCTCGGCTACTTCATCAATCCGCTTCTCAACGTCTTGCTCGGCGTCGTCATCCTGCGGGAGCGACTCGAGCCGGGCCAATGGCTTGCGGTGGCAATAGCCGCGTGCGGGGTCGCCTACATGACCGTCCGTGTCGGCTCGTTGCCCTGGATAGCCCTGGTGCTGGCCGGCACGTTTGGCTTCTACGCATTGCTCAAGAAGCAGGTCGATGCGGTCGGCCCGATCGAGAGCCTGACCGTCGAGGTGTCGCTTCTGGTGCTGCCCGCCCTCCTCTTCCTCCTTGCCCTCGGGGCCGACGGATCCGGGTCGTTCGGCGCTGCGGGAGCGCGGATCACAGTCCTGCTTGCGCTCACCGGCGTGGCTACGGCGACGCCGCTGCTGTTGTTCGGTGCGGCGGCGAGGAGGATCAAGCTGGCAACGATCGGGATACTGCAGTACATCGCACCGTCCCTCCAGTTCCTCATCGGCGTGTTCGTCTACAGCGAGGCCGTCAGCAGGGACGAGTTGATCGGCTTTTTGCTCGTTTGGATTGCCCTGGCGGTGTTCACCGGCCACGGACTGCTGAGGTCGCGCTACGGGCGGCCGGAACCGGTCACGGTCTGAACGTGTAACCTCGTGGCGTCCAGCCAAGGTACTGATGCGCAAGTAACTCCAGGAATCACCGCCCCGACGCCGTGAGCGTCCCTTTCTTGGAGCACCTATGCCGGCAATCCACTTTCGCAATCTCTCATTCCAGTACTCAACCGCGCTGCCGGTCGTCGGCGGCGCATCGCTGTCGCTCGGCTCAGGGTGGACCGGGGTCGTAGGCGCCAACGGCGCTGGCAAGACCACAGTGCTTCGCCTGATCGACGCAACGCTCGAACCGTCATCGGGAAGTGTCGACCTGGACCCTGCCGACGGGCTCGTCGTCCGCTGCCCGCAGACCGCTGATGACATCGACGGCAACATCCGCCTTCTCGCCGATGCCTGGGACGGTGCGGCGCACGCTCTCCTCGGGAGGCTCCAACTCGTCCGCTCCGATCTCGACAGGTGGCCGACGCTCTCGCCGGGCGAGCGGAAGCGCTGGCAGGTCGCCGGAGCTCTGTATCAACAGCCCGACGTGCTGCTGCTCGACGAGCCGACCAATCACCTGGACGCGGTGGCGCGAGATCTCCTCATCTCTGCGCTGCTGAGGTTCCGCGGGGCGGGGGTCGTGGTTTCGCATGACCGATCCGTTCTCAATCGGCTCTGTGTCCGCATCCTGCGTATCGACCAGGCCCGTCTCGAGCTGTGGAACGGCAACTACGACACTGCCCATTTGGCCTGGGAAGCCGAGGAATCGGCGCTTCTCGACGGCTATCAGCGGGTCAGCTCCGAGCGGAAGAAGGTCGAGCGCCGTCTCGCCGACAAGCGGCGAGCCGCGGCCACGAAGGAGGCAAGACACAAACGGCAGCTGCGCACGGCGGGAGTGAAGGACAAGGACGCCCGCTCGATGGAGAAGAAGGGACGCTTCGCCGGAGGGCAGAAACAGGGTTCACACGAAATCAGCCTGCTTCGTGACGAGGCCGACCGTTTGCGGTCGGCTGCAGCGGCCTATGACGTGACCCGAAAGCTCGGTGGCGAGCTGTTCTTCGACTACGAGCCCGCTCGCCGCTCCCGCTTGCTCGCCTATCGGGGAAGCCTCACCGCCGGGGGCGAGGTCCTCGTCCCGGACCTCGATGTGTCGGTTGACCGCGCCGATCGCATCCTGCTCGCCGGGCCAAACGGGGCGGGGAAGTCCACGTTGCTGCAGGCTCTGCTCGACCACTCGACACTGGACGCGGAGCGAGTGCTTCACCTGCCGCAGGAGCTGACTGTTGCCGACACCCGGGCACTGGTGCGTTCCGTCTCCGCCCTCGACTCGGCAACCAAGGGAAGGATTCTCGGCATCGTCGGCGTCCTCGGCTCGGACCCGAAGCGGCTGCTGGCAACCGATCTGCCGTCGCCGGGCGAGGCGCGCAAGTTGCTCATCGCAACAGGATTGGGGCGCGGCGCCTGGGTGCTTCTTCTCGACGAGCCGACCAACCACTTGGATCTGCCGTCGATCGAGCGGCTGGAACACGCCCTCGAGGAGTACCCGGGGGCGATGGTGATAGTCACCCACGACGAGCAGTTCGGACGGGGGACTACCGACTCGATTTGGACCCTGGCGAGCGGTCGCCTGGAGATCGTCTAGGCGAAGTGACCGGCCAGGATGTCCTGAGCCGGTTCGATGATGGGTTCCCAGGCGGCGTCGGGTAGTTTGTTGATCGTGACGAAGTCAGCGGTCATGAACACACTGGCGACTCCCGGCAGCCCCAACAGGGCCTTCCCGAGAGGGTCGTCCGTGGGCTGTGCCGGCGAGTACGTCGTGGGCCCGCCCACCGGAACACCGACGGTGAACTTCACCGCGTTCGGGTTGGGGGTTGAACTGACTGTTACGGGCATGGGAACCTCGCTCGAGACTGCCGGTGATGGTACATGACGGTGCCCAATTCCACCGGAGGGCTGGCCGCCGACGTCGGGGGGACATTCACAGATCTCGTCGGCTGGGACGGAACGCATGTCGTCACCGGCAAGGTGCCCTCGACCACCGATGATCAGAGCGTCGGCGTGGTCGGCGGAGCGACCGGTCTCGGAATGACCGCAGATCGCTTCCTGCATGGGACGACGGTGGCCACGAACGCCCTGCTCGAAGGACGCGGCGCCGAGACCGCACTGATCACATCTCCCGGGTTTGCGGATGTGATCGAGATCGGCCGTCAGGATCGACCCAGCCTCTACGACAGCTTTGCAGACCGGCCCGATCCGCTGGTCGCCCGCCGCCGTCGCTACGAGGCAAGCACCGTTGCAGATCTCGATGCTGATTTGTCGGAGGTGGAAGCCGTGGCCGTCTCGCTGCTCTACGGCTACGAGAACGCGGAACGCGAGACCGAGATAGCGGCGGCACTTCTCCAACGCTGGCCCGAGCTGTCGGTATCGCTGTCGAGCCGGGTGGTACCCGAGTTCCGGGAGTTCGAGCGAACATCGACGACCCTGATCAACGCCTACCTGTCACCCGAGGCGGGGAGCTACCTCCGTCGGTTGGTGACGAGGGCAGAGGCCGACGGTCTCCCCGGAGCGATCGAAGTGATGAGGTCCTCCGGGGGTCTGATGCCCATCGCCGAGGCGGCGCTCCTCCCTGCCGCGATCTTGCTTTCGGGGCCGGCGGCGGGGGTCGTCGCCGCGGCCGCCATGGGCAACGTGCTGGGAAGGTCACGGCTCGTTTCGTTCGACATGGGCGGCACATCAACAGACGTGTGCCGTATCGAGGACGGGCGCCCGGAGGTGCTGTACGAGCGTCCCGTCGCCGACTACCCGTGCCGCATGCCCTCGGTGGCGATACATACGGTCGGGGCGGGAGGTGGCTCCGTCGCCTGGGTGGACGGCGGTGGCTCGCTCCGCGTCGGGCCCCGCTCGTCCGGTGCGATGCCGGGACCGGCTTGCTACGGGCACGGCGGCACGGAGCCGGCTGTGACCGATGCCAACGTCGCCCTCGGCCGCATCGACCCGCAGGGGATGCTGGCCGGCTCACTGCCGATCCGTGCCGATCTGGCCGCTGCCGCGCTCGACACGGTCGGAGGCGGGCTCGGTCTCTCCACCACGGACACCGCACGCGGCATCGTCACGGTTGTCGAGGAAGTCATGGCGGGCGCCATCCGCACGGTGTCGATCGAACAGGGCGCTGATCCGCGGCAGGGGTATCTGGTCGCATTTGGTGGGGCGGGCGGGCTGCATGCCACGGCGCTGGCCCGCCGCCTCGACATGGCCGGGGTCATCGTCCCTCCCCATGCTGGGGTCTTCTCGGCCCTCGGCCTCCTGCTCAGCCCGCCGCGTGCGGACGCGGCACAGTCGGTGCGGATCGAGAACGAGGCCGAACTCGACGCGGAGATCGCAGCAGTCGTTGCCGCTGCCGCACAGCGCCTCGAGACGGGGGGCTCCCAACCCGAGTCGACTGCGGCATTCGTAGACGTGCGCTATCGAGGGCAGTCACATGAGACCACGGTCCCGTACGCCGCCGGGGAGGGATGGGAAGCTCTGCTCGCTCGCTTCCATGCGACACATCGCGAGCGCAACGGGTTTGCCCGGCCTGATGATCCAGTCGAGGTGGTGACCGTCCGGGCCGAGAGCGTCGGCCGGCCGCTGCTCTCGTGGTCGGATCTCCCCGAAGCAGTCCCGACGGGGACGGTTGATCTCCCCAGCCGGGTGGTGCTCGCCGCCGATGGAGAGGTCACGGCGCGGGTTGTCAATCGGTCGGGGCTGGCACCCGGTGACGAGATCACCGGGCCGGCGGTGGTGGAGGAGACCGAAGCGACAACCTACCTGGCGCCGGGGGAGCGAGCCGTCGTGCACGGCAGCGGCGCGCTGGAGGTCGAATGGTGATCGACCCGATCACGCTCGAAGTCGCCCGGAATCGCCTGGCCGCCATCGCCACCGAGATGGGTGTCGTGCTGCGTCGGACCGCCTACTCACCCAACATCAAAGAGCGCGCCGACTGCTCGGCTGCGGTGTTCGTCCCATCTGGAGAGATGCTGGCGCAGGCTGAGCACATCCCGGTTCATCTCGGGTCGATGCCGGCTTCGGTCGCAGCTGTGCTCGATGTGTTTGGTGCCGACATGGAGCCCGACACCCAGTACGCGGTGAACGACCCCTATCACGGTGGAACTCACCTCAACGACCTCACCCTCGTGCGCCCCGTTCATGTCGCCGGCAATCTCGTCGGCTGGGTAGCCAACCGCGCCCACCATGCCGACGTTGGTGGGGAGGCGCCCGGCTCGATGCCGGCCCATGCGGTCGAGGTGGATCAGGAGGGTCATCGGGTCTCGCCGACCGAGGCGGTCTATCGCGGGGAGTGGCTGGAGGACTTCGTTGTCCCGTTCCTCGCGGCAACCCGCACTCCTGCTGAGCGGCTCGGTGATCTGTCCGCACAGCTCGGCGCCAACGAGGCGGGAGCGCGGCGTATCACCGATCTCGCTCTCGCCGAGGGCCCCGATCGCTATCTGGAGATCGTGGCCGCACTGCTCGACTACGGCGAGCGCCGGATGCGCCACGCCATTGCCGCCCTTCCCGACGGCGACTACGAGTTCGTCGACTACATGGAGTGGAAGGAGCACGACCTGCCGATTCGAGCCGTCGTGACCATCGACGGGTCCGAGCTTGCGGCCGACTTCACGGGGACGCACAGCCAGATCGCCGGGAACATCAATGCGGTCGATGCGGTGACGCGGTCCTGTCTGTACTACGCAGTCCGAGTGGCGACCGACCCCACGATTCCCGCCAACGGTGGCTGCTACCGCCCGATGCACCTTGCCGCCCCCGCCGGCTCACTGGTCAACGCCAATCCGCCTGCGGCCGTCGCCGCCGGCAACGTCGAAACCAGCCAGCGAATCGCCGACACCCTGCTCGGCGCCCTGGCCCAGGCAGCCCCGGACCGGGTGCCGGCAGCGAGCCAGGGAACGATGAACAACGTTCTCATCGGCAACGACGATTTCGCCTACTACGAGACCGTCGGTGGCGGCCAGGGAGCGCGACCGGGACGAGGCGGGATGTCGGGCGTGCACACCGGCATGACCAACACCAAGAACACGCCCATCGAGTCGCTGGAGGCGCACTACCCATTCCGGATCGTGCGCTACGGGTTGCGCTCCGGCAGCGGGGGTGAGGGGCGTTACCGGGGAGGCGAGGGTATCGCCCGCGAGATCGAGTTCCGGGTGGCTGCAGAAGTGTCGCTCATGGGCGAGAGGCGCCGCAACCAGCCGTGGGGTCTCGCCGGTGGCGGCCCGGGGGCCGTTGGTGAGGACTGGCTGCTCCGGCGCAACGGGCAGCGGGAGAAGCTTCCCGGGAAGACGACGATTGCGGTGGCGCCGGGGGACCGGCTTCTGGTGCTGACACCGGGTGGTGGCGGTTTCGGCGGCTGAGCCGCTACATGCTGTTGCCGCGCATCTCGTTGGTGCGCAGCAGGGTCTCGGCGGTGGTCGTGTCCTCACCGTCCGAGTAGTAGTCGTGGATGTCCTGGCTGCGCCGGGCCGACCAGCGGATGGCCCAAACCACACCGGTCAGAATCGCAACTATGGCCAGCCACGCCGCCATGACTTCCTCTCGTAGCTCGCTTTCCATTGTGCAAGTGGCGGGTGTCAGGCGCAAGCCGGTTCGGCTCAAGATGCGCCGCGAAGGACCGAACTAGTTATTGCACCGTTTGCGCGGGTGCAATCGGTACCGTCGGTACCCCCGAAGGAGAGTTCATGGCTTTGGAATACCCAGCGGTCCACGAGGGTCCGCCCGAGGTCGACATCACCGTTGTGTTGCCGGTCTACAACGAGGTCGGTCACCTCGAGGAAGAGGTCGAGCGCACCCGCACCGCCCTCGACGCCTCCGACTACACCTACGAGATCATCGCGATCGACGATGGCTCGACCGACGGCTCGACCGAGCTGCTGGAGAAGATCGACGGGATCCGTGTCTTCTCCTTCGTCCACAACCGCGGTTCCGGGTCGTCTCGGAAGTACGGAACCCTCGCCGCCCGGGGGCGCTACGTCGTCTGGACCGACGCCGACATGACTTACCCCAACGACGAGATCCCGCAGCTCGTCGACCAGATCGAGGGCTACGACCAGGTCGTCGGGGCCCGGCGCACAGAAGAGGGGACCGTCAAGATCCTGCGCAAGCCGGCCAAGTGGTTCATCCGGAAGCTCGCCAGCTACCTCACCGGAGTCAAGATCCCCGACCTGAACTCCGGGCTGCGCGCCATGCGCATCGAGGTCGCACGCCAGTTCGTGCATCTCCTGCCGCGCGGATTCTCCTGTGTGACGACGATCACGATGGCGTTCCTGTCCAACGGCTACTCGGTGAAGTACGTGCCGATCGACTACGCCAAGAGAGCCGGCAAATCGAAGTTCCACTGGTGGGCGGATACCCGACGCTATCTGATGCAGGTGATCAGGATGGTCCTGTCGTGGAACCCGCTGAAGATCCTCATGCCCCCGGCCGGTCTGCTCTTCCTCGCCGGCTTTGGCAAGGTGATCTACGACATATTCGACAAGGACTGGCGGATGGGCACCAACACCATCGTCATCCTGGGTGCTGCGTTCTCGCTGATGTTGCTCGGCATGGTTGCCGACCTCATGGTGCAACTGAACAAGCAGCGCTACAACATCATCCCGGCGACACGTCGCTAGCGCAGCGAGTCGAACAACTCGGCGAAAGCGGCCGCCGACGCCTGCCGTGTGTATGTGCCGGTGACGAGATCCTTGCCACCCGCCACCAGCTGCGACCTGAGGGTTGGGTTGGTGTGGAGACGCAGAATCGCCGCCGCGAGCTGATCTGGTGACCCCTCGGCCACGAGCAGCCCCGTGCGCTCGTTGCGCACGATAACGGGAATGCCTCCGGTTCGGGTGGCGACGACGGGTGTGCCCGCCATCATCGCCTCGAGGAAGACGAGACCCAGGCCTTCCTCCCATCCGCTTGCGGAGCGTTTCGACGGGCCGGCGAACACGTCGGCGGCGGCCATGTACGCCGGCACCTCGGCGGGGTCGACCCATCCGGTGAACACGACCGAGTCGCCGAGACCGAGGTCCTCGCTCAAGGCCACGAATGCCGACTCGTCTTGACCGGATCCCACGACGAGCAGCTTGGCCGCAGGCGCGGCGTTGCGAACGACCGGCATGGCTTCGATCAAGTCGGCAACGCCCTTCTCCGCAACGAGGCGGCCGACAAAGACGACGAGGGGGCCGGCTCCCACCCGATGCCGGTGGCGGATCGCATCAACCTGGCCGGCGTCCGCCGCTCGTGACTCGACGCCCATCGGGATCTTGGCGATGGTGGCGGTCGGCTCGATTGCCCTGGTTGCCGCCGCCGTTGCGGTGGAGTTGACGGTGACGACCCTGGCACGTTTGATCGCCCACCGCTTGAAGCGGCCCAGCGTCGAACCCCGGAGATCGAAGACATCGCCGCCATGCACGGTTGCCACCATCGGGGTACGGGTCAGACGGCCGGCGACGGCGCCCACAAAACCTTGTGGCAGCAGCCAGTGGGCGTTGACGATGTCGTAGCGCCCCCGAAGCAATCGCCACGTCGTGACGGCCATTTCGGCGAGAACCAGTGCCGGCACCTTGAGCCAGTTGGAGCGGCGCTCGCGCAGGTTGATCAGTGCGCCGCCTCCGTAGCACACCGTCTGCTGGGACTCGGGGAGGAGGTAGCGGAACCGGCGGACATCGATTCCGTTCATGGTCTCCCGTCGTTTGGCGCCTGGGGCGTGCGGGGCGAGGACATCGACCTGCCATCCCTCCTTCTGCAGATCCACGGCGAGGTTGAGCACAAATGGCGTGGTGGCGTCACCGGGCCAGCGGGGGAAGTTCGACGTGATGAGCAGTACTCGTTTGGTCATGAGGTTCCGTTGTTGCCACATCGGGCTGGCGGCCGCCCGGGGTTAACCTATCGCAATGCAGCGGCTTGCCGACACCTTTCGTGATCTCAGCCGGCTGCGACTATTCGGGGTTGTTGCTCTGCCCCTGCTCGGGCTCTATCTGCTGACCGCGAGCTGGACCCTCCCGTATCACATCGACACGGCGACAAACGTGTTCACGGCCTGGGAGTTGGGGACCGACGGCGATGTGTTCCTCGAGGACCATGAGGTTCTCGTCTCCCCGGAGTACGTGCGGACTATCGCCTGGATCGTGCCGGCCAAGGAGTCGGTTGCCGCGCAATACCCGCCGGGCGCCCCCGCACTGGCGGCTCCGCTCTACGCGGTCTGGCCGGTCGAGGCGCAGCGCATCGAGGTGTACAACGAGGCGGCTCCCGACGTAGCCCCGGTCGAGATTCTGATGCCACCACTTGGTCCGGCCGCGATCACGTCCGCGGTTGTCGCTGCCACCGTCGCCGGACTCCTTGCCGTTGCTTTCAGCAAGCTCACGGACACTCGCACGGCGGCGATCGGGGCGTATGTTGCGGGATTGGGCACCGGTCTGTGGTCCGTGGCAGCCGACTCGTTGTGGCAGCACGGCCCCGCCATGCTGTGGATCGTGACCGGCACCCTGCTTTCCGCCTCCCACCGCTGGCTGGCCGGCCTGGGGTTTGGGGCCGCAGTGCTGACCCGTCCCCACACCGCCGTCATCGCCGCCGCCAACGGACTCACCCAGGCCTGGCAGCGGCGCTCCCTCCGGCCGGCCGTCGAGATCGGCGTCGGATCTGCGCTCGGCCTGGCAGCCCTCATCGGGTTCAACGCCCTCGTCTTCGGATCCCCCTCCATCACCGGCGGCTATTCGGATTCCTTTGCCACCAACGCCACCAGCGCCGAGGTCTCGGGTTTCTTTCGCAACATCATCCTCGCCCTCGTGCACCCCACACGGGGGCTGCTGGTCTACTCGCCATTCCTGATCCTGCTGATCCCCGGCATCCCGGCGGCGTGGCGCAAGGCGCCCTCCTGGGTTCGGGGCTCGGCCCTCGGTGGAGTGCTCTACCTGCTGGTTCAGCTGAAGGCCAACCGCTACTCGGGGGGCGATAGCTTCTGGGGCTACCGGTACCCGCTCGAGATGCTGGCGGCCGCAGCCCCGTTTCTCCTGCTCTGCTACACCGAGTGGGTCCGCAGGCAATCTGACCTGCTGCGCCGGGTGTTCATCTACCTCGTGGTCGCCTCCGTCGTCCTCACGGCGGCCGGGGCCGTCTACTTCTGACCGCACCACAAACCCGGGTAGCCTGAGGCCATGACGCTTGTCGACGACCTGCGGGCAATCCTCGGCTCGGATCGAGTCCACTCCCATCCGCTCGAACTCCTCGTCTACAACAAGGATGCCGGGGTCACCACAGGTGAGGTCGTGGCCGCAGTACTCCCGGAGACCACCCAGGAAGTAGCTGCGTGTGTCCGCGTCGCTGCTCGCCACGGGGTCCCGGTTGTCGCCAGGGGCGCCGGGACGGGCCTGGCGGGAGGGGCAGTGCCGACGGAACCCGCGCTCCTCATCGTGCTGACCCGGATCAACGAGATCTGGGACGTGGATACCGTGGCAAGAACCGCTTGGGTCGGGCCGGGGGTCATCAACCTGGATCTGTCCCGGCACACGGAACCGCTCGGTCTGCACTATGCCCCCGACCCGTCGTCCCAGGCAGCCTGCACCATCGGAGGCAACGTCGGCGCCAATGCGGGCGGCCCCCACTGCTTGGCGGAGGGGACGACGGTTGCTCACATCCTCGCCGTCGAGATGGTGACCGCGGACGGCGATGTGGTTGTGCTCGGCGGTAAGGCCCCCGATCCTCCGGGTCTCGATCTGCGCGGTGTCGTCGTCGGCTCGGAGGGCACGCTCGGCATCGTCACCGGGGTCTTGGTCAAGCTGACGCAGAACGCGCCCGCCGTGCGCACGCTGTTGCTGACGTTTGACAGCATTCAGGAGGCTGCCGGCACCGTCTCTGCGATCGTGGCTGCTGGCATAATCCCGGCGGCGCTGGAGATGATGGACCGTCCCATGGTTGTTGCGGTCGAGGCGTTCATCAACGCCGGTCTCCCGGTCGATGCGGAGGCGGTTCTCCTCGCCGAGGTGGTGGGTCTCGAAGCGGGCGTTGCCGCGGAGTCGCAGACCATCGAGCGAATCGCCGGCGAGCAGGGAGCCACCTCGGTGCGGATCGCCGCCGACGATGCCGAACGTGCGCTGCTGTGGAAAGCCCGCAAGAGCGCGTTTGGTGCGGTCGCCCAGGCGGCCCCCGACTACTACCTGCATGACACGGTCGTACCGCGCACGGCCCTCGTCGATGTAATCACCGAGGTGTACGCAATCGGCGAGCGCTACGACGTTCAGATGCTCAACGTCTTCCACGCCGGCGACGGCAACCTCCACCCGCTGGTTGCCTACGACAGCCGGGAGCCCGGCAAGACGGAGCAGGTGCGAGCGGCCGCCGAGGAGATGGTGCGTGTGTCCGTGGCGGCCGGTGGCTCGCTGACGGGGGAGCACGGTGTCGGGCTCGAAAAGCGCGACCTCATGCCGCTCGTCTTCGCTCCGGTCGATCTCGACGCCCAAGCCCGGCTCCGGGAGGCTTTTGACCCGGAGGGACTGCTCAACCCCGGAAAGATCCTGCCGCGGGGTTCGCGGTGCTACGACTACGGCCTGACGGCGCTTCCCGGGGAGGCGGCACCATGATGCTGCGCCAGGAACTCGCCAGGCTCGCCCGGGGACTCATCGCCGATCCCATCGCCGGCGCTCCGGAGGTGGAGATCACCGTGGTCCCGAAGTCGTACGAGGATGCCGCCGCAGTGCTCGAGTTCGCCGCGACGAACGGGCTGCGGGTGATGTTCTGGGCAGGTGGCAACCACCAGGACATCGGCAATCAGGTCGATCCCGACATCGTGATGAGCACTGCCGGGCTCAACAGGATCGTCGCCTGGCAGGTGGAGGACATGACCGTGGTCGTCCAGCCCGGGGTGACGGTTGCGGAACTCGAAGCCAGCCTCCAGCAGAAGAACCAGACTGCGGTTCTTCCGGAGGCGCCCGGGACCGAGACCGTCGGCGGTGTGGTCGCCGCCGGGCTGTCCGGCTGGCGGCGGCTGCGCTACGGGCCGACGCGAGATCGGATGCTGGAGGTCCGGCTCGTCACCGGAGACGGCCGGCTGGTGCGCGGGGGAGGCCGGTTGGTGAAGAACGTGACCGGCTACGACTTGCCCCGCCTCGTCACCGGCTCGCTGGGGTCGCTCGGATTGATCGCAGAGATGTGTCTCAAACTGTGGCCGCTTCCCGAGGCGCAGGCAACGGTGCGGGTCGACGATCCCGACCGAGCCCTGGCAACTGCCTATCGACCGCTGGCCCTGATTGCGACCCCACACGGCACGCATGCCTACCTCGCTGGCACCCATGCAGAGGTCGAAGCACAGTGTGCGTCCCTCGGCGGTGAGGCTGGGGAAGGGCACCGGTGGCCGGAGCCGATGGTCGGGTCGCACGAGTTGGCGCTTCGTGTGCCTGCCGGGGACGTGACGGCGCAACTGCGTCTCCTTGCCGACCTCGGATGCGACTACCAGGCCGCCTATGGGGTGGGCGAGGTGAAGCTCGTTGCGGACGGTGTGACGTTGGACGACCTGGGTACGTTGCGTGACGCCGCCGAGAGCGCAGGGGGGTCGCTGACGACAATCCGTGGCAAGTCAGATTTCGACCCGTGGGGCACGCCGCCGTCGTCGGTCGAGCTACAGAGGAGGGTCAAGGCGGCATTCGACCCGCGCCGCATAGCCAATCCCGGAATCCTGCCAGGAGGTGTGTGATGGGGCCGACACAGGCACAACTCGATACCTGTGTGACGTGTGGGTTGTGTCTGCCGCACTGTCCTACCTTCCGGTTGACCGGAGACGAGGTGGCCTCGCCGCGGGGTCGCATCGTGGCGATGGCTGCAATCGCCACTGGCGAGCTTCCCAGTGACGAGACCTATGCCGGCATGATGTCGTTCTGCCTGGGGTGCCGGGCCTGCGAGGCAGCCTGTCCGTCGCTGATCCCATTTGGTTTGATGATGGAGGGAGCTCGGGAGCAGCTGGCCGAGGATCAACCATCGTTCACTGGGAGGTTGCGCCGGCTGTTGGTCGGTCGTCTGCTCAATGTGAAGTGGCTGCTCGCCCTTGCCACCAGCGGAATCGGCATCCTCCAGAAGCTTCGCATCACCCGGTTCCTGCCGAGGAAGCTCCGCATTGCCCGAGGTCTGCGCCCGCTGCGAGTCTTCCCGCACACTGTGGTCGGTGTCCACGACAACACCCCGGCGGAGCCGGCGGGCTCAGTCGCCCTGCTTGCCGGGTGCATCATGGACGAGTGGTTTCCGGCGGTCCACGATGCGACGCGCGGGGTGCTGCAAATGGCGGGCTTCCAGGTGCACAGCCCGGAGCGGCAGCAGTGTTGTGGCGCCCTGGCAGCACATGAGGGAGCAGGAGATGCGGCCCGGCGGATGGCGAAGCAGAACACGGCAGCCTTTGCGGGATACGACTACATCATCAGCGATGCGGCCGGCTGCTCCGCCCACCTGAAGGAGTACGCCGAGTGGGCAGAAGGCGGGGAATCCGTTGCCGGCCGGACCAAAGACGTCACTGAGTTCGTCGCTGAGTTGATCGCAGACGGGCGACTTCCCCGCGCAGAGAAGCCGAACGGTGCCGTAGCCATCCAGGATCCGTGTCATCTTCGTCATGCGCAACGGATCACATCTGCCCCGCGGGAGATCGTGCGTGCTGCGGGCTACACGCCGGTCGAGATCGACCCCGACGGGCTGTGCTGCGGTGCCGCCGGGCTGTACATGGTGTACGAGCACGAGACCGCCGAGCAGCTCGGCGAGCAGAAAGTCGAGCAGATCGCAGCGACGGGGCTCGACACGGTGGTAACCGCAAACCCCGGCTGCGAGATCCAGCTGCGGGGCCACCTCGGCAACGGCTATCGGGTGCTACATCCGATCGAGCTCTACTGGGAGAGCCTCAGCTAGAGGGCCAACTCGTAGATGTACATCGGGTGGATCTCGCACCCGGACCGCTCCATGGCTGCCACGAGCCAATCCACAGCGGGCACGGTGATCCGCAGGTAGTCGGCATGGGTCTCGACGGCGAGATCGACTATCGACCGCACCATATCGTCGCTGTCATCGGGGCCGCACTCGAGCCAATCGGCGTACAGGGTGCCCTCGTCACGTCTCGTGACAACCCAACCGGCTCGTGAGCTCCACAATCGGCCCGCTTTGCCGGCGGCGATGAGATGGTGGTCCGTGAGCTGCCACCACCGCCAGCCATCTACGTGCAGCCCGCGAGCGGGGGCGACGAGCGGGCCGGAACGCCACGACACCCAGGCGGGTACGGCCTCCGAGGAATGAGCGACCTCCAGCCTTCTCTTGGCCTTGGCGCGCTGCCCGCCGTTGCCCGTTGTGGCCGGCTCGGAGTCTGCGATGGGCCGGGCTCCGACCACCCAGTCGCTGGAGCGCCGAAACCCGCTCTTCTCCACCTGACCCTGGGCAGCTTCGTTCCAACCCTCGGTGAGCAGCCGGGCGACCTTGGCGCCGCGCCCGGTCGCCCAGTCGATGAGAGCCCCGCCGATGGCGGAGGCGACTCCCCGGCGACGCCACGGTTCGCTGACACGGGCGCCCTGCAACCACATCTCGGACGCCGACAGCATCTGACCCCGCCCGAGCCCGACGGCGATGTCATTGTTGTCGACGGCCACCATGACACAACCGTCGTCCGCATCGAGCCAATGCGGCAGCACATCCGAGATGTAGTCGCCCCATTCAAAGGTGTCGGTCGTGAACTCGGCGATGGCAGCGGCGTCCTCAGGCCGAGCGGGACGAATGGTCAGGTCCATAGGGCGAGGTTAGGCCCGTTGTCGCCCGTGACGGTGGTCGAGCTGCGGAGCCGGGAACAGTCGACCGCTAGGCTGCGCGGCGATGACGCCGAAGATCAGCATCGTTACGGCCGCGTACAACGCCGAGCGGTACATCGCCGACACGATCGACAGCGTCACCTCGCAGTCCTATCGCAACTACGAGTACATCGTTGTTGACGGAGCTTCGAGTGATGCGACGATGGACATCGTTCGCGAGCGTGCCGATGGGATAGACCACATCGTCTCCGAGCCGGACGACGGCATCAGCGACGCCATGAACAAAGGCCTCGAGCTGGTCACGGGAGAGTACGTGCTCTTCCTGCATGCCGACGACTACCTCGTGGGGCCAAGTGCATTGGAGGATGCAGCACCGCTGCTCGCAGAACCCATAGAGGCGTTCCGACTCTTCCATGAGCAGGAGGATGGCGAACTCGTGGCCCCGCGAATGCCACGGGAGGGTTGGCTGACCAACTTCAAGTGGGGCCTCTATCACCAGTCGGTGTTGTGCCGCACGAGCCTGTTGCGGGATCTGGGTGGCTTCGACACGTCGCTGCGAGTGTCCATGGACTACGACCTCTTCTTGCGTGCATACCGGCAGGGGGTACGGGCGGGGATTCACGATCTCCCGTTGTCTGTCATGCGCAGGACCGGTATCAGCTCGCAGCGGGACCGCGCCGCACTGCGCGAGCGCTTCCGCGAGGAGAAGCTGATTCACGAGCGTTACGCGGGCAATCTCGGCCGGCGCGCCATTTACACGGCGTACTGGATCGCGTATCCGATCTACCGGGGTTTCAACCCGTGGCGGGACTTCCGGGGCTGAATGCCGGGCCTGCTTCCGGCTACGACCGCTCGGCTCCGGTGAGTCGGGCAAAGAGCGCCTCGTACGCGTCCGTCATCCCATCCATCGAGAACCGCGCCAGGACCGTATCGCGCGCAGCCGCACCGATCGCAACTCGACGGTCAGGGTTTTCGCGCAGATAGCGGACCGCTTCGGCAAACGCATCGACGTCATCGACGGGACAGAGCATGCCGTTGGTTCCGTGTTCGATGATCTCCACCAGGGGGCCTGTCCGGCTG